>NZ_VCKW01000061.1 GCF_005889715.1 Actinomadura soli
ATCTTGAGCGCGAAGCGCATGAGGGCGGGGCGGGACAGGCCCTGCCGGGTGGCCAGGCGCATGATCCGCGGGTCGTCGATGGCGCGGGTGAAGGCGCGGCCGAGGGTGAACGGGCCGCCGTTGGCGTGCTTGATCGCGGACGGGTACGTCCGCAGGACCCGCTCGGGGAACGCCGACGAGAACGCGGTCGTGATCACGTCGGCGGCGATGCGGGCCGCTTCGAGCGCGTACGCGATGCCCTCGCCGTTGGACGGGTTGACCATGCCGCCGGAGTCGCCGACGAGGAGCAGGCCCGGGAGGTAGTGCGGCTGGCGGCTGAAGCCCATGGGCAGCGCTGCGCCGCGGACGGGCCCGACGGCGTTCTCCTCGGTGAACCCCCATGACGGCGGGAGCGGGGCCAGCCAGCGGGACAGGAGCCGGTGGTAGTCGGGATGCTCGCCGCGGAGCAGCGCCACGCCGACGTTGCAGGTGCCGTCGCCCATGCCGAACACCCAGCCGTAGCCGGCCGGGGCCAGGTCGAGCCAGCATTCGAGGTGGTCGTCGTCGTGGCGGGGGCTGCGGAAGTAGCGGCGGCCCGCGATGCCGATCGGACGGTCGCGGCGCGCCCGCAGCCCGAGGGAGACGCAGAACCGGGACGACGCCCCGTCCGCGGCGATGACCAGGCGGGCCCTGTGCTCGCCGCCGTCCGTGCGGACGCCGCTCACCCGCCCGTTCGCCCGGAGCGGGGCGGTGACCTTGGTGTTCTCGCGGAGTTCGGCGCCGGCGGTCACGGCGCTGCGGGCGAGGAGCTCGTCGAGGTCGGCGCGGGTGCGGGTGAGGCCGTGGCCGTCCGGCCAGGGGAGTTCGAGGCGGTGGCCTGCGCCGATGAGGCGGATGCCCTTGTTGGGGAACCAGCCCGGCGCGGTGAGATCGACGCCGAGCGTGCGCAGCTCCTGGACGGCCCGCGGCGTCAGGCCGTCCCCGCAGACCTTCTCGCGCGGGAAGGACGTCTTCTCCAGGACGAGCACGTCCAGGCCGGACCGGGCGAGGTGGCGGGCGACGGCGGATCCGGCGGGACCGGCGCCCACGACGATGACGTCACGCATCACGGACGCCGATTGAACCACTCGGCGCCCGGCGGGCTCAATGTGGTCACCTGTTGGGCGGTTCCGCGCTGATGTCGGCGAGGGCCGAGCGTTCGTCGCGCTGGACGGCGAGGTCCCCGATCGAGATCATCCCGATCGGGCGGTCGCCGTCCACGACCGGGATCCGGCGGACGGCGTGCCGCCGCATGAGCTGGACGGCGGTGTCGGCGTCCGCGTCCGGCGCGACGGTGACGATGTTGGTGCTGCAGATGTCGGCGACGGCCGTGGACATGTCCTTCTCGACGGCGACGGCGCGGATGACGATGTCGCGGTCGGTCACCAGGCCCCGGAGCCGCCCCTCGTGGACGACGAGGACGTCGCCGATGCCGTGCTGCCGCATGAGGTCCCCGACCTGCGCCAGAGACGTGTCCGGGGACACCGCCACGGGCACCGGCGTCATCACCTCGTTCACTTTCTGGGCCATGAGCGAGCCTCCCCTCTCGGGGGCTCGCCTACCCACCGGCGACCGGGATATGTCCGCCCGGGCCCTGGTCCTAGGACTGGGCGTCGGGGCCGTCCTGCTCGGCGAGGAAGCGCTCGAACTGCGCGCCGAGCTCGTCGGCGGTGGGCATGTCCTGCGACTCGGCGAGGAGGCTGTCGCGCTCGGCGGCCCCGGCGAACGCGTCGTACTGCTGCTCCAGGGCCCGGACGACCTTCTCCACCTCGTCGTTGCCGTCCACCTGCTCGGCGATGTCGGCGTCGGTCGCGGCGGCGGCCTCGCGGAGCGGCTCGACGGGCAGCGCCAGCCCGGTGGCGTCGACGACGGCGTCCAGCGCGGCGACGGCGGCGGCCGGGTAGGCGGACTGCGCGAGGTAGTGCGGGACGTGCACGGCGAGCCCGACGGCGTCGTGGCCCGCCTCCCCGAGCCGCAGCTCGAGCAGCCCGGCGACGCTGCCCGGGACCTGGACCTTGTCGAACCACGAGGTCCGCGTGACCAGCTCGGGCCGCGTCGCGTGCGAGGTGATGCCGACCGGACGGGTGTGCGGGACGCCCATCGGGATGCCGTGGAACCCGATGACCAGCCCGATGCCGAGCCGCTTCACCAGGTGCAGGACGGACGCGGTGAACCCCTCCCAGAGCCGGTCGGGCTCCGGGCCGGACAGCATCAGGAACGGGGTGCCGGCGTCGTCGCGGAGGAGCCGCACCACCAGCTCGGGCGCCTCGTAGGACGCCCAGTGGTCGCGGTCGAACGTCATCGGCGGGCGGCGGGCCCGGTAGTCGATCAGCGAGTCGACGTCGAAGCGGGCGACGACACGGTGCTCCAGCGCCTCCAGGAGGTGCTCGCGGACGAGCTGCCCGGTGGATCCGGCGTCCACGAAGCCGTCGAGGCTGTGCAGCAGCACCGGACCCGTCATCGGCGGCAGGTCGGCGTCGAGCTCGTACAGATCCTCAGGGTTCAGCAACTTCTCCCCCACATCTTCATGTCGTCGTCTCAACAGTAGGACATGCGGAGGCCAATCCCCGGATCGGCCGTGACGCCGGTCACCCCTGGGCGCCGCGCCGGGCGCGGCGTCTCGCGCGGCGCCGGGCGCGGCGCCGCGAAGGCGCAGAGCTTGGCCCCGGGGACGCTAGGGAATGCTCCACAGGGAGACCGAGAGCAGCGCCAAGCTGACGGCGATGAGGAGCATCGCGACGGACTGCCCGCCCCCGTCGGCGGCGGGCACGGTCCGGCCGCGGGTCACCAGGGCCACGAACCACGCGACGAAGCCCACGGCGACGACGTCCATCGCCACGGCGAGCCCGGTCACGAGATCACCATCCGCCTCATCCGAGCAACCCTAGACGAGTGCGGTCGCTCACATCCGCGCCTCGGCGCGCACATCCGGCGGCATTGGATACAGAATCTCATTCGAGAGCAAGGAAAGGGGCCCCGCATGACCGCCGACCGCGCGCCTCGCGGCGCCGCCGACCGCGCGTACGACATCGTCCTGTTCGGCGCCACCGGCTTCACCGGCGCCCTGACCGCCGAGTACCTCGCCGAGCACGCCGCTCCCGGGACGCGCTGGGCCCTCGCCGGACGCAACCGCGCCAAGCTGAGGGCCGTCCGCGACCGGCTGCAGAAGCTGAACCCCGCGTGCGCCGACCTGCCGCTGCTGCACGCCGACACCACCGACGCCGCCTCGATCGAGGACGTCGCGAACGCGGCGCGGGTCGTCATCACGACGGTCGGCCCTTACACCGAACACGGCGAGCCCCTGGTCGCGGCGTGCGCGCGCGCCGGAACCGACTACGTCGACCTGACCGGCGAGCCCACGTTCGTCGACCGCGTGTACGTGAAGTACCACGACGACGCCGTCCGCAGTGGCGCGCGGATCGTGCACGCCTGCGGGTTCGACTCGATCCCGCACGACCTCGGCGCCTACTTCACGGTGAAGCAGCTTCCCGAGGGCGTCGCGCTGCACGTCGAAGGGTTCGTGCGGGTGCGCGGGGACGCGTCCGGCGGCACCCTGCACTCGGCGGTCGGGATCTTCGGGGACCCCGCCGGCATGATGCGCGCCGAACGCGAACGCCGGAGGGTCGAACAGCGGCCCGCAGGGCGGACGGTCCGCGTCTCGCGGCGTCCCACGCCGAAGGCCCGGATCGGCGACGGCTGGACGCTCCCCCTGCCGACCATCGACCCGCGGATCGTGATCCGGTCGGCGGCGGCGCTCGACCGCTACGGCCCGGACTTCACCTACGGCCACTACGTCGCCGTCAAGCGCCTCGCGGGCGCGGCCGGGCTGGCGGCGGGCGCCGGTGCGCTGCTCCTCCTGTCCTCGCTGCCGCCGACCCGCAGCCTCCTGCTGCGGCTCCGCGCGCCGGGTGACGGGCCGTCGGAGGAGCAGCGCGCACGCCACTGGTTCAGCGTGAAGTTCGTGGGCGAGGGCGGCGGCAGGCGCGTCGTCACCGAGGTCGCGGGCGGCGATCCCGGGTACGGCGAGACGGCGAAGATGCTCGGCGAGTCGGCGCTGTGCCTCGTCCACGACGACCTGCCGGACACCGCCGGGCAGGTCACGACTGCCGCCGCCATGGGCGACGCCCTCATCGACCGGCTGGTCAAGGCGGGCATCGCCTTCCGGGTCCTGGACGCGGGCGACAGCCCGGGAGCGGGATGACGGCCTCGGCCTCCCGGCTCCGTCAGAGCTCGTGCCAGGGGATGTCGGGACGGCACGGCGCCACCACGGCGAGCGACTGGCCGCCCCGGATCCTCTCGTCCGGCGCGGCCGTGAGGCGGAAGCTGGCGTTGGGCCGGTGCGACTCGCCGACCGCCAGGAGGGTGCTGCCGCGGCGCAGCAGGAAGACGGCGACGTCGAGGCGGGACCAGTCGCCGGCGTCGGCCGGGACGTCCACGCGGTAGAGGGTGCCGTCCGAGTCCAGCGTGCTGGCCAGGTTGTGATAGATCGCCGCGACGCCCGGGTTCCGGATCGCGACCGCGACGACGGCGGGGTCGTCGATGTCGACCGGCTCGATGTCCGGCCCGATCAGGCTCAGGGCCTCGGTGATCTCCGCGCGGCGGCCGCCGTCGTGGACGCCGGCCAGCAGGTGCACGGACGACGCGTCCTTGCGCCGCAGGTAGGCGGACACGCCCAGCATCACCCGGACGGTCTCGTCGTCGGAGCGGCCGACGACGACCGCGGTGCGCGCCGCCTCCAGGCACGCGCGCTCGTAGGCGGTGTCGTCGAAGGCCACCACGTCGTAGAGGCCGGGGTCCGGGTTCTCGCCCGTCAGCTCGCCCGGCCAGAAGATCGTGACCACCGGGGTCTTGGCGTACTCCGGGTCGGCGCGGAGCTGGCCGATGATGGCCCGCAGGCCGTCCCGGTCGTAGCCGACCATCACGATGTGCTGCCGCTTGTGCAGCTGCGCCTGGCCGTTGGCCCTCATCATCCGTCCTCTTCCCATCCAGAGCGTCAGCTCGGCGAACATCACGAGCCCCGCGGTGAGCCCCGCCACGATGATGATCACGCCGCCGATCCGGCCGCCGGCCGACTCCGGGTACAGGTCGCCGTAACCGGTGGTGGTGCCGCTGACGAGGAAGTACCAGATGTACTCGTCCGGGCGTTTGATGTCGGCACCGGGCTCCTCGAACGCCGCGATGAGCAGCCAGCCCGTCACGAAGGCGGCGAGGAGGACGAGCGCGGGCGCCCGCCAGGAGCGCCCGGTGATCCGGTTGACCAGGCGCATCAGCACGATCGGCATCCGCGCAGCGTGCCAGCGGGCGAAATGCCGCGTCAAGACCTAAATGTGGAGGTCGGTACGTCCGGAATTGGTCAGTGCGCAGTTACGTGGCCGGTCCCCGGCGCAGCACGCGGTTCAGGGCCGCGGCCACCTCCGCGGAGAGATCGCCGTCACCGGACCCGCCGGGCGGGCCGGGCGGCGCGCCGGAAGGCACCAGGTCGGAGGGGGCGGCGTCACGCGTGTGCCCGCAGTCGCGGCACTCGACCTCACCGAGGCGGCACACCAGCGCCGCCGAGCCGCACGCCGCACAGCGGTCGAGATCGTCCGCCGCGCCGTGGGCGGACTGGCAGCCGGGGCAGATCAGGACCTGGCGGTCCGCCCGCACCCCGCGCTTCCAGGGGCTCGCGCCCCGCACGGGGTCGGTCTGCCGCGCCCCGCAGCGAAAGCAGGGCATCACACCTCCAGGGGTGCGGGGACCGGTTCCGGCCGTCGGACCGGTCCGTTTCGCTCAGATCCCGGCGAGCGCCTTGCGGTACTCGTCGATGTCGCGTGCGTCCGGGATCGCGTTCACGATCTTCCAGCGGACCACGCCCTCGGTGTCGATGATGAAGGTGCCGCGCAGGGCCAGCCCCTTGGTCTCGTCGAACACGCCGTAGCGCTGTGCCGTCCCGCCGTGCGGCCAGAAGTCCGACAGCAGCGGGAACTGGTACTTCTCTTGATCGGCCCAGGCGCGCAGCGCGAACATCGAGTCGACCGACACCGCGAGGACCTGGACGTCGTCGGCGTCGCCCAGGGTGGGCAGCTCGTCCCGGATCTGGCACAGCTCGCCCGTGCAGACGCCGCTGAAGGCCAGCGGGTAGAACACCAGGACGACGTTCTTGCCCTGCCCGCCCTCGCCGCCGGCCCGGAAGCCGGACAGCCTGACCGGGGTGCCGTGGTGGTCCTTCAGTTCGAAGTCGGGCGCGACGTCGCCCACCTCAACCGCCAATGCCTCTCCCAGGATTCGTGCCCGCCCGCGGCGGGGTATGCCCGCCCCCCACGAGCGTGAGGGACGGGCCCAGTCTGTCACCCCGCGGCGCCCGCCGGACCCGGGCGGCCGAACCGGGCGTTCCGGCCGGCCGTGGCCGCCTACTTGCGGACCTTGGGCGCGACCAGCCGCGTCCCGGACCACTCCTTCGCCGCGCTGACGCTGCTGGTCTGCGACAGGCCGGCCGTCTGCGCGGCCTCGCCGATGTCGCTCGGCTCCACGTGGCCGTCGCGGCCCGCCTTCGGCGTCAGCAGCCAGATGTCGCCGCCGCCGGTGAGCGGGATCATCGCGTCGGTGAGGCCCTCGAACAGGTCGCCGTCCTCCTCGCGCCACCACAGCAGCACGACGTCGACCACGTCCTCGTAGTCCTCGTCGACCAGCTCGTTCCCCGTGACGGCCTCGACGGATTCCCGGAGCTCCTCGTCGACGTCGTCGTCATAGCCGATCTCCTGCACCACCTGGCCCGCCTTCAGGCCGAGCCGTTCGGCCAGGCTGCGCTCAGACTGCGCCTGACCCGCGGTCGCGCTCACGAAAGTCCTCCCATTGTCGTCGTCCGCACGGTGCCGTGCTTATCTATTCCGGCCCCCTGGACGGGTGGCCCGCCCGCACCTGTGCGGTGTTTGCGGGACAGTCCACACAAGTGAGGGCCCCTAGCGCAAGTGTCTTCCCGGCTTTTGGTGGCCTCATTGGCCCGATTACGGAGTTCCCAGTAACCACGCGTCCACGGAAAGTGACAAGCCCCCCGTCACACCCATGCCCCGCGCGGGACGAGACTCGGATCGTTTCGCTCATCCTTTAAGGAAAGACAGGCGTACCTGGCGATCCGGGTTGTCCACATTGAGGTCGACCAGGGCGACGGACTGCCATGTCCCCAGCGAGAGCCGTCCGCCGACGACCGGAAGCGTGGCGAACGGCGGGACGAGCGCGGGCATGACGTGCGACCTGCCGTGCCCCCGCGACCCGTGCGCGTGCCGCCAGCGGTCGTCCGCCGGGAGCAGGTCGCCGAGGGCGGCGAGCAGGTCGTCGTCGCTGCCGGACCCCAGTTCGAGGATCGCCACGCCGGCGGTCGCGTGCGGGACGAAGACGTGCAGCAGCCCGTCACCGCCCGCCGCCGCGGCGAACCGCTCGCATTCGGCCGTGATGTCGTGCACGGTCTCGCGCGTACCGGTGGCCACGCGGACCACGGTGCTTTCCATGGTCCCGTGTCTACCCGATCCGCGCCCCCGGACGCATCCCGGCTCCGGACGCGTCCCGGCTCCGGGCGCGTCCGGCTCCGGACGGGCCGGGCTAGCGTGTCACCTGTTCTCTGGGCTCGATCACCGCGTCAGGTCCGGGATAGACGAGCGTCTCGTGGCCGTCGTCGAACCGCACCACGTACGGAGGGGCGCCCTCCGGGCCGCGCACTTCGATGATCTCGCCCATCCGGTCCGCCTGGCCCACGACGTTGCCGTGAACGTGCAGCCGGTCTCCGATCTGTCCGTTCATCACTCCCCCAAGCTCGTTCGCCCGCCACCGGGACGGGCCGTGCCGGGCACGTGGTGCCGTTGTTCCCAGCCTCATACGTTCCGCGCGCCCCGTCGAGGGGAATCTTCCGCGATCCGGGAAAAATCCGGCGTCGCGAAGGTCGGTACCCCGGTGCGCCGGGGAGAATGGTTACCGGCAGGTAGAGATGCGTTAGCCGTCATTAGCGGCGACGATGGATCAGGTACCGAGGCGACGAACAGTCGGCCGGGGACCGGTGGCCCGCCGCACTGCGGCGACCGGTCCCACCAGCAAAGACGGTAAGGACAGAGGGGACCCCGTGGCTTCCGGACGTCAACGCTTTTCGATCATCAGCGACGGGCTGCCGAGCCAGCTGCCCGACATCAACCCGGACGAGACCCGGGAGTGGCTGGAGTCGCTGGACACGGTCATCAAGACCGAGGGCCGCGGCAGAGCGCGCTACGTGATGCTCCGGCTCCTGGAGCGGGCCCGCGAGCTGCAGGTCGGCGTGCCAGGTCTGCGCAGCACCGACTTCATCAACACGATCCCGCCGGAGCACGAGCCCTGGTTCCCCGGCGACGAGCACGTCGAGCGGCGCATCCGCGCCTACATCCGCTGGAACGCGGCGATCATGGTGTCCCGGGCGAACCGGCCCGACATCGGCGTCGGCGGGCACATCGCCACCTACGCCTCCGCCGCCTCGCTGTACGAGGTCGGCTTCAACCACTTCTTCCGCGGCAAGGACCACGGCGAGTCCGGCGACCAGGTGTTCATCCAGGGGCACGCCTCGCCGGGCATCTACGCCCGCGCCTACCTGGAGGGACGGCTCCCGGGCGACAAGCTCGACGGGTTCCGGCAGGAGCACTCGCATCCGGGCGGCGGGCTGTCGTCGTACCCGCACCCGCGGCTCATGCCGGACTTCTGGGAGTTCCCGACCGTGTCGATGGGCCTGACGGCGATCGACTCGGTGTACCAGGCCCGGTTCAACCGCTACCTCTACAACCGCAAGATCAAGGACACGTCCCGGTCGCACGTGTGGGCGTTCCTCGGCGACGGCGAGATGTCCGAGCCCGAGTCGCTGGGCGCGATCGGCCTCGCCGCCCGCGAGGAGCTCGACAACCTGACCTTCGTCGTCAACTGCAACCTCCAGCAGTTGGACGGCCCCGTCCGCGGCAACGGGAAGATCATCCAGGAGCTGGAGTCGTTCTTCCGGGGCGCCGGATGGAACGTCATCAAGGTCATCTGGGGCCGCGACTGGGACCCGCTGCTCGCCCAGGACGTCGACGGCGTCCTGGTCAACCAGATGAACACCACGCCGGACGGCCAGTTCCAGACGTTCAGCGTCGAGTCCGGCGAGTACATCCGGGAGAAGTTCTTCGGCGCCGACCCGCGGCTGCGCAAGATCGTCCAGCATCTGTCGGACGACGAGCTGCGCAAGCTGTCGCGCGGCGGGCACGACTACCGCAAGGTGTACGCGGCGTTCAAGTCGGCCCGCGAGCACGTCGGGCAGCCGACCGTGATCCTCGCGCACACCATCAAGGGCTGGACGCTCGGCTCCGACTTCGAGGCCCGCAACGCCACCCACCAGATGAAGAAGCTCACCAAGGCCGAGCTGAAGGAGTTCCGGGACCGGCTCTACCTCGACATCCCCGACTCCGCGCTGGAGGGGCCGCTGCCGCCGTACTACCACCCGGGCGAGGACTCCGACGAGATCCAGTACATGCGCGAGCGCCGCGCCGCCCTCGGCGGGTTCGTACCGAAACGCGTAGTACGGGCCAAGCCGCTGAAGCTGCCCGGCGACCCGGTCTACAGCGAGCTGAAGAAGGGCTCAGGCAAGCAGAACATCGCGACGACGATGGCGTTCGTCCGGCTGCTCAAGGACCTGATCAAGGACGAGAACATCGGCGCCCGGTTCGTCCCGATCGCGCCGGACGAGTACCGCACGTTCGGCATGGACTCGCTGTTCCCCACGTCCAAGATCTACTCGCCGCACGGGCAGACCTACGAGGCCGTCGACCGCAAGCTGCTGCTCTCCTACAAGGAGTCGGAGAGCGGGCAGATGCTGCACGAGGGCATCAGCGAGGCCGGGTCGATGGCGTCGACCATCGCGGCGGGCACGGCGTACGCCACGCACGGCGAGCACATGATCCCGGTCTACATCTTCTACTCGATGTTCGGGTTCCAGCGGACCGGCGACCAGATGTGGGCGCTCGGCGACCAGATGGGCCGCGGGTTCCTGCTCGGCGCCACCGCCGGACGCACCACCCTCACCGGCGAGGGCCTGCAGCACGCCGACGGGCACTCCCCGCTGCTCGCCGCGACGAACCCGGCGTGCGTCCACTACGACCCGACGTGGGCGTTCGAGCTGGCGCACATCGTCCAGGACGCGCTGCGCCGCATGTACGGGACGTCGGAGGAGCACCCGAACGGCGAGGACGTCTTCTACTACCTCACCGTCTACAACGAGCCGTACCAGCAGCCGGTCGAGCCCGAAGACCTCGACGTCGACGGCCTTCTCCAGGGCCTGTACCGGTACAAGGCGGCCCCGGAGGTCACCTCCGGCAACGGCGAGGCCCCGCGGGCGCAGATCCTGGCGTCCGGCGTCGGCGGCCGGTGGGCCCTTGAGGCGCAGCGGCTCCTCGCCGAAGACTGGGGCGTCGCCGCGGACGTGTGGTCGGCCACCTCGTGGAACGAACTGGCCCGCGAGGCCCGCGACTGCGACGAGTGGAACCTGCTGAACCCGGACGGCGAGCAGCGCGTCCCGTACGTCACCCGCAAACTCGACAACGTCGCGGGGCCGATCGTCGCGGTGTCGGACTTCATGCGCGCCGTCCCCGACCAGATCGCCCCCTGGGTCCACGCGGACTTCACCGCGCTCGGCACCGACGGCTTCGGCTTCTCCGACACCCGCGCCGCCGCCCGCCGGTTCTTCCACGTGGACGCGGCGTCGATCGTCCTCGCGGTCCTGACCCGGCTCGCCCGGCACGGCGAGGTCAAGCCGGAGACGCTGCAGCAGGCCATCGAGCGCTACCGGCTGAACGCGGAGGTCGGCGACGTGTTCGCGGGCGGCGCCGGAAGCGCGGAGAGCAACACCGGCGGCGACGCCTGAGCACGGTGATCGCGGAGGTGTAGGCCGCGATCACGCATGAAATGGGCCCCGAGATCCGCCTCGGGGCCCATTTCACGTCCCGGGTCAGGGGGCCGGGGGCGTGAAGACGCCGAAGCGGTTGCCCGTGGGGTCCTCCAGGTAGGCGAACTTGAGGCCGTTGGCCGTGGTCATGGTGGGCTCCGCGACCTTGCCGCCGTTCTTCTCCGTCTGCGCGCAGGTGGCGTCGACGTCCTCGACCATGACCAGGAACATCGCGTGGTTGCGGGACGCGTCGGGCTCGTGCGAGATACCGCCGCTCGGCGCGTCGGCGCCCGGGTAGGTGACCAGGTCGTAGCCGTCCGCGTCCGGGTCGAGCGCGAACTTCCAGCCGAACATGTCGCCGTAGAAGCGCCGGGCCTCGTCGGGCGCGTCGGTGCCCACCTGGAACCACGTGACGGTGTTGAACGCGGGAACACTCATCGATTTCCTCCTTCGAACGCTGCTGACACCAGCGTCATGGAGTCCCGCGACAACCCCCTGTCGGAGTTTCCGGACGAGTTCTCACGCGCCGATCGGAGTTCCGCCCACACGACGGTGCGGGCGCCGTCCGTCCGGAAGCCCCAGCTCTCCGACAGGGCATCCACGACCCGCAACCCGCGTCCGCTCTCGGTGAGGGTCTCGGCCTTGAGATGCGGACGCCTGCCGCCCGCGCCGTCGTCGGAGACCTCCAGCCGGTAGACGCCCTTCCCGGCCAGCAGGCTGACGGTCACCCAGCCGCCGTCACCCGAGTCCGTGTGGGTGATCGCGTTGCAGACGGTCTCGCTCACGACCGTCACCAGGTCGTCCAGCAGCGGATGGGTCGGCGGCACCATGTCCCGGAGGAACCGCCGCGCGTACGCGACGGACCTCCGCACGCCCGGAAGCGTGAGCGACCCGACCACCACCAGCCCGCCGCTCATCACCGCGCCACCCACGACACACCCCGCCGACCGACCACCGCCCCGTCCTCGCTCTGCCGGGTCCAACTCACCTTGGGCGCTCCCATTCGTGCGCCTCCCTTCGATTCGGAGTCGCCCGTCAGATTCGCCGCCCGAAGTGCTCGTGTCCCCCGCCCTGAACGTTTCCCGACTGAACGTTCAATGCGCCGCGATTCCGTGTACGCGCGAGCACACTCAGTGACACGCTGGAGAGATGCCTTCCGGGAACGCCCCCACCGTTCGCCAGCGCCGGATCGGCTCGGCGCTCCGCAAAGCCCGCGACCACCACAACCTGACCGTCGCCACCGCCGCCGGCCGCTTCGGCCGCTCCCAGGGCTGGATGAGCATGGTCGAAAACGGCCTCCAGACCATCGCCCCCGAGGAACTCAGCGACCTCCTCGACTTCTACGACGTCGAGGACGGCCCCCTCCGCGAGTCCCTCCTCCACCTCGCCACTCATAAGCCCGGTTCATGGAAACGGAGCTTCGAGTACCGGATCTCCGCCGCCGCACTCGACCTGGCCAGCCTGGAAGAGGACTCCGCTGAGATCCGCAACTTCGAACCCTGCATCGTCCCTGGACTACTCCAGATCCCGGACTATGCAAGAAAGATCATCGCAATCGGCCAGGCTAGACACCCGCGCGATGTAAAGACGCTGGTTGACTTCCGAAGGTCCCGCCAGCAGGTACTGAGTCAGCCAAGCCCGCCCCGCTTTGTGGCGATCATTGCAGAGGCGGTTCTCCACAACCAGGTCGGCGGAGATCCCGCGATCCTGCGCGCGCAGGTTCGGCGACTGGCAGAGGCCGCCCGGCTCGTTCACGTGGAACTCCGCATCCTTCCCAGTACGGCCAGCGAGTATCTCGGGCTCATCACCTCGTATCTTCTCCTCTCCCTGCGTCCGCCCGGACGGCTCACCGTGTCCGTAGGCGATCAGCCCACCGGGAGCATCTTTGTAGAGGACGAGGCCAAGGTGGCGGCTCACGAGGAGATCTTCGACCTGCTGCTTTCAGCGACCCTGAG
Organism: Actinomadura soli; assembly: GCF_005889715.1. Taxonomy (GTDB): domain Bacteria; phylum Actinomycetota; class Actinomycetes; order Streptosporangiales; family Streptosporangiaceae; genus Spirillospora; species Spirillospora soli. The sequence continues at coordinate 12,874 of NZ_VCKW01000061.1, forward strand.
TAGAACCGCTTCGCTGGAAGTCATTGACCGGGTAGCGTCACAATCATGAGCACCCCCAACCCGAACCACCCCCGTTGGCGCAAGAGCTCCCACAGCGGCGCCAATGAAGGTAATTGCGTCGAAGTCGCCGATGTCAATGGCCACATCGGCATTCGCGACAGCAAGACCCCCACCGCCGCACACCTCACCCTCACCCGCCAGAACTTCGCCGCCCTCCTCACCCACCTGAACTCTCTGGGCTGAGGCGCGGCGCTGACGGGTTATGCCGGTTGCGTCTGGCTGGGGCGGGTGAGGCGCCGGTCGGCCAGTTCGTCCGGGGTCACCGGGCGGTTGGGCAGGAGCGGGGCGGCCAGCGCCGTTGTGACGAGGGCCATGAGGACCATCATGGTGAACATCTGGCCGTCGAGGACGCCGAGGCTGACGCCCACATGGAGGATGATCAGCTCCGTCAGGCCGCGCGTGTTCATCAGCAGGCCCAGGGTCCCGGCCTCGCGCCACGGCATCCCGGTCAGCTTTCCGGGGATCGCCGCGCCCACGATCTTTCCTGCGCAGGCGACGAGGATGATCCCGGCCAGTTCGAGGACGCCGCGGCCGGAAATGGCGCTGATGTCGACATTCAGGCCCGTCACGATGAAGAAGACGGGAAGCAGCACCAGGCTGATTCCGTCGAACGGCCGCTTGATCCCGTCGGCCAGCACCGCGAACGGCTCGCGCGGCGTGATGAAGCCGAAGGCGAAGGCGCCGAAAATGGCATGGATGCCGATCCACGTGGTGGCGTAGGACGATAGGAAGAGCCCGGCGACGAGCACGATGACGTACAGCGGCGGTACCCGGTCGCGGACCAGGCGGCGCGTCACCCAGGCCAGCAGCGGACGGACGACCAGCGCCATGACGGCCAGGTAGATCACAGACAGGGCGGCGATCTGCAGCATGTCCCCGTGGGCGTCGCCCGCGGTGACGATCGCGGCGGTCAGCGCGAGGATGCACCACGCGAGCACGTCGTCGACGGCCGCGCTGGCCAGCGCGAGGGCGCCGACGCGCGTGCCCATCATCCGGTGTTCGGTCAGCATCCTGGCCAGCACCGGGAACGCCGTGATGGACATCGCCGCGCCCATGAACAGCGCGAACGCGGTGAAGGAGATGTGGTGGCCGTTCACCGTGTCGTGGCGGGAGTACAGCAGCGTCGCCAGGCCGGCGCCGAGCGCGAAGGCGAGGGCGATGGAACTGATCGAGATCGCGCCCGCCGCGCGGCGCCGGCCTTTCAGGAGCCTCTTGTCGAACTCCCAGCCGATGCCGAACATGAAGATGAGCAGGCCGACCTGTGCGATGGCCGTCAGGTACGGCCGCGCCTCGGCCGGGAAGATGCGCTCGGTGGGATTGCCCGGCAGCAGCCCGAGAAGGCTGGGACCCAGCGCGATGCCGGCGAGGATCTCCCCGATCACCATTGGTTGTCGCAGGTGCCGGACCAGCCGTCCGAGGACGGCGCCGACCAGCAGGACAATGGCGATGTCGGCCATCACGATTGCGATCACCAGTTCGGAATGCTGCGCCAGACTGCTCATCGGAACTCCAGAGAAACGGGATTGCCGGGATCGGGCCGGAAACTCGCTCGGGAGGAATCAATCGGGACAGATCGCTTATCGTTGCACGTGGACCTGACCGCCGACCACGGTCGCAGTCGAACAACGGTCGCAGTCGAACAATGGTAAACAACAGGCGAACTTTAATGGCCTTATGCGGTGATCGTGCTATACGACTCTCCATCCTGCTGAACGGCGACCTATCAGATCATGACCAATGATCACGGGGTGACGGCCGAGAGCCACGAACGGCCGACCCGGCGCAGAGAAATGTTCAACCGTCCGTCAGCGACACCCGCACCGCCGTCGAATCGAACTCGCCACCGGAAGACGCGGGCACGGTCGCGGAGTCGGCACCAGCCGATCAGGTACCAGCGCAGCGCGGAGTCGGGCTCGCCCGCGGCCGCCGAGTCGCGAGGCTGCCCACCCGGTGACGATCACAAGGCTTGAGTCCCAACCCGGCTCTTCGCTGGGCTTTTTCTGGGCATCGTGTTTCACTGAGACCATGCCCACAAAAAGCCCAGTCGAGGGGGAGGTAGTCGCGGCGGTCACGCGCCTGCTGCGGCGGGGGCTTCCGGTCACCCCTGCCGGAGCGGACGCCGCCCTGCTGGACCTGCGCGGGGTCGTGGCCAGGGCCGTCGATCCCACCGACATCGCGAGTCGCACCGCGGCGCTGAACGGCACCCTGCGCGGGCTGCTGGCCCGGTTTCCCGACACCCGCTACGCCCCGGCGGCCAGGGTGCTGTTCGGGCTGCCACCGGCCGAGCCGGGGCTGAACCTCACCGCGCGGCGGGACCTCGCAGCCGAGCAGGCCGGCCACGAGGTCCACCACTTCCGCAAGCGGGTCGAGCCCAAGCTCATCGAGAAGATCGCCTGGGAGTTGCTGGCCGACGCCGACCGGTTCACCCGCACACCGATGATCGCCCCCCGGCTGGCGCCGGTCACCCTCCGCCAGCCTGTCCCGGCTGATCCGTTCGCCTGGGAGGTCACTGAACACGAGGAACAGCTGACTCGGCTGTGGTCAGCCCTCTATGCCGCTCGCGCCGAACTGCTCACCGTCGAGCGGCTGGTCAGCCTGCGCGCAGACCGGATCGACCTGATCCACGCGGCGGTGACCGCGGCCTGGCGCTGGGCCGCCGCCCGCGCCGAGGCGATCGGCTACACCACTGACTACGCCCCGGAATCCGACACCTTGGTCGACGACCTGCTCGCCCTGGCCGGCTGGACGCCGGAGCTGGCCGAGTCGCAGGCGTCCCGGCTGACCGAGGCCGCCGCTGGCGGCGCCGGCCGTGACCAGTTCGTCCACGCCCTGCACAACGAGACCGGGCTGGCCAGGACCTGGGTGGATGGTTTGCTCGGCAAGGACCCGCATCCCACCGCCAACGACGAGAACGGATCGACTCAGTGACAACGACGAACCCGCTTGCGGCGGCGCTCGAGGCCGCGGCAGACGGCCCGCCACGCCGCTATGTCATCACCGGCGGCCCGTCGTCGGGCAAGGACGACCTGATCGAGCGGATCCACGCTGCCGGCATCCCCTGCATGCAGGAGGAGCCCGGTCGGGAGATCTACCGCAAGCACCGCGAACGGCTCGGCCGGCACCTGCGCCGCGAGGACCGGCGCGAATACTCCCTGGAAGTGCTGGAGGCGTTCATCGCCGAATACACCGCGCACACCAGTGGTATCAGGTTCTACAACCGCGGCATCCCCGATGGCTACGGCTGGGAAGGCTTCTTCGGGCTCAAGCCGACCACCAGGTTGGAGGAGGCGACCCGGTCTTACCGCTACGACGCGATCTTCGTGCTGGACCCGCTGGACACCTTCGAAGACCCCGACGACATCGTCTGGGCCAAGGATCGCGAGATCCGCCGGGTACACGAGCTGATCGTGCAGGGTTACTACGACGCCGGCTACGAGCCGGTGTTCGTCGCTCCCGACTCTGCCGCCGCGCGGCTGGACTTCATCTGCGCCAACCTGCGCCTGCCCAAGCCGAGCCGAGGGGCGTGATCTCATTGTCCCGTCACGGGCAGTCGACTTCGTTGATCTCGCCGAACAGCGTCCTGGCCAACGCTCTGCTGCGCACCATCGACCTCCTCCGGCCGCGCGTGCTGGCGACCCGGCCGGCACGGATCGAGTTCGTGGTCGGCACCCAGATCAACGGAGCTCCGCATCTGGGCACCAACCTGGTCCAGACCGCCGCGTTCCTGCTGGCCAAGACCACCCGCCGCGAGTTCTCCATCGACACGACGGTGCGCTTCGGGGCACTGGACAACGCCCCGTACGACGTCGTACTCGACCCCGAAACTCACCACGCCTACCAGCAGACCTACATCCATGCCCTGGGCAAGGACAAGATCGCCGAACTGATCGCCATCTACTATGTCGAGTTCTTCGACTCGCTGTCCGAGGCCACCGACACCGACTACTCGGTAGAGACTTACACCGGCCGGCAGGCAACGCCGGGGTTCCGGGCGGAGTTCCTGCGCACCCTGGAACGGCTGGAGGACATTCGCTGGTGGATGGCGCCCTCGCACGGCACGGTCCACATCCGCATTCCCTGCCCCGACTGCGGTTGGGCGGAGAAACGCGCCGACCGGACCAAACTGGTCCGGCTCGATGAGGACGGCGCCACATTCACCGCAGTCTGCCTGGACCACGGCCCCTATGAGAGCCACGTCGACCCCGAAGACGACCAGCCCTACCTCGACCTGGCCACTCTCTATCGCAACCTGGTCAAGGAACGCGCATTCGGCCGCGACCCTGACGTCCTGCACGTGATGATGAAGGGCGGCGACTGGGCCTTCGGCTGCCAGCTCGTCGACGGCGCGCTGGGAGCGCTGGGCACCCCTGCCGCGCAAATGCCGATGCGGATCTTCACCCCACAGGTCCTCGCGCCGACCGGAGCGAAGCTGTCCAAGTCGCTGTTGCGCGGGCAGGGCAAAGACGCCCTGCCAGCCGACGTCGAGCCTTGGATGCTCGACACCACCACCTGGCCCGGCGAACTCGACAACTATGTCGACTCACTCGTCTGGCTCGTCGGCCGATTACTTACCGACCCCAAGCACTTCTTCCGCTCGTTCACCGTCAAGGAACTCGGCCGCCTCATGACCGCACGACCCGCCATAATGCCCGTCCGCGCCCACGAAATGGGCATCTACAAGCGCTATTTCGACCTGATCGCCACCGGCCGCAAGACCACCGAGATCCGGGTCAACGACTCCAGCCGCAAGAAGATCAAGGAAGGCTCGCTGATCCGGTTCCGCTGCCAGGGCGATCAGATCCTCACCCGGGTCACCCGCATTGCCCGCTACAGCAGCTTCGAGGAAATGTTCGACCACGAGGCGGTCACCTCGGTCAACCCTTTGGCCACCCGGGAGGAACAGCTCGCGAACATCCGGCAGATCTATCCGCCCGAACGGGAAACCCTGGGCGTCGTCGCCATCGGCATCGAACTCGTCGACCCGCCCCGCACCGACCTGGCAGCATCGCCCCCCGATATGGGAACGGGAACTGATGACAGTCGAACGGGTTCATTGGGCTGAGCTGCCGGAGGCCGTCCGGACGAAGGTCGCAGGCCGTACCGGGCCCCGGAGCGGGGTTCTCAGACGAGTTCGAGGGGGCGGATGACGTAGTCGGTCGGTGGGGGCGACATCTCGTCGAAGCCGCGTTCGGGGGCCCGTTCGTCGAGGAGGGCGGCGCGGCGGATGCGGTCGATGCGGAAGACGCGGGCGCCGTTGCGGAGGCGGCACCAGCCGATCAGGTACCAGCGCAGGGAGACCGCGGTGAACGCGACCGGTTCGACGTCGCGTTCCGTCTCGGTGCCGTCGGCGTCGACGTAGCGGAGACGGACGACGCGGCGGGCGGACATGGCCTCTTCCAGGACGGCGGGCACCGAGGCGGGCGCGGAGTCGGGTTCGCCCCCGTCCGGCGGCGTCATGAACCGGACGCGTTCGGCCAGCTCGCGGGCCGAGGCGCTGTCGGCCGCCTACATCGCCGCGACGATCTTGTGGAGGGCAGTGCGGGCGGACCGGGAGTACGGCGACCCGCCCGCCCGGGACAGGGTGATCGCGATGGCGACGGCCTCGGCGGGCGTGAAGTTCAGCGGCGGCAGCGTGCGGCTCTTGTCGAGGGTGTAGCCGCCGCCGCGGCCCACGTCCGCGAAGATCGGCACCCCGGCCTGCTGCAGCGCGCCGATGTCGCGCTCGATCGTGCGGGCGCTGACCTCGTAACGCGCGGCCAGCTCCCGCGCGCTGACGCGGCGCGGCGCGCAGGCCCGCAGCTCCTCCACGAGTGCGTACAAGCGGTCGGTGCGGTTCACGCGGTGACCGTACGCCCCGCCTACGACAGTCAGAGGCCGCGCAGGAAGCCGATCATGGCATCGTTGACCTCGGCGGGGCCTTCCTGCTGCGTCCAGTGGCCGCACCCGGACAGCCAGACGGTGTCGCGGAGGTTCGGCACGAAGTCGCTCATCGAGCCGATCGCGTCGCGCGCGGCGATGGCGGTGACGTCGCGGTCACCTGCGACGAACAGGGCGGGAGGGCCGATCCGCGCGCGGTGCCACGCGGCGGTCAGCTCCCAGTTCCGGTCGAGGTTGCGGTACCAGTTGACCGGTCCGGTGAAGCCGCTGGACGCGTATTCGTCCACGTAGGTCGCGATGTCGTCGCCGGTCAGCCAGCCCGGAAGCTTCTCGGGTTCTGCGAGCGTGTCGAGGAACTCTCCGCCGTCCGGGATGGTCAGCAGGGGCGTCGGGGCGTCGCCCGACAGCCCGTACAGGACGCGGCGGAACGTGGCGCGCCGGTCGCGGTCGAGGCCGACCTCGGGGACGTCCGGCTGCTGGAAATGGACCATGTAGAAGCCGTCGCCGAACAGGCGGCGCATGGCCGCGACCGGTGGCCTGCTGCTCCGCGGACGGTGCGGCACCGACATCCCGATCACCCCGCGCACCACGTCGGGGCGCATCTGCGCGACGGCCCACGCCACCGGCGCGCCCCAGTCGTGCCCGGCGACCACGGCGCGGTCGGCGCCGAGCGCGGGGATCAGCCCGGCCACGTCGCCGGCCAGGTGCAGGATCGTGTACTGGCCGGGATCCGGCGGGCCGCCCGTCCGGGCGTAGCCGCGCTGGTCCGGCGCGACGGCGTGGAACCCGGCGGCGGCGAGCGCGGCGAGCTGGTGCCGCCACGAGTACCAGCATTCGGGGAAGCCGTGCAGGAGCAGCACGAGCGGCCCCTCACCGGCCTCGGCGACGTGCATGCGCAGCCCGCTCTCCGACTGGACGAAGCGATGCGTGATCTCGGTCATCGGTACCCCAGGGTCCTCAAAGTCGGGCGCGGGTCCAGGCGAGGAGGTCGTCGGCGGGCAGGGCGTTGACGATCCGCGACTCGGGGACGGCGCAGCGCGCGGCCCGTTCGCAGCCGTAGGGCTGCCAGTCGAGCTGGCCGGGGGCGTGGGCGTCGGAGTCGATGGAGAAGCGGCAGCCCGCCTCGACGGCCAGGCGGAGCAGGCGCTTCGGCGGGTCGAGGCGCTCCGGCCGCGAGTTGATCTCGACGGCGACGTCGTAGGCGGCGCAGGCGTCGAAGACGAGGGCCGCGTCGAACTCCGACTCGGGGCGCAGGCCGCCGCGCTTGCCTCCGGCTTTGACGATCCGTCCGGTGCAGTGGCCGAGGACGTTCACGCGCGGGTTCGCGATGGCCGCGACCATGCGCTTGGTCATGGCGACGCGGTCCATGCGGAGCTTGGAGTGGACGCTGGCGACGACGACGTCCAGCCGGTCGAGGAGGTCGGGATCCTGGTCGAGGGTGCCGTCCTCCAGGATGTCGACCTCGATACCGGTGAGAATGCGGAACGGTGCGAGCGACTCGTTGATTTCGGCGACGACGTCGAGCTGGCGGCGGAGCCGGTCGGCGGACAGGCCGTTGGCGACCTTCAGGCGCGGGGAATGGTCGGTGAGCGCGATGTACTCGTGGCCGAGGCCGCGTGCCGTTTCGGCCATTTCCTTGATGGGAGAGCCGCCGTCCGACCAGTCGCTGTGGGTGTGCAGGTCGCCCTTGAGGGCGGAGCGGATGGCGGCGGCGGCCTCGTCCACCGGCTCGCCTTCGGTGGCCTCCAGCCGGCGCAGGTAGACGGGGGTCTCGCCGCGCAGCGCCTCCTCGATCACGAGGGCGGTGACCTTGCCGATGCCGGGCAGCGCGGTCAGCGTGCCCGCGTCGGCGCGGGCGGCGAGGTCGTCGCGGGACGTCCGCTCGGCGAGGTCGGCGGCCGTGCGGAAGGCTCGCACGCGGTAGGTCGGCTCGTGGGCGCGCTCCAGCAGGAACGCGATACGGCGCAGGGCTTCGACGGGCTCCACGCATCGCACCGTACCCAGGTATGACATGACGTGTCCCACCACGGTGTCATCCGGGTGCCGCCGGAATTTCTCTAGCCTGGGCTCATGGCCGGGGAGAAGGCGCTGCTGCGGTACGTCCTGCGGGACGTGCTCCTCGCCGCCGCGGTGACGGGCCGGGCCGACCCGGCGCCGCTCGACCGGCCCTGGCCGTTCCTGCTCAGGTGGACGCGGTACGTCGGCCTCGGGCAGGCGCGGTTCGGGGTCGTGGTGAACGTGCTCGGGCTCGCGCTGACCGTCGTGATGATCGGGGGGACGCTGTCGCTGCTGTCAGACGAGTCCATGGAGCGCGGCTTCGAGCTGTCCGGCCTGACGCAGTTGTACATCGCGCTCGCGGTGACGGCGCCGTTCGCGCTGCGCGACCTGCATCCGCTCGCCGCGTGGCGGTGGAGCTTCCTGGGGACGGCGCTGGTCGACGTCGGCGGGTGGCTGAGCACGCCGTACGTCCCGTGGGGCGCGATCACCGCGCTCGCCTGCGTGTGCACGGTGGCGATGCGCTGCTCGCGGGACGTCACGCTCGGCGTCGCGGTCCTGTCGTTCGCCGGGGTGTGGATCAAGGATTCGGAGACGGCGCTCAACGCGTCGGTGCTGCTCGTCCCGCCGCTGGCGGTGGGGTACGCGGTCCGGCTCCGGCAGACGTCGCGGCGGCAGCTCGCCGAGCAGCGGCTGCGGCTCGCCTTCGAGGAGCGGCGGCACCAGGACGCCGAGGCGGTGCTGACCGAGCGGCAGCGGATCGCGCGGGAGCTGCACGACGTCGTCGCGCACCACATGTCGATGATCGCCATCCAGGCGGAGGCGGCGCCGTACAAGGTCGAGTCGGTACCGGACGAGACGCGCCGCGACCTCGCCGAGATCCGCGCGACGGCGCTGGACGCGCTGACGGAGCTGCGCCGGGTCCTCGGCGTCCTGCGCTCGGAGGACGGCGCCGAGACCGCGCCGCAGCCCGGCCTCGACCGGCTGGACGAGCTGGTGGGCAACGCGCGGGCGGCGGGGCTGCACGTGACGACGCGGCTGGACGGCGACCTCGCCGGGCTCCCGCCGGGCGTGGGCCTCACCGCCTACCGGATCCTGCAGGAGGCGCTGAGCAACGCGATGCGGCACGCGCCCGGTTCGCGGGTGCAGGTCGAGGCGTCCCGCTCGGACGGCATAGTGTGGCTCGGCGTCGTCAACGGGCCTCCCGCCGACGGCCGGGCCCCCGGCCCGGGGCTTCCGGGCGGCGGCCACGGGCTGGTCGGGATGCGGGAGCGGGCCGCCGCGCTCGGCGGCGAGCTGACCGCCCGCCCCACACCGGACGGAGGATTCGCGGTGACCGCCAACCTGCCGGTAGAGGCTCCTTCCCCGGCGCGGGACACGACGAGACCGGCGCGGGACGCGACGTGACCATCCGGGTCGTGATCGTCGACGACCAGGGCATGGTGCGCTCCGGGTTCGGCGTGCTGCTGAACGCGCAGCCCGACATCGAGGTCGTCGGCGAGGCCGTGGACGGCGAGGAGGGCCTGCGGCGCGTCGCGGTCCTGCGTCCCGACGTGGTGCTGATGGACGTCCGCATGCCGGTCATGGACGGCCTGGAGGCGACCCGCCGCCTCCTCGCGGGCACCGCCGACGGCGCCCCGAAGGTCCTCATGCTCACCACGTTCGACCTGGACGACTACGTGTACGAGGCGCTGCGCGCCGGGGCCAGCGGGTTCCTGCTGAAGGACGCGTCCGCGACGGAGCTGGCGGACGCCGTCCGGATCGTGGCGGCGGGCGACGCGCTGCTGTCGCCGTCGATCACCCGGCGCCTCATCGCGGAGTTCTCCCGGCTCGGCGGGCCGAGGGCGCCGTCCCGCAAGCGGCTGGCGGAGCTGACCGAGCGGGAGACCGAGGTCCTGACGCTGGTGGCGCGCGGGCTGTCCAACGGCGAGATCGCGCAGGCGCTCGTCGTCGCGGAGCAGACCGTCAAGACGCATTTCGGGCGGATCCTGATGAAGCTCGACCTCCGGGACCGTCCGCAGGCGATCGTCTACGCCTACGAGGTCGGGCTGGTCCGGCCGGGCGACTGATACCCGGGTCGCATCCGTCGTACCGGAGTCGCATGCCGGAAGAGCACACCACCGGTTGATCCGCGCTACGGCGTCCGATTTCTAACTTCCTGGTCAGTGCTTCACCCCACTGCCCAGGGAGGACGTTCCGGATGCCCAGCGTTCGCAAGGCCGTGGCGGTCGCGTCCGTCCTGGCGGTGGCCGGGTCCGCCGCCGGGTCGGCGGCGGCCACGACCGGCGGCACGGACGTCTACGCCGCCCCGGGCCCGGCGCCCGGCCTGTCGGCGGCGGCGCTCGACCTCCGCTACCAGGCCGCCGACCGGGAGATCGAACGCGCGCTGGCGACCGCGCGACACGTCCGCGACAGCGATCGGGCGCGTGCTCTGACGGCGTTCCGCTCCGGCGGACGGCGGTTCCTGTCGTTCGACCCCCGGGGCCGCGGGCGCGCCGTCGAGGTCATCGGCGACCTGCGGCGCGCCGACCGGATCGCCGTCGTCGTGCCCGGCGCGGACAACTCGCTCACCAACTACGACTCCCCCAAGTTCGCGGGCGGCGGCAGCCGCGCGCTCTACCGGCAGGCCCGTGCCGACGCGCCCGGCGCCCGGCTCGCCGTGATCGCCTGGCTCGGCTACGACACGCCGTCGTCGCCCGGCGTCGGCGTCCTGACGAGCGGACGGGCCGAGGACGGCGCCCCCGTCCTGCGCCGCCTCCTCACCGCCGTCCACCGCGTGAACGGGCACGGACGGTTCGCGCTTCTCTGCCACAGCTACGGCTCGGTGGTGTGCGCAAAAGCCGCACCGAGTCTTGGGCCGCTGCCGGTGGACGAGATCGCCCTGTTCGGCAGTCCAGGCACCACGGCCGGCACCGTCGCGGACTTCCGGACGTCCGCCCGCGTCTGGGCGGGCCGCGCGAAGGGCGACTGGATGCGGTACGTGCCGAACGTCCGCTTCGCCGGTCTGGGGTTCGGCGCCGACCCCGTCTCACCCGGGTTCGGCGCCCTGCGCTTCGACGCCGGGACGGGCCCGCACAGCGCCTACCTGAAGCCCGGCTCCCTCGCGCTCCGCAACCTCGCCCTGATCGCCCTCGGCCGCGCCGCGGAGGTCACCCGTGCTTGAGACGGCCCCCGCCCCCGCGACGGCACCAGCAGATCCCACTCCCCCTCGTGACCTGGCCATCGACGCCCTGCGCGCCTTCGCGATCTCGGGCGTCGTCCTCGGCCACTGGCTGGTCACCGCGCTCGTCGCGGACGGCTCCGGGCAGCACCTCCGGGTGACGAGCCCGCTCAAAACGATGCCGAACCTGACCCCCATCTCCTGGGTCCTGCAGACCCTCGCCGTGTTCTTCCTCGTAGGCGGCTACGCGGCGGCGAAGGGCCTGCGTCCCGGCCGGCCATGGGTTCCGCGGCTGCGGCACCGGCTGGCCCGCTTCGCGCGGCCGCTGCCCGTCCTGCTCATCGCCTGGCTCCCGGCCGCCGCCGTCCTCCGCTGGGCCGGGTTCTCGGCGGACGGCGTCCGCACGCTGATCGAACTGGTGATCAGCCCGCTGTGGTTCCTCGGCGTCTACGTGCTGCTCACGGCGGCGACCCCCGTGATCGCGGCCGTCTGGGCCCGGCTCCGGCTCCACGGCGCCGCCCTGCTCGTCGCCGCGACCGCCCTGATCGACCTCGGCCGCTTCGCGCTCGACACGCCCGCCTGGACGGGCTGGGCCACCGTCCTCACCGGCTGGCTCGTGCCGTTCTACCTCGGCATCGGCTGGGCGGACGGGGCGCTGCGCTCGCGCCGGGCCGGGCTCGTCCTGCTGGCCGGGGGCGCGGCGGCGACCGCCGGGCTGGTCCTGGTCGCCGGGTATCCGGCGAGCATGGTCGGCGTGCCGGGCGCGGCGGTCTCCAACCTCAGCCCGCCGACGCTCGCGGCCGTGTCCTTCGGCCTCGCCCAGACGGGCCTCGCGCTGCTGCTCCACGGCCCGCTCACCCGCTGGACGCGACGCGCCCGGGCACGGGCCGCGATCTCCGCGGCCCGCCGCGCCTCGATGACGATCTTTCTATGGCACCAGACCGCGCTCCTGACCGTCACGGTCGGAGCACTGCTCGCCTTCGGTAGCCTGCCAGGGCTGCACACCGTGCCTGACCAGCCGGAATGGGTCGCCGAACGGCTCGCCTGGCTGGCGGTCTTCGCCGCCCTGCTCACCGCGCTCGCGGCCGTCGTGCACCGCTTCGAACACCCCCGCGCGGCACCCGGATGTGACATCCGCCACCACACCCCCAGACGATCTTGGATGGTAGAAAGACGACGATGCCGCCGCCACGCAAGATCGTCCCCAAGCGCACCCGACGGCTCCGGAGAGCCCTGGCCTGCGCCGTGTCCATCACGGCGGTCATGCTGACGACCGCCGGGACCGGGCACGCCGACCCCTACGCGCCGCCCGTCGCCGTCCCCGACATGGCGCCGTCCACGCTGGACGTCCGGTACGCGGCCGAACGCCGGGCCATCGAGGAGGCCCTCACGACGGCGCAGAACATCGGCGACACCGACCGGGCGAAAGCCCTCGGCGCGTTCCTCCGGCCGGGCCGCCGGTTCCTCTACTTCGACCCGCGCGGCAACGGGCGGGCCGTCGAGGTCATCGGCGACCTCACCCGGGCGCGGCGCATCGCGGTCCTGGTGCCCGGCGCCGACACGACGCTGACGACGTTCGACACGCGCGGCGGCAAACCGTGGTCGACGCCGGGCGGCGGCGCGCACGCTCTCTACGCGCAGGCGGCGGCCGCGTCACCGCGCCCTGAACTGGCCATCGTCGCATGGCTCGGCTACGCGGCACCGGAGACGTTCAGCAACGACGTCCTCACCGACGAGCGCGCCGCCGAAGGAGGCGTGCGGCTCCGGCGCTTCCTGAAGGGCGTGGCCGCGGTCAACCCGTCCGCCCGCGTCGGACTGCTCTGCCACAGCTACGGCTCTGTGTTGTGCGGCCGGGCGGCGCTGGACGGCCCGGGCACCACGGCCTGGCGGCAGGTCACCGACATCGCCCTCTACGGCAGCCCCGGCACGGCCGCGCCGACCGCCGCGAAGCTGAGCGGCACCGCACGGATCTGGGCGGGACGGGGCACGACCGACTGGATGGAGGACGTCCCCCACGTCCGCGTCTTCGGGCTCGGGCTCGGGCCCGACCCCGTCTCCCCCGCGTTCGGCGCGCGGGTGTTCGACGCGGGGACCGGCGGGCACAGCGACTACTTCCGGCCCGGCTCCACCTCGCTCCGCAACCTCACCGCCATCGCGCTCGGACGCCCCGCCGCGGTGGCACCCGGCCGGCCTTCTCACTGAAAGGGAGCGGCCGCAGCGAGACGGTCACCTCCAGGTAATGGCACCCTGGGGAGGTGGACACCGCGAGCGAGGCCGAGATACGCGAACAGACGACCCAGCGCCTGGAGAAGGCCATGGGGACGTTCGGCACCGCGGCGCTGACCCGCATGGAAGAGCAGCTCCCCTGGTTCCGGCGCATGCCCGCCGAGCAGCGCTCCTGGATCGGGCTCGTCGCGCAGGCGGGCATCGCCGCGTTCGTCGAATGGTTCAAGAACGAGGAGAAGACCCGTCCGGCCATCGCCGGGGAGGTGTTCGGCACCGCGCCCCGCGAGCTGCTCCGCGCCATCAAGCTGCAGCACACCATCGACATGGTCCGCGTCATCATCGACGTGGTGGAGACCCGCCTGGACGAGCTGGCCGCGCCCGGCGGCGAGGCCCAGCTCCGCGAGGCGATCCTGCGCTACACGCGGGACGTGGCGTTCGGCGCGGCGCAGGTGTACGCGCGCGCCGCCGAGACACGCGCCGCCTGGGACGCGCGGCTGGAGGCCCTCGTCGTCAACGCGGTCCTGCGCGGCGAGGTCGACGACGGCATGCACTCGTGGGCGGCCGCGCTCGGCTGGACGTCCAAGCCCGTCACCGTCATCGCCGGGCTCACCCCGGAGGACGAGGAGCCCGAGGTCACCATCGACCAGATGCAGCTGGCCGCGCGCCGCGCCCGCGCCGACGTGCTCGCCGGGGTGCAGGGGCGCCGCGTCATCGTCATCGTCGGCGGCGACACCGACCCGATGGAGGCGGCCCGGCCGATCGCCGCCAAATGCGGCCCCGGCCCCGTCGTCGTCGGCCCGCAGGTCCCCGACCTGTACGACTCGACCCGGTCCGCGCAGGCCGCCGTCGCCGGGCTGCGCGCCGCCGCGGGCTGGCCGGACGCGCCCCGTCCCGTCCCGGCGACCGAGCTGCTGCCCGAGCGTGCCCTGGACGGCGACGACGACGCGCGCCGCCACCTGGTGGAGAACGTCTACAACCCGATGCTCGCCGCGGGCGCCCCGCTCCTCGACACGCTCACCACCTACCTCGAACAGGGCTCGTCGCTGGAGGCGACCGCGCGGCTGCTGTTCGTCCACCCCAACACCGTCCGGTACCGGCTCCGCCGCGTGACCGAGCTCACCGGCCTCGCCCCCACCGACGGCCGCAACGCGTTCACCCTCCGCATCGCGCTCGTCCTCGGCCGCTTCGAAAACCGCCGGTGAAACCCCAGCTCCGGCCGCACGGGCCGGGCGGCCGGAGGGCGCCCAGCGCCCGAAGGTCGCACGACCCGCCGGTCGGGGGGGCCGTTTCGCGAGACGCGCCAGCGGCTCGGGAAACGGCCCCCCGACCGTGCCGGGGGTTCCAGGGGGTCGTCCCCCCGGGCTAACGCTGCTTGTAGGTGTCGTACAAAGGGTTCGGACCAAAGTTCGTGCTGATCCGCATCGTAGAGCGGGGGGCGTTGGCGGCAGGCTGGTCGGGTGATCCTCCTCGCATCGCCCGGCCAGGGCGCCCAGACCCCCGGCTTCCTGCAGCCATGGCTAGAGATACCCGGAGTCGCCGACCGCCTGGCCTGGTGGTCCGCCGTCACCGGGCTCGATCTGGTCCGCTACGGGACGACCGCGGACGCCGAGGAGATCCGTGACACCGCGGTGGCGCAGCCGCTGCTGGTCGCCGCCGCGCTCGCCGCCTACGAGGCCCTCTACGACGACGGCGACCTGCCCGGCGTGGTCGCCGGGCACAGCGTCGGGGAGCTGGCCGCGGGCGCGATCGCCGGGGTCCTGTCGCCCGAGACGGCGCTGGTCCTCGTCCGGGAGCGGGGACGGGCGATGGCCGAGGCCGCCACCGTCATCAAGACCGGGATGACCGCCGTGCTCGGCGGCGACCCCGACGAGGTCCTCGCCTCGATCGACAAGCACGGGCTCACCGCCGCGAACGTCAACGGCGCCGGCCAGGTCGTCGCCGCCGGGACGGTCCAGGCCCTCACCGCCTTCGCCGATGATCCGCCCGAGAAGGCGCGGCTCCGCTCGCTGTCGGTCGCCGGGGCGTTCCACACCGAGCACATGGCGCCCGCCGTCGACGCGCTGCGCCGCATCGCGTCCGGCGCGCCCGTCGCCGCCCCGCGGACTCGGCTGCTGCAGAACCGCGACGGCGCCGTCGTCGAGGACGGGCCCGCGTTCGTCGAGCGGCTCGTCGACCAGGTCAGCGCGCCCGTCCACTGGGACCTGTGCATGGAGACCATGCGCGACCTCGGCGTCACCGCGATCATCGAGCTGCCGCCCGCCGGGACGCTGACCGGCCTCGCCCGCCGCGAGCTGCCGGACGTCGAGCGGGTCGCCCTCAAGACCCCCGCGGACCTCGACAGGGCCCGCGAGCTGATCAAGGCGGACGCGGCATGACCGGCGGGCTCCGCATCCCCGACGCGGCCGCCGGCGCCCGCGTCCTGGCGTTCGGCGACTACCGCCCGGCCCGGATCGTGACCAACGACGAGCTCGCGGAGACCGTCGACACCAACGACGAGTGGATCCGCAGCCGCGTCGGCATCGCCGAGCGCCGCATCGCCGGCGACGACGAGGGCATCGTCGAGCTCGGCGCGCACGCGGGCGGGAAGGCGCTCGCGGGCAGCGGGCTCGCCCCGTCCGACATCGACCTGGTGATCCTCGCCACCTGCTCGGCGGAGTCGCCGATGCCGGGCTACGCCCCGCAGGTCGCGCACCGGCTCGGCATCGACGCGCCCGGCGCGTTCGACATCAACGCCGCCTGCGCCGGCTTCTGCTACGCGCTCGCGACCGCGAGCGCCGCCGTCCGGGCGGGCAGCGCCCGCAACGTGCTGGTCGTCGGCTCGGAGAAGATGTCCCAGTGGCTCGACTGGACCGACCGCTCCACCTGCATCATCTTCGCTGACGGCGCAGGCGCCGCGGTCGTCGCGGCCAGCGACTCGCCCGGCATCGGCCCGGTCGTGTGGGGCAGCGCCGGCGACAAGTACGACAAGATCATCATCCCCACCCGGCACTCGTTCATCCAGCAGGAGGGGCAGGCGGTGTTCCGCTGGGCGACCACCGCCATCGCGCCGGTCGCGGTCGAGGCGTGCGAGCGCGCCGGGATCCGGCCGGAGGACCTCGCCGCCATCGTCCCGCACCAGGCCAACCTGCGGATCATCGAGGCGATCGCCCGCAAGATGAAGGCCAAGGACGCCGTCGTCGCCGACGACATCGTCCAGTCCGGCAACACCTCGGGGGCCTCGATCCCGCTGGCCCTCTCCCGCATGATCGAACGCGGCGACGTGCCGTCCGGTGCCCCGGCCCTGCTGGTCGGGTTCGGCGCCGGGCTGTCCTACGCCGCCCAAGTCATCCAGATCCCGTAGGCCGTCACGCTCGCTCGCAGGCTCTGGACCAACCCACCGAAGGAGAAACGCAGATCATGGCCGACATCGCCACCGAACAGCAGATCCTGGACGGCCTCGCGGAGATCATCGACGACATCGTCGGCATCGACAAGTCCGAGGTGACCCCGGAGAAGAACTTCATCGACGACCTCGACATCGACTCGCTGTCGATGGTGGAGATCGCCGTGGCCGCGCAGGACCAGTTCGGCGTCGAGATCCCCGACGACGAGCTGCGCAACCTGAAGACGGTCAAGGACGTCGTCAACTTCGTCCAGAACCACGAGGCCGCGGCCAAGAGCTGAGACGCGGGCGGGCGTGCCGCCGTCCCGGGTGACCGGGACGGCGGCCTGCCCGCACCCACCCCTTTCCAGTCCGCAAGGAGCACCAGCCATGAGCAAGAGCCAGACCAGAGTCGTCGTGACGGGTCTCGGTGCAACGACCCCACTCGGCGGAGACCTGCCGTCGACCTGGTCCGCCCTGCTCGCCGGAGAGTCCGGGATCCGTCCCCTGCGGTGGGAGGGCGTCGAGGACCTGCCGGTCCGGTTCGCGGCGACGCTGAAGGCCGACCCGGCCGACACGCTGCCGCGGCAGTCGCTGCGCCGCCTCGACCGCAACCAGGCGATCGCGCTGATCGCCGCGCGGGAGGCGTGGGCGGACGCCGGGTTCGCCCCGTCGCGCGGCGGCAAGCCGCAGAAGGGCATGGACAAGGCCGGCGTCGACGGCGGGTTCGACATGGACCTCGACCGGCTCGGCGTCGTGGTCTCCAGCGGCATCGGCGGCCTGCACACCGCCCTCAACAGCTACGACGTCTACCGGGAGAAGGGCTGGGCGCGTGTGTCGCCCTTCACCGTCCCGATGCTGATGCCGAACGGCGCGTCCGGCCACGTCGGCATCGAGTTCGGCGCGACCGCGGGCTCGCACGCCCTGGTCAGCGCGTGCGCGTCCAGCGGCGAGGCCATCGGCTACGCGATCGACATGATCCGCGCGGGCCGCGCCGACGTGATCATCTGCGGTGGCACCGAGGCGTGCATCCACCCGCTGCAGATGGCGTCGTTCGGCTCCATGCGCGCCCTGTCGACCCGCAACGACGAGCCGGAGCGCGCGTCCCGCCCCTACGACAAGAACCGCGACGGGTTCGTCCTCGGCGAGGGCGCCGCGGTGATGATCCTGGAGAGGGAGGAGCACGCCCGCGCCCGCGGCGCGCAGATCTATGGGATCGCGTCCGGCGCCGGCTACTCCAACGACGCGTACGACATCGTGCTGCCCGAGCCGACCGGCTCCGGGCAGGCCAAGGCGATGCAGCGGGCCCTCGTCGACGCCGGTCTGGAGGCGTCCGACATCATCCACATCAACGCGCACGCCACCTCGACACCGGCCGGCGACGTCGCCGAACTGGCCTCGATCAAGGCGGGGCTCGGTGAGGAGGTCGCCGCCAAGGTCGTCGTCACCGCCACCAAGTCGATGACCGGGCACCTGCTCGGCGGCGCGGGCGCGCTGGAGTCGATCTTCACGATCCTGGCGCTGAAGGAGGGCCTCGTCCCGTTCGTCGCCAACCTGGAGGACCTCGACGACGAGGCCGACCTGGACATCGTGCGCGACGAGCCCCGCAAGCTCCCGGACGGCCCCGCGGCGGCGCTCAGCAACTCGTTCGGCTTCGGCGGCCACAACGTCTCGGTCGCCTTCGAACGCGCCCTCTGACGGCTCTCGAACGGCCCGGCGGGTTCTCCCCGCCGGGCCGTTCGCGTATCCGTTCCGTGGCGGGCCGCCGGCCGGGCCCCGCTGCGGGGCGCGCACGTTGCGGGACGAGAACGCTCCAGCGGGACGGCCTCGGGCGGCCGCGCGGGCCGCCGGGGCGTCACACGGCCGCGTGCAGCCAGCGGACGGGAGCGCCGTCGCCGGCCCGCCGGAAGGGCTCCAGCTCGTTGTCCCACGGGGTGCCGAGGAGACGGTCCAGCTCGTGCTCCAGGGTGGTCTTGCCGATCGCGGCGTTCGCCATGACGGAGCGGAGCCGGTCCTCGGGGACCATGATGTCGCCGTTGGCCCCGATCACGCCGGTGAACACCCCGAGGGACGGGGTGAAGCTGAACCGGACGCCGTCGGTGCCCGGGGTGGGATCCTCGGTGGCCTCGAACCGCACCAGTTTCCACGTACGCAGCGCGGAGGTGATGCCCGCGGCGGTACCGGGCCTCCCCTCCCAATGAAGCTCGGCGCGCAGCGTTCCCGGTGCGGCCGCCTGATCTGTCCACTCAAGGGAAACGGGCACACCGAGAACACCCGCGGCGGCCCACTCGATGTGCGGGCTCAGCGCAGGCGGCGCGGAGTGGACGTAGAAAACGCCACGTGCGGTCACCGGACCTCCTGGATCTGTACCGAGGCTCGTCTTCCCCTACGGCCTCGTACGTCCCAAGTCGGCGTCCGCGTCCCTCATTGTGCATCATCGGCACGTCTCGCACCACCGTGGATTCACGGATTATCGAACGCTTGACCACTGGATGCACATCGTTCACGGGCGCTGACCGACAAGGGTAGGGGCTGCGACGCCGCCGCGCGGTGAAAGTTCAAGACGATCGCGTCCGGCTCCGGCCGCGCTCTCCTGTCCGATATCGGTCACGAACCGTCGCCGTGCGGGCACGATGAGTGCGGGTGCGGGCCCGACGCGAGAGCGAGGACGGATGTTCGATCAACAGGCACGGCTGGAGCGGGTGCTGGCGCGGCACCGGGACGCGGTCGTCGTGGAGCGGGTGCCGGGACGTCCGGCGCTGATCCGCCGGGACGAGATCCTGGTGGCCGGGCAGGACGCCGGCGCGGCCGAGAGCATCGTGCGGCGCTGGCACGAATCGCGGCACGACGAGCGCGGCGTCACGCGGCTGCGGCTGCGCGCCGCGGCGAAGGTGGACGTGTGCGAGCTCGCGGCCGGGCTCGGCGCCGGCGCCCGCGTCGCGGACGGGCGGCGCCGCCGGCTCAGCGTGGCGCCGAACCATCTCGTCCACGGGCAGCCGATGTGGTGGAGCGGGCCCGCGGACCTGCCCCGTCCGGCCGCGCCCCTGCCCGCGCCCGAGGCCGCCGCGGCGCGGAGGAAGGTGACGGTCGCGATCCTCGACACCGGCCTGTCGCCGCACCCGTGGTACACGGACGCGGAGTGGTACCGGGAGCAGCGCGCCGAGGTCGAGGAGGTCCTCGACGCCGACCTGGACTACGAGCTGGACGCGCAGGCGGGGCACGGCACGTTCATCGCGGGCGTGGTGCTGCGGCACGCGCCGTCCGCGCGGCTCCTGGCGCACCGCGTCATCGGCGGCGACGGCGTCGGCGACGAGCTGGAGGTGATCCGGGCGCTGGAACGGCTCGCGGAGCAGGGAGGCGCCGATGTGGTCAACATCTCGCTCGGCTGCCACACCTACGACGACCGTCCGTCCCCGGTGCTGGCGCGGGCGATCGCGGCGCTCGGCCGCCGGACGGTCGTGGTGGCGTGCGCGGGCAACACGGCGACCGGCCGCCCGTTCTGGCCGGCGGCGATGAAGCCCGTCGTCGGCGTCGCGGCGCTGGACGGCGACGTCCGGGCCGCGTTCTCCAACCACGGCTGGTGGGTGGACGCGTGCGCCCAGGGCGTGGACGTCGCCAGCACGTTCGTGCGGTTCGACGGGACGCACCCGCCCGTGCACGGCATCGACCCCGACCTGTTCGACGGCTACGCGACGTGGAGCGGGACGTCCTTCGCGGCGCCCGTGGTGGCGGGGCGGATCGCCGGGCTCGTGGCGGCGGCGGGCGTCGACGCGGTCACGGCGGCGGACCGGGTGCTCGATCCGGCGGCGCACCCCGTCCTGCCTGACCTCGGCGTCGTGGTCGGTCCCGGAGAACGGCTCGGCCGCGAAGCGGTGGCCGTCCACGCGGAGTCACCCGCCGATGCCATAGGGTGAGCACTTAGCGGGGGGCCTCGGGAGGAGACTTCGGTGGCCCATTGGGACGACAGTACGGACGAACTGGTGGTCCGGGCGCGCGGCGGCGACGGCGACGCGTGGGCTCGGCTGGTGGATCGGCACAGCGGGCTGCTGTGGTCGATCGCCCGCTCGCACGGGTTGAACGACGCCGATTCCGGCGACGTGGTGCAGACCACGTGGCTGCGGCTGGTGGAGCGCATCGACGGATTGCGCGATCCGGGCGCGACGGCGTGCTGGCTGGCGACGACCGCGCGGAACGAGAGCCTGCGGCTGGTGCGCCGGCGCGCCCGCGACCTGCCCCTGGTGCCCGCGCCGCGGGCGCCGGAGCCGGGCCCCGACCAGGTGGTGCTCGACCGCGAGCGGGTCGGGCGGGTCGGCGCGGCACTCGACGCGCTGCCACGGCGGTGCCGGACGCTGCTGCGGCTGTTCGCGCTCGCGCCGAGCCAGGCCGAGCTCGCCGCCGCGCTCGGCATCCCCGTCGGCAGCGTCGGCCCGACCCGGGCGCGCTGCCTGGAGGCGCTGCGGAGGCTCGTCCCGTGAACGACGACGAACTGCTGGCGGGCGTCCGCGACGCGTTCGACGCGATGGACCCGGTGCCGGACGACGTCCTGGCGGCGGCCCGGGCGTCGATCGCGTGGCGGGCGCCCGACGCGACGCTGGCGGAGCTGACGCGTGACCGGGGCGGCCGCGCGGCGGCGGCCGGGCTCCGCGGCGCGGCGGGCCGCGTGCTGACGTTCACCTGCCCCGGCGGCGAGGTGGAGATCGAGGTGTCGGAGCACGGCCGGGACCGCGAGCTCACCGGGCGGCTCGTGCCGTCCGCGCCCGCGCTCGTCCAGGTCCGGCACCGGGACCTGCCGCCGGACGGGATCACGGCGCGCACGGAGCCCGCCGGGCTGTTCTGCGTGCCGCGCGTCCCGGCGGGCCTGGTGAGCCTGGTCTTCCGGCTGGACGACGGCACGTCGATCGTCACGAGCTGGATCAGCCTGTGACCGGCCTGGAGGGGCGTTCCCTCTCCGGGCCGGCCGCCGCCGACCCGGCCACCGCGTACGCGCGGGCGCTCGCGCTCTTGAGCGAGGGCGGCGGAGTGCTCGCCATGCGGGTGGCCGGGCTGCGGGCGGCCGGGCTCGCCGCCAAGGAGCTGGGACGGCTGGACGAAGGTCTCGCCTTCCTTCATCAAGCCTTGGATCTGGCCGATGACGTCTATTCGGTGGCGCAGGTGCGGATGAATCTCGTCGGGCTGCTCACGGCCCGCGGTGACGTCGCTGGGGCTCTGGCCCACGCGGAGGAGGCAGAGACCGTCCTGGACGGCCCGGACGCAGACCGCCTGTCCGCGAACAAGGCGTGCGCCCTGGCAAGAGCCGGACGGCTTGACGAAGCACACGATGTCGCCGCACGGGCCTTGCCCCGCCTAAGGCGCGGACACGATCCGGCCACTCTCAATGGCCTGCTCACGAATCTGGGGCTCGCGCGGGCTTTGCGCGGCGACCTCGCCGGGGCGGAGTCGGCGCTCGTGGAGGCGATCGCTGTCGGTGAAGCGGCCGGGCTGCGTCACCAGACTGCAATGTCCAAGGGCAACCTCGGCTTCGCCATGGCGCGGCGTGGGGACATACCGCGCGCGCTCCGGCTCTTCGCAGAGGCCGAACCCCATCTGACCGGTGAACGCTTGGCGCAATGCCGGTTCGACCAGGCGGAAACGCTCATTCTGGCGGGCTTGCCAGGCGAGGCTCGTCCCGTCCTTCTGGCGGCCTTAGACGAGTCCACGGCGAACGGCTACGGATGCGACGTCGCGGACGGGTTCCTCCTTCTCGCCCACGCCGAACTGGCCGCCGGGCACCCGGAACAGTGCACGGAGGCCGCCGAACGGGCACGAGCCGCTTTCGCTGAGCAGGAACGCACAGGATGGATGCTCCTGGCCGAGCACGTCCTGCTCAGGGCACGGTGGGCGTCCGGTGAACGGTCGGCCGTCCTGCTGCGTTCGGCCATGGCGACGGCCGAACGGCTGGAGAGCGGCGGCTGGGCCGATGCCGCCGACGAGGCCCGTATCGTCGCCGCGCGCGTGGCACTGTCCCTGGGCAGGCCGGCCGGGCACCTGCTGTCATCAGTCGGGCGGGCAAGCGGCCCCGCGTCCGCGCAGATCGCCGCCTGGCACGCCGTCGCTCTGGAATGTTCCGCGCGGGCCGACCACAAGGGCGCGGTGGCCGCGGTCAGGCTCGGGCTCCAGGTGACCGAGGACCACGCGGAGGCGCTCGGCGCGCTCGACCTGCGGGCCCGCGCGTCGGGACTCGCCACCGAGCTGGCCGAGCTCGGTCTCGGCCTGGCCGGCTCGGCACGGGAACTGCTGGCGGTCGAGGAGCGGCGGCGGGCGATCGGGCGTCCGGCGCGCGTCCGTCCGCCGAAGGACCCGGAGCGGGCGGCGGCGCTGGCGGCGTTGCGCGCCCTCAGCGTCGAGCGCGCGGCCGACACGGCGCGGGGCGGCGCCGTCCCGCCGGTGCGTTCGCAGGAGGCGGCGGACCTGGAGGCGAAGGTACGGGAACGGACGCGCCGCCGCCCGCCCGGCCCC
>NZ_VCKW01000597.1 GCF_005889715.1 Actinomadura soli
CGGCCCGCACGTACCGCACCCCGCACGCTGAGGCCAGGGCCCCGCGCAAAGGAGATCGTTGAAGGGTCGGGCAGCGGCTTCCAGGCCGAGCGACGCTTGAGACGGAATTGCCGCAACGGCGCGCCGGCTGACTCCCTCCGGTCGCCCCTACGGGGTGGCCTACGGCCATCGACCGGCCCGCCCAGGCCAGCGCGGAAGGGAAGCCGCAGCCCTTCACCCTGACCGCAGTCTCCCGCCGTCCTAGCGGAGGATCACATCTCGCCCCGTTCCACCCGCAGCAGCTCACCCAGCCCGAGCCCGAGCAGGTGAGCCGCCACCATCAGCACTTCACACGCATAGTCCAGATGCACCGTCGCGCCGTCGATCACCGGCAGCGCCGAACCATCCGACACGCCCAGACCCGCATCTCCGCGCCGTTCGGTCACCTCACGGTCCCGGATCTGCCCGACCCGTCCGTTCAGCAACTGCGCCACCGTGTGCGCCGCCTCCAGGGCCCGCGTCACCGTCTCCAGCGCCAGGCCCGCATCAGCCAGCGTCAGCCCCGCCGCACCATCGGCCAGCATGGACGACGCATCCTCGGCACGGTCGCACAGCACATCCACCGCCCGCAGCACCGTGCGCGTGGTGTCCCCCTCCGGCTCTGCCATCGGTCATCGCTCCTGTCCTGCTCACCGTCGTCAACATGTGTACGGCGCGGCCCCGGCCACCTGCCGAGCAGGGGACGGAGCCGGGACCGCGCCGTCAGGAAGGAACCACGGCGCCATCACCTCGCCACCGGCGCGCCGCCGCGTTCCCTGGCCACTACGTCACACCCACGCCCGACCCGGACCCGCCCGTGTCA
>NZ_VCKW01000598.1 GCF_005889715.1 Actinomadura soli
CCTCACGCCCCGCGCCGGGGCGTCGGGCGCTAGAGGCAGCCCTCGAACTGCGGGACCTCGACGTCCGACAGGTCCAGGCCGGACGTGCCGAACCATTTGGTCATGAGCGTGGCCATCGTCCCGTCCTGGTACATCTGGGTGATGGCCTTGTTGAGGGCCTCGCAGCCGTCGGCGTCGCCCTGCCGGATAGCGATGCCCGTGCGCCGCTCCCCGAACCTGGCGTTCAGCAGCCGGAACGAGTCGCCCCGCCGGGTCTTCAGCCCGGCCAGGATCGTGTCGTTCGTCGTGATCGCGTCGATCCGGCCGTCCCCGAGCATCGTCAGGCACTCGTTGTAGGACCTCGCCGCCACCGGCAGCGCCGCCACCTGCCGCTCCCGGGTCACCGCCTCCGCGGCGCCCGATCCCGTGACGGCGCAGATCCTGCGTCCCTTCAGGTCGCGCACCCCGCGCACCCCGCGCTCATCGTCGCGGACGAGGATGTCCTGGTACGACAGCAGGTACGGCCCGGCGAACGCGAGCCGCTGCTTCCATTCCGGTTCCAGCCAGAAGGTCAGCACCATGTCGACCTTCCCGTCCCGCAGCAGCCGCTCCCGATCGGCCGCCAGCGCCGGAGCGAACCGGACCTTCTTCCCCATCCGCGCTGCCAGATACCGCGACACGTCCACGTCCAGGCCCTCGAACCGCCCGTCCGCCAGCTTGAACCCGATCCCCGGCAGGTCCGGCCGGACGCCCGCCACCAGCGTCGCCTTCCCGAGGATGGACGGCTCCTCGCCGCCCGCGCACCCGCTCACCGCGAGGCAGCCCACCAGCCCCAGCGCGACCAGCCCCAGCCG
>NZ_VCKW01000599.1 GCF_005889715.1 Actinomadura soli
TCACCCGCGGGGTGGTTCGTTGGCGACCGGCCTAGCGCAGGACGGTCACTTCGTCGTCCCGTCGCGGTGGAGCGGGCAGGTCATGCAGCGGGGGCCGCCGCGGCCGCGGCCGAGTTCGCCGCCGGGGATGGTGATGACCTCGATGCCGTGGTGGCGGAGCATGGTGTTGGTGGTGACGTTGCGTTCGTAGGCGATGACGACGCCGGGTTCGACGGCCAGGACGTTGTTGCCGTCGTCCCACTGCTCGCGCTCGGCGGCGCGGACGTCCTGCTCCGCGGACAGGACATGGACGCGGGGCAGCCCGAGGGCGCGGGCGATCGCGGGGAAAAGCGCCTCGTTCTCGTGCACACGGACCCCGCCGTCACGGCCCGGGGTGAGGGCGTAGGACCGCAGCGGCGGCAGCTCGGGGTAGACGGTGAAGGTGTCGTGGTCGACCATTGTCAGGACGGTGTCCAGGTGCATGAAGGCCCGGCGCCGGGGCAGCTGGGCGGCGATGACGCGCCGTACCGTGCCGGCGGTGAACAGCCGCTGGGCGAGCAGTTCGATGGCCTGCGGGGTGGTGCGCTCGCTCATGCCGACCAGGACCAGTTCTTCGTTCAGGACGTGGATGTCGCCGCCCTCGATGGTGGGAAGGGCGGAGTCGGCTCCCGGGTACCAGACGGGGATGTCCTGGGCGGTGAACAGCGGGTGGTGCCGGTGGATGGCGTCCAGATGGGCGGTCTCGCGGCGCCGGGCCGGTTTGGCCATCGGGTGCAGGGTGATCCCGTGGCCGATCCAGGCGGACGGGTCGCGGGTGAACAGGTGGTTGGGCAGCGGCGGCAGCACG
>NZ_VCKW01000600.1 GCF_005889715.1 Actinomadura soli
CACCGACCGCACCGCGTTCTCCGGCCGGCGCCTGGCCGGTTCCGCCGTCATCGCGCTGCTGGCGTTCGGGTACTCGGTGTGGGCGATCGCCGGGTCCGGCTACGAGGTCGTCTACAAGGGCACCCTGCTGATCTTCGCCGGAATGCCCGTCTACGCCTGGCTGAAGTACCGCGACCAGCGCGGCACCCTCAAGCCCGTCCAGGCCGACAGGCCCGAACTGCCCGCCCAAGCCGCCTGAAGGGACCAACCCGTGTTCACCGTCTCCTCCGAGGTCGGGCGGCTGCGGCAGGTGCTGCTGCACCGCCCCGACCTGGAACTGCTCCGCCTCACCCCGGCCAACAAGGACGACCTGCTGTTCGACGAGGTGCTGTGGGCCAGACGCGCCCGCCAGGAACACGACGTGTTCGCCGACACCCTGCGCGAACGCGGCGTCCAGGTGCACTACCTCGCCGACCTGCTCGCCGAGACCCTCAAACTCGACGACGGCCGCGCCCGGATCCTCGACCACACCGCGTCCAATATCGCGCTCGGGCCGACACTGGCCGCACCCGTCCGGGCCGCGCTGGACGACTTCGACCCCGCCACGCTCGCCCGCCACCTGATCGGCGGGATCACCAAGGCCGAACTCGGCCTGCCCGCGCACAGCCTGCTGCTGTCGTCCCTGGACGACGGCGACTTCGTGCTGCCGCCGCTGCCCAACCACCTGTTCACCCGCGACCCGTCCGCCTGGATCGGCCACGGGATCACCCTGCACCCGATGGCCAAACCGGCCCGGCGCCGCGAGACCGCCCATCTGGACGCCATC
>NZ_VCKW01000062.1 GCF_005889715.1 Actinomadura soli
GCGGTGGAGGGGAGGGGGGCCGCGGGGGCGGATCGCCGCACACCTCGAGCCAGCGCCGACGCCAGACCTCCTGATCGCCCCCGCAGGCGGCGACGAAAGCGAGTGTGACCTGCAGTGTCGGCAATCGGTGGCCGCTCGCGGCACTGGACAGCACCGACGGTGAGTACAACGCGGACCGTGCCATGTCCCGGTACGTTGGATTGCCCGCGAGCGCGCGAAGCCGTCTCAGCTCGCTCGCGAAAGCCGCGACCGCCCCGCTGGAGGCGTTGATCGGCTTCTCCGGTCTCCCCATGTCTTCCCTGTCTTCGCTGAATCTCACTTCAGATGAGGTTCGAGCTCGCGCCCCATGAAGAACTGACTCCGCCCCCGGTGGTCCAGAGGCGAACGAGATGACCGCATGTATTCTCGCGATATGTCGGTGAGCATCGCCCGGGGGACAGCTCCGTCCGCAGCGACTTGATCCGGTAAACACCGGGCTCTGACCTGCTGGAATTGCGCTGCGTCACGAAATCGGGCGCCTGGGCCGGCGTGTCCGTGCCGCGCGCCTTTCCAGCACGCGCTGCATGCGCGGCGGCCTAAGACCTCCGCTCGCAACCTTCCGTTACGGAATGTCCACAGAGGATTACCCGAACCTGCTCCCGGCAGACTTCCCCCAACATATGCCGCGCATGGTAGCGGATGTTTACAAGGCCGAAAAGCCCGGCCGGAGGGTCCAAATGTGGACTCAAGCTCATCCTCCCCTATCGCACAGGGTACGTACGCTGATCATATGTGGCTTCGGGGCGCCAGCATAATGGTCTCTTTCCTAAGACGGGCGTAGGGGGTAAGTGGTTCGACGCCGCCGAATTTCGATAGGGGCGAAGATGTGCAACTTTCACGCGCCGTCCAGACCGCGTTCTTGCTCGGGAGCCCCGGCCTTCTCGGCCTCGTCCCCCACCCGCCGCATGCCCGGGCGACGTCGGCATCGCCGGGCCGCCATGCTCGCGCCGCGGCCGGAGCCCGTCCCTCGAACTCTGGACCGGCCGGCGGGCGCGAGGAGATGGCCGCGCACCAGCCGTCGGAGCGGCTACCTGGGGAATCGCCCGTCATCGGACAAGACGCTGTGACGGCCCGGCACCATCAGCCGGTCCGCGGAAGGGTCGCCGCCGGGTCGCTCATGATCAGCCCGTCCAGCCGTACATGGCCATCGAACAGCCCGCCGCGCGGCCGCCGGTCGTTACCGTGCACCCGCGTGCTTCCGACCCCGCGTGAAACACTGCACATCACGCTCGGTTGTCACGGGGCAACGACCCGTCGGCGTGGAGTTGTCCGGGGTGCAGGAAGTTGCACATCTGACCGTCAAAGCCCGCGCACGCCGCGCCGAGCCGCCGCCGGGTCGCTGCGTGTCATGTTCCTTTCCCCTCGGGTACCGATTTCCAGTGCTTCGCGCAGGCGGGGGCACCGGATGAGTAATGCGGCATGCCGATCCCCGAACCCGACCCACGCGCCTGCCGCGGGGCCCGGACCGGCGCTTCACCTTCGCCGCAATCGGTCAGAAGGCTGGTCGCGCCGCCGCGCACGCGGGATGTTCGGAGCGCCGCCCAGCCGGGCGCCACCTCCAGCCGATCCGGCGGCGGGCGTCCGCGGACCAGGGAGAGGAGCTGATCGGAATGCCGGACCAGGGTGCCTTGAGCGGCGAGCGGCTCCTGATCGCGCCGATCACGATCACCCCCACCAAGCCCGTCCTGCCCACCCATGCCAAGGGGTTCCTCTGGCTGGACGCGCTGTACCGGGGCACCCGGGCGCTGCGTGAGGCGACGTACCTGTGGAACACCCGCTCGGCCTGCCTGACGGGGCAGACGCTGCGGTTCTGGGAGTACCTGGACCGGACGCTCGGCCACACCGACTTCACCGGGTACTCGGTGCACGACCTCGGGGCGCTCTACGTGCGGGCACACGCCGAGCCGGCCCCGCCGTTCTCGGCGTTGAGGCCGTACGCGGAACGGGCGGAGCAGGGATGGGTCCATCCCGGCAGCGAACGGATCCTGCGGGCGTGGAAGGAGGAGCTCGGGCTGCTGCACGTGCTCGATCCGGGCTTCTTCGCCGACCGGCCCTACCGCCTGCCCCTCGGAGAGCTGATCGACCTGCTCGCGGGCCGTGGCCTGTGCCTGGACCACCGCCGGTTGGGCGGGCCCGTGTATCTGGACGGCACCCGGTGGGGAATGCCGCTGCGCCCGGTGGTGGGCATGGACGGGCACGCGAACTATCTGCTGATGGTCCTGCGTGACCTCGTCCCGAGGATCGCCGAGTACGACGGGGTCCTCCTCGTCCACGACGAGGAGATCGGGCACGACTACGCGCTGGTCGAGCGGATCCTCGGGGAGCTGGGGGCGCGAACGTCGCGGCTGGCGCTCGGCCGGGTGCCCATACCGGGTGCGGGCGGGTCGAGCCGGACCGGAGGCTGGGACGGCACGGCGCTGGACGAGTTGTCGGCGCTGTGCCTGCGCCACGTCGGCCACGACGTCTATCGCCTGGGGATGCGGCTCCACTTCATCAACACGCTGCGACGAACGGCCGGAGGGCCGCTCAAGCCCGAGCTGATCCGCCGCGCGATGGCCCGGGCGCGCAAACTGCTCGCCCGCGCGGACGGCGGCGATCCCGCCGGGGAGCTGAGCCGGCACCTGACCCCGTTCGGCTGGGTGGACCCCTACCGCTTGACCTGCGGACTCCTTACGAAGACCGCCCACGCGCCGAGCCGCGGGCTCCTCGACGAGGTCTTCCTCTAGCCCGTGAACCCTTCCCGCTTCCAGCCCTTCCAAGAAAGGGACGTACACGTGCAGACATCACATGCGAAGCACGCCGCGCCCGGGACACCGTCCGACCTGAGAGCCGCGTTCCGCCGCCGTGCCCGCGACGAGCTGGCACGGCTCCGCGAGGCGCTGGCCGATCCGGAGGCGGTGCAGTCGACGGTGCTCGCCGCGGCGGTCGAGGCGAACCGGGATTCCGCCTTCGGCCGCTCCCACGGCTTCTCCGCCGTCACGAGCGTCGACGACTATCGTGCGGCGGTGCCGATCCGCGTTCACGAGGAGTTCGCGCCCTGGCTGGATCGGGTCATCGACGGCGAGTCAGGTGTGCTCTCCTGTGAGGACCCGGTCGTCTACTTCTCCAGCAGCGGCACGACAGGTGTGGAGAAGCGGATCCCGGTCACGGTGACCTACCTCAAGCGGAGCTTCCTGCCGTTCTACTTCTCGGCGCTCGCGACGGCGGTCGAGCGCTATCCGGGGATGACGGCCGCGGACGACTCGGTGCTCAACCTGTGGCAGGACCCGTTCTCCCGGACGGGGTGCACCGAGGGCGGGCAGCCGCACATCGGCGCGAGCCAGATCGACTTCGGGCGCATCGGCGAGGACGTCGCCACCGGCCTCGGCAACCGGGCCCCGTGGGGCAGGCTCCCCGAGCGGTTCGACGAGAGCGACCCCTGGGAGCGCACGTATCTGCGGTTGCGGCTGGCCGCCGAGCACGACATCCGTGCCGTCGTCGCGGTCAATCCGGCGATCGCCGCCGCGCTGCCGTACCAGCTCGGGCTGTGGTGGCAGCGGATCGTCAAGGAGGTCCGCGACGGGACGCTCGGCGGGACGCCGTTCCGGGAGCCGGCGCCCGACCGGGCCCGGATGATCGAGCAGGCGGCGCGCCGGTTCGGCGTCCCGCGGCCGTGCGACCTGTGGCCCCGGCTCGACGCGGTGCTCGCCTGGACCTGCTACACCGCGCGGCTCTACCTCCCCAGGGTGGCGCACAGGTACGGCCCGCGGGTGCGGGTGCTGCCCGCCCCGCTGGGTTCGTGCGAGGGGCCGCTGGCCGCCCCGGTGGACCGCCATCTCACCGCCGGCGCGCTGGCCACGCCGAGCTGCTTCTACGAGTTCGTCCCGGCGGAGGAGGACATCCGCGGTGACGCCGGGACGGTGCTGGCCCACGAGGTGGAGCAGGGCCGGGACTACCACGTGGTCCTCTCCCACATCGGCGGGCTCTACCGCTGCGCGACCAGGGACATCGTCCGCGTGGCGGGCTTCGTGGGCCGTACGCCGCGCATCGAGTACTGCGGCCGGGACGGGACGCTGTCGGCCGCGGGCGAACGGCTGCGGGAGCACGAGGCGCTCCGGGCCGTGTCGGCCGCGGTCACCGACACGGGGCTGGAGGTCGGGAACCTGGCCTGGCGGCTGGATCCCGCGAAAGCCGGGGCGCCCTCCCATCAGGCGGCGGTCGCCTTCCACGGAAGGATCACCGGCGTCGAGCGCCAGGTCTTCACCCGCGTCCTGGACGCGCGCCTGGCGGAGGAGTCGGCCGGCTACCGGCGCGCGCGGGAGCAGGGGGCGCTGGATCCGCTGAGCGTCGTCCCGGTGAAGCCGGAGCTGTTCCTGCGGGACTGGCGGCGCCGTGTCGAGGCGGGTGAACGGCCGCCGCGCGTCAAGGACCGGGTCTTCCGCTCCGACTCCTCCATCTGGGCACGGCCGGACGAGGAGCAGCCGCGGTGACAACGGGCGCCGAGGAGATCCCCGGCCGTGGCCGGTACACGGAAAGTGCCCGGCGGGCGCGGTTGCAGTGGCTGCGCCACCTCACCGGATCACCGCTGGCCGCGCTCGACGAGGCGGGCATCCCGGCACGCGACCTCATGAGCAACTTAGAGAACTACGTGGCCACGGTGGAGGTGCCGGTCGGGCTGGCCGGGCCGCTCCTGTTCCGGGGCGACGCCGCGCGGGGGCCGGTCACCCTGCCGCTGGCGACCACCGAGGGTGCGCTGGTGGCCTCGGTCGCACGCGGCGCGAAGGCCGTCACCCGGTCCGGCGGGGTCGAGACCAGGGTGATCGCGCAGCGCATGACGCGGGCGCCGGCGTTCGAGTTCGACGGCGTCGCGGCGGCCGCGAGGTTCGCCCAGTGGGTGCCCGGCCGGCACGCCGAACTGGCGGAACAGGTCCGGGCGGTCTCCCGGCACTCCCGGCTGGTCGGGCTCGACCCCGTGCAGATCGGCCGGGTCGTGCACCTGCGCTTCGCCTACGAGACCGCCGACGCGGGCGGGCAGAACATGACCACGGCGGCGACCTGGCGCGCCTGCCGGTGGATCAACGACCGGCTCGCCGTCCTGCCCGGCATGGCGCCCTCGTGGTTCGCGATCGAGGGCAACCTGAGCGGTGACAAGAAGCTCACCCACCTGAACATGATCGCGGGCCGCGGGACCCGGGTGACCGCCGAGTGCACCCTCGACCGGGCGACGATCCAGCGGGTGCTGAAGACCACCCCCGAGGCGATCGACCGGACGTACCGGATCGCCGTCCCGGCCGCCCAGCACGCGGGAATGGCCGGGTTCGACATCAACGCCGCCAACGTGATCGCCGCCGTGTACGTCGCCACCGGCCAGGACATCGCCGGCGTCTACGAGTCGGGCGCCGCGGTCTTCTCCGTCGAGCCACAGGACGGGGGGCTGCGCGCCACCCTCCTCCTGCCCGGTCTCGTGATCGGAACCGTCGGCGGCGGTACCGGGCTGCCCCGGCAGCGGAACTACCTGGAGGCGCTGGGCTGCGCGGGCGACGGCGGGACGCGCCGGCTCGCGGAGATCATCTGCGGGTTCGCGCTGGCGGTGAACGTCTCCACGCTCGCCGCGGTCGCCGGTGGCCAGTTCGCCGACGCCCACGAGCGGCTCGGCCGCTCCCGCCGGGTCGACTGGCTGACCCGCGCCGACCTGGACGCGCCGCTGCTCGAACCCCTGCTCGCCGAGGCGATGAACGCGCCCGACCTGAAGGTCGTCACGGTCTCGGCGCCGGTGGACGAGGCGCGCTCCGGCCTGCTCACCGAGCTGACCTCCCGCGGCGACCAGCGCAAGCTGACCGGGGTGTTCCCCCTCCGCGTCGGCTGCACCAACCCCGCCGGTGACACCAAGGAGATCGACCTCGTCGCCAAGGTCAAGCCGCTGGACGAAGAGGTGATCATCGAGGCCGCCAAGCTGGCGTCGCTGTCGGGCGGGGCGCTGGCCGAGCTGTACGCGAAATGGCGCGACTGGACCGGCTTCAAGGACGTGCACACGCGCGAGCCCGCCCTCTACCGCAGCGGCGACGCCGCCCTGGCCCGCGTCATGCCCGGGCTGTACGGCGTGCACGTCGACCCCGGACGCGAGGCGTACGTGATCCTGATGGAGCGCCTCGGCCCGGACGTGATCCTCAAGGACACCGCCGAGCGTCCCGGACTGTGGAAGCGCGAGCACGTGCGCGCCGCCGTCGAGGGCATCGCCGGCGTCCACGCGGCCTGGCTCGGCCGCGAGGGCGAGCTGCTCGGCCGCGGCTGGCTGGGCCGCGTCCAGTCGGCGGAGCGGATGGCGGCGATGAGCGAGCTGTGGGCGGCGATGGCGGAGCACCACGCCGCCGAGCACCCCCACTGGATCACCCCGGGCGTCCTCCGCCGGCTCCGCCGGATCGGCGACACGGCCGGCGACTGGTGGGCACGGCTCGAACGCCTGCCGCGCACGCTCGTGCACAACGACTTCAACCCCCGCAACATCGCGCTGCGCACTCCTGGCCTGAGCCTGGTCGCCTACGACTGGGAGCTGGCGACGCTCCACGTCCCGCAGCGCGACCTGGTCGAGCTGCTCGCCTACGTCCTGCCCGCCGACGCCGGGGAGGACGACGTCGCCGATTGGCTCGGCCTGCACCGGCAGGCGCTCATCGACGCGGGCGCCGAGGCGCCCGACCCCGGCGCGTGGCGGGAGGGGTACCGCCTGGCCCTCTGGGACTTCTCGATCACCCGGCTGCAGCTGTATCTCATGGCGCACACGCACCGCGAGCTGCCGTTCCTCCGGCACCTCGTCCCGACCGTCGTGCGCCTGCTGGAAATGGAGGGCACCGATGTCCGCTGACACGCTCCGCGTGGCCCTGGCCGGAATCGACGGTTCGGGGAAGTCCACGGTGCTCCGGCTGATCACCGGTGAACGCGGCGGAGACCGCGCCGCCCTTTCCTGTCTACGCGCCCATGAGAACCCCGACGGTCCTTTACATGCGCTGTCCCGTCACCTGAGCGCGCTGTCCGAGGGCGCCGACCGGCTGAGCGCCCCCGACCTGAAGCTCGCCGTGCTCTACCTGCAGATGTGCACCTACGCCGTGACAGAACGGTTCTTCGTCCGGGAGTTGGGGACGCGGGTCATCATCTCCGAGCGCCATCCCATCGTGGACGCCCTCGTCTACGTCCCGATCTACCGGGGCGCCGTCGAACGCGTCCTCGGCCCGGAGCGCCCGGCCCGGCTCCGCCGGCAGCTCGCGTCCCTGGACCCCGGCGACGTGGAGGCGGCCCTCGCCTGGTGCGAGCGGCTGGGACGGCGGCTCGGCCGCGTCCCGGACCTCACCACCGTCGCGGCCGACCTCGTCCGGCTGGCCGACCTGCCGCCCGGTGAGCGGGCCGCCGCCTTCGCGCGCCGATTCGACGTGCCGCTCCCCGACGTCGTCGTCTTCCTCGACGTCGAGGCGAGGGAGGCGCGGCGGCGCATTCTCGAACGCGGCCGGCCGCCGGAGCTTCACGAGCGCATGGACCACCTGCGGAGGCTCCGCGACGGCTACGACACCGCGCTCAAGTCCCTGGACACGGTGCGCGTCCACCGGATCCTCGCCGACGGCGCGTCCCCCGCCGGGCTGGCGGCGGAGGTCGACCGGCTCATCGGCGGGTGAGGCCACATGCTCGATCAGCGGACGCTCCGGGTGGAACTCGAACATCGCGTCGCACGGGCTCAGCGCGCCTGGCCACGGGGGGATGCCGATGCCGGGGCGATCGCCGTGCTGCGCGACTTCACGCCCGCCGCCTTCGCCGCCTCGGCGGTGGCCTTCGCCGCCGAGGCGGCTCCGCAGGCACGCGCCCAGTGGTACGCCGCGTTCACCCGCACGATCTTCCTCGCGGGCGACCCGCGCAACCTCTCGTCGCGCTTCCGCCCCGACCACCTCTCCGAGGACGGATCGATCGCCTGGTACGGCCCAGGCCCCCTCGAACACCACAAACCCCTGCGACGGATGCTCCGCCCTCTGCAGGGAACCGTCGACCTCGCCGGACTGGGCTCGCAGCATGTCCCGCTGACCGCGAGGGACGGGGCCATCGCGCACCTGCGCATCGCCGTCCAAGGGTTGACGCTCCAGGGCTACCTCGTCCACGTCAGCCACCTGCTCACCGAAGCGGTCCTGGACGGCCTCCTGACGACGGTCGGCGCCTTGGAGATCGAGCATGTGCCGAAGCTCCCCGACGACCTCGGCCCCTACCACGCCCTCCGCGTCTCGGCCGATCCGCAGACCCCCGACCGACTCCGCGCCTACGCCGCCCTCTCCGTGGGTCGCCGGTCATGACCGGGTGGCCACGATCGGTCCGCTGACCGGACTCCGCCCGTTGACAGGTACGTTTTCCCAGGTGAACCATCGTTCAATGGACGCCGCGGTGGAGTCGACCGCCGAGAGCGGAAGCGTGCTGGGCAAGACCCGGCTCATCCTTGAGGCCTTCGGCCTGGACGACGAGGATCTCGGCCTTTCGGAGCTGGCGCGCCGGACCGGCCTGGCGAAGGCGTCGGTGCACCGGCTCAGCCAGGAGCTGGTGCGCTGGGGGTTCCTGGAGCGGCGGCACGGCAAGTACCGCCTGGGGATGCGGCTGTTCGAGATCGGCCAGCGGGTCCCCCGGCAGCGCATCCTGCGGGACCTCGCCCGGCCGTTCATGGAGGACCTGCTGCAGGCCACCGGCCAGACCGTCCATCTCGCCGTCGCCGACGGGCTGGAGGTCCTGTACCTGGAGAAGGTCTCCGGGCACCGGCAGGTCAGCCGTCCGTCCCGGGTCGCCGGGCGCATGCCGCTGCACTGCACCGCCACCGGCAAGGCCCTGCTGGCCTTCGGGCCGGGCGGCCTCTTCGAGGAGGTCGTGGCCGCGCCGCTCGCCCGCACGACCCCGCGCACGACGGTCGCGCCCGGCCTGCTGGAGCAGGAGCTGAAGCGCGCCCGCGACCTCGGGTACGCGGTGGAGTACGAACAGGCCCGCATCGGGTACATGAGCGTCGCCGTCCCGCTGGCCGGCGCCACCGGCGCCACGGTCGCCGCCCTGTCGGTCACCGGGCCGGTCGCCCCCGCCAGGACCGAGCGCTTCGCGGGCCTGCTGAACACGGCCGGACGCCAGGTGACCGGGCTGCTCAGCGTCCGGGACGTGTGAAGCCGCACACCACGAAGGCACGGGCACCGGAGGGATTCCGGTGCCCGTGCCATGTGCGGGAAGAAGCGGCGCGTCGCCGCCTCAGACGGGCGCCAGCCGCCGGAACCGGCTGGTGTGGAACACCAGCGGAGGGGTCTCCGGCCTGGCGAGCAGGCCGAGGACCTCCAGCAGCACGATCAGGTGATCGCCGGCGGGAATCTCGTCGTGGAGGCGGCAGTCCAGCCAGGCGGTGGCGTCGAGGACGAACACCCCGCCGTCCGGCCTGGGCTCCCAGTCGACCCCGTCGAAGCGGTCGCCCTCCTTGCGGGACAGGCGCATGCAGGCCACGTTGTGGTTCTCGGCGAGCACGCTCAGCCCGAGCCGCGGCGCGCGGCGCAGGCGCGGCCACGTCGCCGAGGTGTTCTGGACGCAGATCGACACCAGCGGCGGGTCCAGGGACACCGAGGTGAACGAGCTCGCCGCCATCCCGGCTGGCGCCCCGTCGATCAGGGCGCACACCGCCGTCACGCCCGACGGGAAGCACCCGAAGGTCCGGCGGAGCGCGGCGACGTCCTCCGCGGCCTGCTGCATGTCGGTCACCCGGCCCGTCAGGAGGTCGCCAGCGAGGGGGCCTGCGACGGGTCGAGCCCCATCGTGATCAGGCCGGCCATCTCGGCGCAGGCGTAGGCGTTCGGCGGCATGATCGCGGCGGTGGTGACGTCGCGCAGCATGCGCTCGTAGCCCTGGGGGCGCATCAGCGCGTTGAGGCCGCCCGCGGTGGTGCCGAGCTCGACGACCCGTCCGATCGCGTCCGCGAGCATCAGCTTCGCCTGCAGGTACGCGTGGCAGGTGCCGAGGCCCGGCCCCTGCGTGTCCGCCGTCCACGCGGCCCGGTACATCATCAGCCGCGCCGCCTCGACGTGCGTCGCGATGCGCCCGACCGCCGAGCTGATCGACGGGTGGTAGCCCATCGGCTGGGCGTACCCCTTCGCCTTCCGGGTGCCGAGGTGCTCCGCGAGCCAGCTCACCATCGCCTCGGCGAGGCCGAGGTAGCAGGCCGTGTAGCCGCCCCACGTGACGGCGGCCTGCGCGACGATCCAGTTGGTGACGAAGTCGTCGATCGGCCCGAGGACGAGCTCCGCCGGGACGTGCGCGCCGTCGATGCTCACCTTGTTGCTGCGCGTCGCGCGCATCCCGAGCGTGTCCCAGACGTCCTCGACCACGATGTGCTCCGGCTGCGCGACCGGGAGCAGGAACGCGACGACGAGCGCCGGGTCGTCGGCCCGGTCGGGGCGGGCGAGCATGAAGGCGTAGTCGCTCGCCTCCCAGATCGAGGCGAACATCTTGGTCCCGCTCACGCGCAGGCCGCCGTCCGGGGTGCGGGCGGCCGTCACCGTCGGCAGGAACGAGCCCGGCAGCAGGCTGGACGAGGACGGCTCCGACAGCGGCGCCGAGATCAGCGCGCCGTCGTCGATCACCAGCGACGCGACGTGCTTGCGCGCCGCGGCGTCGAAGGACGGCAGCTCCCCCGCCAGGCGGGTGGCCACGTAGTGCATGTTGAATCCGAGGGCGGTCGACGCGTCGCCCTGCGCGAGCTGCTCGACGGTCGCCAGCCAGGCCGTCGACCGCACGCCGAGCCCGCCGAGGCCGGCGGGGAACCCCGCCCCGTACAGGCCCGCCGAGCGCAGCTCGGCGAAGCTCTCCACCGGGATCAGGCGCTGCTCGTCGGCGCCGGCCGCGCGCCGCGCCAGCACCTCCGCGAGCCGCTTCCCGGTCTCCGCCATACGCCGGCTCTGCTCGTCCAGCTGGAAGTCCATGGTTCCTCCACGTTCGTGCGGCGCGTCAGTCCCACATGGGGGGACGCGCGGTGTCGAGACTGACGTTGACGACCTTCACGGCCTGGTACTCGCGGACCGTCTCCGCGGCGCCCTCACGGCCGAAGCCGCTGGCCTTGATCCCGCCCTGCGGCTGGCCGAGGGGCGTGGCGAACCAGGTGTTGACCCAGACCATCCCGGCCTGGAGGCGCCCGGCGATGCGGTGCGCCCGCGCGAGGTCGCTCGTCCACACGCCGCTCGCGAGGCCGTAGGCGACGGCGTTCGCGCGGGCGACGGCCTCGTCCTCGCCGGTCCAGCGTTCGACGGTGAGGACGGGCCCGAAGAACTCCTCGCAGGAGGCGCTCGTCGTGCCGTCCGGGTCCGCGAGGACGGTCGGCCGGTAGAACGCGCCGCCGCCGAGCTCGCCGTCCAGGTCCGGGACGCGGTGCCCGGCGCTCACCGTGGCGCCCTCCGCGACGGCCCGGTCGACGGCCCCGGCGACCCGGTCCCGGTGCGCGACGCTGATGAGCGGGCCGAGCTGCGTCGACGGGTCGAGCGGGTCGCCGACCCGGATCCGATCGGCCCGCGCCGTGATCCGCTCCAGCAGCTCGTCGTGCACGGCGGCGTGGGCGAGCAGGCGGGACGCGGCGAAGCACACCTCGCCGTTGGCGGCGAAGACGCCGGTCAGCACGTCCTCGGTGAGCGTGTCGAGGTCGGCGTCCGGCCCGACGATGAGCGAGCCCTTCCCGCCCAGCTCCATCAGCGCGGGGGTCAGCCGGTCACCGGCCCGGCTGAGGATCGTCCGCGCGCTCGCCGTGCCGCCGGTGAAGCTGATCTTGGCGATGCGGGGGTCGGTGACCAGCGCGTCGCCCGCGGTCGCGCCGAG
The DNA here is from genome assembly GCF_005889715.1 of Actinomadura soli. Classification (GTDB taxonomy): domain Bacteria; phylum Actinomycetota; class Actinomycetes; order Streptosporangiales; family Streptosporangiaceae; genus Spirillospora; species Spirillospora soli. The sequence goes on from NZ_VCKW01000062.1 coordinate 11,866, forward strand.
ACCGGTGACCACGTTGACGACTCCCGGCGGCAGCAGGTCCGCGATCGCCTCCGCGAACCGGACGGTGCTCACCGACGCCAGCTCCGACGGCTTGACCACGACGGTGTTGCCCGCCGCGAGCGCGGGCGCCAGCTTGTGCGCGACCGAGATGAGCGGCGAGTTCCACGGCACGATCGCGGCGATGACGCCGAGCGGCTGCCGGGTGGTGTAGACGTGCGACGTCTCCGGCACCCCCTGGACGGTCTCGCCGTGGATGCCGCGGGCCATCCCCGCGAAGTACCGGAAGATCTCCGCCGCGGTCGGGACGTCGATCAGCTCCGCCTCGCGGATCGCCCGCCCGTTCTCGGTGGCGAGCAGCGCCGGCCAGTCCGCGGCCGTCGCGGTCAGCCGGTCGGCGATGGCCCACAGCGCCGCCTGCCGGTCCGCCAGGGACGTCGTCCGCCACGTCTCGAACGCCGCGGCGGCGGCGGTGACGGCCTCGGCCACGACGGCGGCGTCGCAGTCGGCGATCCGCGCCCACGTCCGCCCGGTCGCCGGTTCGACCGCCGGGAGGAGCGCCGGCACCGGCCGCGCCCGGCCGCCGACGATCGCGGGCAGGGGCCGGTCGATGGTCAGCCGGCCGGTGCCGACGGCCGTCATGACTCCAGTCCGATGTGGACGGAGTGGAACGGGTTGTCGATCACGATGCGCCAGGTGCCGTCGGGCCTGCGGCGGAAGACGTTCGAGTCGACCGCGCTCATCTCGACCGGCTGCCCGTCCGGTCCGGTCCCGGTCAGGTTCCAGCGCAGCGCGACCAGGACGATGTCGTCGGCCTCGACCCGGTGCAGTTCCTCGATCGTCAGGTGCGGCTTGAGCGCGAGGAACTCCGCGAGCGCCGCGCGGAGCTGGTCCATGCCCCGTGCGGGCGGGGTGCCCGGTCCCGTCTGGAACACCGTGTGCTCGTCCCATACGGAGAGCGCGGCGTCCAGGTCGCCGGCGTTCATCGCCTCGATGAACAGCTCGTTGAGCTCGGTGACGCTGTTGTGTGATCCCATGGCTGGACGATATGGACCGGCCGTTCCCCGGCACATCGCCCGTTCATGGGAATGCGCGGACCACCCGAAAGGGGGATCAGCGCAGCAGCAGGCCCGCCAGCTCCACCCGCGAACGCACGCCGAGCTTCTGGTAGATCGACTTGAGGTGGTGCTTGACGGTGTTCGGGCTGATGTGCAGGTGCCCGGCTATCTCGTGGTCGCGCTGCCCGGCGGCGACGAGTTCGGCGATGGCCGCCTCGCGTTCGGTGAGGAGCCTGCGCAGCGCGGGGGCCAGCGCCGCCGTCCGCGACTCCGCCGACAGGATCGACACGATCAAGGAGGGGCGCTCGGGCAGGGGCGCCGACGTCACGGTGATGTCGGTCGCGGCGTCGCTGCCCGCGGCCCGCACCGTGAGGCGCCGTGTCGCCTCACCGCCGTCGATCGCCGCGTCGAGGGAGGGCCACGCGTCGTCAGCGGCGTCGAGCAGCGCCCGCGCGGGCCGGTTCGCGTGCCGCTCGGCCCGCTCCAGGTCGGTGACCACGACCGCCTGCCCGCTCGCCTCCAGCGCGCCCCACCACGCCGCCCGCTCGGCGTCGATCGCCGTCACCAGGTCCGTCGCGGCGACCGCCGCCTGGAACATCCGCGCCGCCGTGGTCGCCCTGCGCCGGTCGCCGTCGCCGAAGGCGGGCTCGCCGTCGCCGCGGGCGAAATTGATCGTCCCGACGATCTCCCCGCCGCTGATCAGCGGCGCGCACATCACGTGCGCCATGTCGTAGTGCCGGAACAGCCCCTGGACGATCGGTGCCTCCCGCCACCGGTCGGCCGGCTTCACCAGGGAGTCGTCCCAGGCCCGCCTCGCCGCCACGGCTCCGCGCAGCACCGGGTCGACGGCGCGGCCGAACCGCTCGTAGCGATGCGCGTAGAACCGGCTGAGCCCGCGTACCGCCGACGCCCGGGGCCGTCCCGTCCGCTGGTCGAACAGGTAGAGGCCGTAGGCGAAGGACGGCACGTGACCGGCGACCCAGTCGAAGTAGCGGTCCTGCAGCTCGTCCAGCCCTCTGGCGGTGACGAGCACCTCCAGCCCGGAGCTCAGGGCCTCTTCGTCGGCGGCCAGCGCGTCGCCGGCACCGCCGCCGCCGATGTCGTCGCCCATCCAGCGAGTATGCGCCGCCGATAAGCCATCACGCTAGACGCCGCGGCCAACGATCCGTCAGCGGCGAGGCCGCCACGGGGCCGGGGCCACCGGGGCGCCGTCATGTCGCGGCGCCCTTGATCCGGGCCTGGACGGCAGGGTCAGTTCTCCTGGTCGTCGATGACCCCGCACGCGCTGCGGCCGCCGGAGTCGCCCGCCTTCAGGGTGTCCGCGTCCGGGCCCTTCTTGCCGCCCGACTCGTACCGCTCCGGAATGTTGCCGTGGTTGTCGGCCAGCGCGTGGACCACGATCGCGCTGCCGTCGGCGTCCAGGAGGTCCTTGGTCTGGAACCGGTCGGTGAGCGTCTCGGCCGTTCCCCGCCCGTTCTTCCCGATCTGCAGGTTCGGCAGGTCGCCCGCGTGCGCGCCGTGGTTGTTGGGACCGCCCAGGTCCAGGTGGGGACCGGCGGTGAAGAACGGGCTGACCTTGCCGGTGCTGGGGTCGACGGCGGCGGGGTCGCACTTGCCGACCGCGTGCACATGGAAACCGTGGAAACCGGCGGGGAGGTTCCATACCTGGACCGACACCCGCTGGCGTCCCCACCCGGCGCCATCGATGGTCAGCCTCCCCACTTCCTTGCCCTGGACGTCCGTCACCTGCGCGGTCAGGCCCTGCCGGGCCTCGCCGGTGGCGGCCTGGACGGCGGCCGAGACCGCCACCACCCCCGCCGCTCCCCCGAGGGTGGCCAGCACTGCCAAGTGAGCGACCGAAACGACTCTCTTCATATCCGTCTCTTCCTAGGAGTGGGATGACCCTCTCTGCATCGCATGCCTTGACTAGTGGCCGCCGCACCGGGACATCAACGGCAGGCTCCGAATCCGGCAGCCGTCAACAAGATCTTGTCATCGAGAGCCAACTGGACAAGGCGGCGGCGAAGCCACCGTGCGCGTATTTGATTCGATCTTGCACGGCCGCGGTCCTGCCCGGCCTGCAGCCGATCCGACGATTCACCTTTCTGACGTCCCGAGCCGGATCGCGAAAGTCGAATTTCACGGGCACGGGCTGACGATCCCGTTTCCGGTCGCGCTCTTCTCCGGCGATCGAGCGTTAATGACATCCCCGCGACCGCGCCTTGGCGGCACGGAATTCATGGTGGCCTGTCACGGTTTTTACATGATGTAGTGAGACCGTGCGGTGGCTGAGGAATCCGACCCTGCTCCAACCGTTGCGCACGACGTCCGCCATGCCCGGATCCGCTGAGGGAAGGCGAAGCGTGCTGGGGCCGCTGCTGCCGCGGTCGTGTCCGACCCGGTTCTGGGGCCGGCACGCCGAGCGGGACCGGTTGCGGCAATGGTGTCGGGCACCGGGAGCCCTGGGGCTGCTCGTCCTGGAGGGGCCGGGCGGGTGCGGCCGGACACGGCTGGCATTACAGGCGGCCGACGAAGCCGCCGAGGACGGCTGGGCGGTCGGGTGGCTGGGCGAAGGCCAGGCCGCGGGCCTGGTCGACGCGGTCGCCGCGGCGCCCGGAGCGAAGGTGCTGACGCTGGTCGACGACGCCGACACCCGGAGCGATCTCTCGGGACTGCTGGACGCGCTCGCCGGGTACCGGAGTGAAGCGCGACTGCGTGTGGTCCTGATCGCGCGGCAGGGCGGTGTGCTTCCCCGCGTCCTGAAGGAGCGGCTCACCGAGCGGCATGTGCGGCTGCTGACGGACGCCGCGGTGCTGGCGGTGCCGCCGCAGGGCGAGAGCTCCGACCTGATCCGCTGGCACGGCGAGGCGGCGCGGGCGTTCGCGACCGCGTGCGCGATGCCGGTGCCGCCGATCTCGGCCACGATCGCGCCGGTGCGCCCAGGGCGGCCGATGGCCGACGTCCTGGCCCAGGCCATGGTCGCGGTCCTGCGGCAGGCCGCACCTCGCAGCACCCCGGCGCCGCTGGACGAGGTGGCCAGGACGCTGTTCGAGCACGAGGCGCTCTGGTGGCGGGCCACCGCCGTCCAGGAGCGGTGGGCGCCCGGACCGGTCACCGACCTGCCGCTGACCCGGGTCATGGCCGCGCTCGCACTGTTCTCACCGGTCAGCGAGCAGGACGCGGTCGCGGTGCTGCGGCGCATCCCCGAGCTGGCCGACTCCCCCGCCGAACAGGTCGCCGCCCTGGGCCGGTGGGCTCGCGCCCTCTATCCGGCGGCGGGAGGATTCCGCATCGGGCCGGACCTGCTAGCGGACTGGTTCATCACCACAAGCCTCACCCACGGCGAACCCGAGCGCGAGTTCGCGCGCCACCTGCTGACCGGGCTGAGCGAGGACCAGGCGGTCCGGGTGCTGACCGTGCTGGCCCGCGCCGGCGAGCACCACCCGTCCGCGCACCTGCTGTTCACGCGCCTGCTGGACGGCGATCCGCGGCGGCTGGCCTCCCCCGCCGTCATCGCCGCCCTCGCCACCACACGTGATCGCGACCTCGACCAGGCCATCGCCACCGCACTCACCGAGGCCGACCCCGGCCCCGACGCCACCGCGCGGCTTCGCGGACTCGTCCCCGAGCACACCCTGCCCCGGACCGCCCTGGCCCTGGCCCGCCACCACCTCCTGCACGTCCGCGTCAACGGCGACCTCGCCGACGTCGCCCGAGCCCTGATCGGCTTAGCGACCGCGTCGCACAGGCTCGGCCGGTACCCCGAGCAGCTCCACCTGGCGCGGGAGGCGGTGGGGCTGTGCCGGACGCTCGTGGCCGAAGACCCCGTCCACCGGGCGGCCCTCGCCCTCGCGCTCACCACCCACGCGTCCGGGATGGAGCGGCTCGGCCGCGACCGCGAAGCGTCGGAGGCGCTGCGGGAGGCGGTGGACCTCTACCGGGGCCTTGCGGCCGGCGAGCCCGCTCACCGCCCGGCCCTCGCCCGGGCCCTGATCAACATCGCCGTGGTGTGGGGTGGGCTCGGCCGGCGCGCCGAGCAGTTGCGGGCGGCCCGGGAGGCGGTGGAGCTGTACCGGGGGCTGGCGGGCGGCGACCCGTCCCATCGATTGGCGCTCGCCCGCGCCCTGATCAATCTCACGTCCGCGCTGGACGACTCCGGCCGGCACACCGAACAGGCCCAGGTGGCACGAGAGGCCGTGGAGCTGTACCGGGAACAGGCCGCCGGCAACCCCGCTCACCGCCTCTACCTCGCCCGCGCCCTCTACAACCTCACCGTCACCATGGACCGGCTCGGCCGGCACGGCGACCAGGTCGAGGTGGCACGGGAGGCGGCCACCGTGTGGCGGCAGCTGGCCGCCGAGGACCCCGGCCGGTTCCACGACCAGTACGTCGGCATCCGCAGGGGCCTCCGGCGGCTCCTGGCCCGGCGGAGCGACGAGGGCGACGCCCTGGCCTTCGACCTCTGAGCGTCCGCCCCTGAGCCGCCGGGCGCCGCGCCGGTCCCGGCGGCGTTGGCGCCGAGGACCCGCGCCGGAGCACACGTCCGCGCGGCGATGAGTTCGGCGGCGCCGGCAGGTCTACCTTCAGACCGGAACGATCCACCCATCGGGAGTGAGACATGGGTCTGATTCATATTGAGATGTTCGCGACCCTCGACCTGGTCGGGCAGGCGCCCGGCGCGCCGAACGAGGACCCCCTCGGGTTCTCGTTCGGCGGCTGGCAGGCGCCCCTGCTGGACGAGGTCGGCGGGGCGCAGGTCGGCGCCGCCTACGAGGGCACCGACGCCCTCCTGCTCGGCCGGCGGACGTATGAGATCTTCTCCGCCTTCTGGCCGCACCAGGAGGGCGGTCAGGACAACGAGATCGCCACGCTGTTCAACCGCGTCCCCAAGTACGTGGCCTCCCGCGGCAGGCCCGACCTGTCATGGGCCGGGTCCACGCAGCTCGGCCCGGATCTGGCGGGCGCGGTGCGCGAGATCCGTGACCGGCACGAGCACATCAAGGTCGTCGGGAGCCTGAACCTGGTGCAGACACTCCTGCGCGAGAAGCTCTTCGACCGCCTCGACCTGTGGGTGCACCCGATCGTGCTCGGCGTCGGGAAGAAGGTGTTCGACGGCGGCGCGGTGCCCGCCAACCTCACGCTCCTCGAACCGCCGGTGGCCAGCCCGAGCGGCGTCGTGTACCTGCGCTACGGGCTCGCCGACGGCACGCCCGGGACGGGGGACATGAGCGCGCCCGATCGCGGTGTCCAGCGCGACGGCTGACCCGGGGTGGGCATGGCGTCACGGTGTCGGCGGTTCGAGGTCCGGCGCCGTGACGCCACCGGCCGGTCGGGGCGACGGGGGTTCGTCCATGAGGTCTCGCGGGCGCGGACGAGGGCCGTCAGCGTGGCGTTGACCGGGGCGTCCCGGCCTGCCTTGGCGGCCTCGCGGGGCACCGCGCCGTTGATGAACATGATCTCGCTGACGCGCCGGCCTCGTGGTCGAGGAGCGCGGACGGCTTGGCGGCCGGCATCTGGGCCCCGAAGTCGCGGACCATCTCGACGGGGTCCGGCACGGAGATGGCGACGTCGAGGGCGCGGGCGGTGTCCCATGCCTCGGTGGCCGCCGCGCGGCTGACCGGGCCCATGTGCTCGTCGTCCATCACTTCGCCGACCGTGAGCCCGGTCAGCGCGCATGGGGCGCTGTAGGCGACGTTGCAGATGAGCTTCTCCCACTGCATCGCGGCGATGTCGGACACCGCTCGGGCGTCGAATCCGCCCAGGCGCCAGGCCGCGGCGACGTTCTCGACCTCGGCGTGGTCGAGGCCGCCGTAGCCGCCGAAACGGAGCGCGCGCATCGCGTTGTTACTTTGGGGGTGTCACCATGGCGGTGGAGCAGCTCTTCGTCGGCCTCGCCTCCCCGACGGCGGAACGGGCCGGCGCCGGGGGACACCCGTGCCAGGGGCTGTACCACCGCCCGGCGGGCCGGACGCCGAAGACCGCACTGATCGCGACGCGCCGGCGCCTCCGGCGGTGCCGATCCGGGCGATGATCGCGAGCGTCAGGTCCTTGGCGGTCGTGCCGGGACGCGGCGTCCCGCGCACGGTCACGGCCATGGTGCGCGGCCGGGGCATCCACAGCGTCTGGGTGGCCAGGACGTGCTCGACCTGGCTGGTCCCGATGCCGAACGCGATCGCGCCGAACGCGCCGAGCGTGGCGGTGTGGCTGTCGCCGCAGACGATCGTCATGCCCGGCTGGGTCAGGCCGAGCTCGGGGCCGATGACGTGCACGATGCCCTGCCCGGGCGAGCCGAGCGGATGGAGCTCGATGCCGGCGCCGCGGCAGTTGTCCCGCTGGATCCGCAGCTGCCGGGCGCTCAGGCCGTCCAGCAGGGACAGCCCCTCGAACGCCTGCGGCGAGGTGAGCTCGTGCAGCAGGTGCAGGTCGACGTAGAGGAGGTCGGCGTCGCCGCGCTCGACGACGTGGCGGTCCCAGACCTTGCCGGCGAGCGTGGTGGGGGTCACGGTTCCACTCCTTGGACAAGGTTGTGCGGCGGCGGCCCGGGCGGGCGGTCAGTCCTGGTCGGCGCGCCAGTAGATCGCCCGGTACCACATCTCGCCGAGCGTGCGGACGGCGTCCTCGTCGTCGATCTCGGCGTCCTCGCCCGCCCCGGCGAGGAGGTCGTAGCAGAACTGGTTGAGCATCGCGACGATGGCCCTCGCCGTGAGCTGCGGATCGGCGCCGGGGCAGTACCCCTCCCGCTGGGCGCGCCGGACGCCTTCGGCGATGCCCTGCACGGCGTCGTCGCACAGCTCCCGCCAGTGCCCCGCGAACTCCTCGTTGATCATGGCGAGCTGGAAGACGCCCACCATCTCGGCGAGCCGTTCGCGGTAGGTCTCCCAGTGTGCGCGCGCCGACTCCATGACGCGCTCGCGGTGCGGGACACCGTGCTTGTAGGCGACCACCGCCCGCGCCTTGGCCTCCTTGCGGAAGTCGTCCGCCCAGTGGGCGAGCAGGTCTTCCTTGGAGTCGTAGTAGTTGTAGAAGGAGGCGGGCGAGCGTCCGGCCTCCTGCGCTATGTCGGCGACCGTCATCGCGAGGAAGCCCTTGCGGGCGATGATCCGGCGGGCGGCCGCCTCGATCGCGGCGAGCGTCCTGCGCCCGCGCTGCGTCGGACGGGGGGTCTGATCCTTCTCCACACCTGAACCTAACATCGGGTTTTCTCCCGCTGGAACACGCCGCGCTGGGCCGGACGGCCCGCCGGGCGCCGGTCATCCGAGATATGAACCTGATGTTAGCATCATCTGGTCACCGCTGACCCCGGCCGCCGGGGAACGGCGGCCTCATGTGGCCGCGGCGAGTCCCATGCCGGTCGGGCCCGGTGCCTGTGCCGGTCAGGCCCGGTGGGGTACATCTCGACCATGCGCGAGAGCACGCACGTCGTCGTCATCGGAGCCGGTCCGGCGGGACTGACCCTGGCCAACCTGCTCCGGTCGGCCGGCGTCGGCTGCGTGGTGCTGGAGCGGCAGAGCCGGTCCTATGTGGAGCGGCGGCAGCGGGCGGGCGTGCTCGACCACGCCAGCACGCGGGTCTTCGAGGAGTGGGGGCTCGCGGACGCCGTGCTGGCCGGCACGCCCGAGGACCGCGCGATCGAGATCCGCGTCGACGGGGAACCGCACGTCCTGGACTTGCGCGCGCTGTCGGGCGGCAGGACGGGCCGGGCCGTCCCGCAGCAGGTCATCGTCGCGCGCCTCATGGCCGCCTTCCAGGACGGCGGCGGCGACCTGCGATTCGACGCGGGCGAGGTGACCCCGCACGGTATCGACGGCGCCGGACCCACAGTGACCTACCGCGACCCGGCCGGCACCCTGCACGAGATCGCCTGTGACTACATCGCGGGATGCGACGGCCACCACGGCGTCACCCGGGCCAGCGTGCCCGCGCAGGCCATGACGACCTACTCCTACGATCACGGCATCGGCTGGTTCACCGTCCTCGCCGACGCCCCGCCGCCGCGCCTCCCGCTCTTCGCGATCAGTTCCCACGGCTTCGCCGCGCAGTTCCCGCGCGGGCCCGCGGCCTGCCGCCTCTACCTCGAATGCGCGCCGGACGACGTCCCGGACGACTGGAACGACGAGCGGATCTGGAAACAGGCACGGCTGCGCCTCGGCGACGACGCCCTGCCCGCCGGTCCGATCACCGAGAAGGGCGTCGTGGAGATGCGCAGCTTCGTCGCCGACCCGATGCGGTACGGGAGGCTCTTCCTCGTCGGGGACGCCGCGCACATCATCACCCCCATGGGCGGCAAGGGCATGAACCTCGCGATCGCCGACGCCGATGTGCTCGCCCGCGCGCTGCGCGCGGCCTTACACGACGGCGACGAGGAGCCGCTCGCCGCGTACTCCGCCACCTGCCTCAGGAAGGTGTGGAACCAGCAGGAGTTCTCCCGCTGGCTGACCGAAATGATGCACGAGTCCGGGGACGCCGCACTCGCCGGGTCGTTCCGCCGCCAGCTGGCCAGGGCGCGCCTGGACCGGCTGTTCACGTCCGAACCCGCTGCCCGCGCGGTCGCTGACCTCCTGGCGGGCGGCTGACCTCGACGCCCCTTGCCCGTGCCCGGGCCGCATTGCCTAAGCGTCGCGGTTGTGCAGGAACAGGGCGGCGGCCACGAGCGCCGCGGCGGCCCATCCGGCGGTCACGCCGAGACCTGCCCAGGGGCCGATGGGCAGGCCGCGGACGCCGGTGGTGGCCTGGACGGCGAGCCCCGCGCCGGGCCCGGCCCGCTGGACCAGCCGCTGCCAGTGCGGATCACCGATCACCTGGGCGAGGACGGGGAAGAGGTAGAGCAGTCCGAGGACGACCCCGATCCCTGTCGCGGAGTCCCGCAGGATGGTGGCGACGCCGAGGCTGAGCAGGGCGATGAGGGCCAGGTAGAGGATCGATCCGGCGGCCGCGCGCAGCGTCGGCCCGTCGGCGAGGGACAGGGCCGGGTGGCCGTGGGCGTCCGTGAAGCCGCGGGCGGGCAGGATGAGGCGTCCGGCCAGCAGCGACCCGAGGACCGCGACGGTCCCGGCCGCGACCACCACGCCGGTGAGCGTGACGGCCTTGGCCGTGAGAGCGGTGACCCGGCGCGGCGTCGCCGTCAGGGTGGTGCGGATCATGCCCGTGCCGTACTCGCCGCCGATGACCAGGACGGCCAGGACGGCGACCGGCGCCTGGCCGAGCTGGACGCCGATGAGGCTGAGCCTGGCCGTGTCGCCGCCGCAGCCCGCGGACCCGCACGTCACCACCGACGCCGTCGCGGCGCTCAGGGCCACCGTCGCCGCGATGGCGCCGAGCAGCAGCCACAGAGGCCCGGCGACGGTTCGCAGCTTCGTCCATTCCGCGTGCAGGGCCGCTGTCACGCGTCCCTCCTGTGGAGAAGGACGGCCGCCACCGCCAGGCTCACCGCCGCGTACCCGGCCAGGACGGCGAGCCCGGCCCACGGCCCCAGCGGGTAGTAGCCGTTGGACGGCTTGTAGATGCTCGCGACCTGGTGATGCTCCACCAGCGTCTGCTGGACGGCGAACGCCGCCGCCGGTGTCACCCGCGCCAGCCAGGTCGACACCCTCACCGGCATGAACGGGATGGCCATCAGGATGTAGGGCAGGACCACGGCCACGATGACGGCGGTGACCGCGCCCGCTCCGTGCCGGACGATGGTGCCGATGGAGAGGGCCAGGACCGAGGCCGCCGCGAGCAGCGCCGCTACCCCGACGACCACACGCAGTTCCGTCGAAGACGCCACCGGGAAGATGTAGACGCCGTTGGCCCGGGCGAGCCCCTCGCCGAGCGGGATCGCGGCGACCGCCCCCGCCAGGCCGGTGCCGAAGGTGACGGCTCCCAGCACGATCGCCTTGGCCATCAGTATGCGGATCCGTCCCGGTCCGGCGGCGAGGGTGACGTGGATCAGGTTCGTCCTGTACTCCGTGGTGACGAACAGCGCCCCGACGACGATCACCGCGATCAGCGCGGCGAACGTGCCGGTGAGGATTTCTCCGACGGTGCCGCCGGTCGGCAGGGTCTCCCGGACGGCGGGCGCGATGTCGCCCGCGCCGGTCACGGTGAGGCGGCCGTCCGATCCCGTGAACGAACCCGAGGTGTTCTGCGGGTAGCCGGCGAAGGTGGGAGATTCGGGGCCTACCTGGCCGCCCGTCCAGCCGTCACCGGCCCAGCGCCCCTCGCCGCGGAGATCCGCGAAGACCGCCGTGGACACGCTGCCGCGGGTGCTCATTCCGTGCACGGACGGCGGGGACGCGACGAACAGCCCGGCCTGCGCGGTCGGTCCGAGCCCTCTCACTCGCGCGGCGCCGACCTTGGTCCAATGCGCGCCGTCGGCGGAAGCGTAGCCGGTGATCGTGTCGCCCGAGCGCTCCAGCCGGAGCCAGCGGGGAGACCCGACCGAGACGGGCCCGGACGGGCCGGAGGTGTCGTTGACGTAGCCGTCCTGCATCCGCACGCCGTGGCCGCCGGTGACCATGATCGCCGCGTACGGCGATCCCTGGCGGGTGCCGTCCTTGATGATGAGCCCGGCCTTCGCCCACGGCACGAGGCCGGGCCGCAGGTCCGCGGGACCGGTGGGGATGCTGCTCGTGAGCGCGGAGACCGAGACGGTGATGGCGCCGTTCCCGGACAGCGGCCGGTGCACGAAGTAGAAGCTGTCGGTGACCGGTTCGCCGCCGGGTCCGGCCGGGACCGGCGGTGCGCCCTTCTGGTCACTGCTGACGCCGGCGAGCAGCGCGAACAGCACCACCAGCAGTGCCGCCGCCACCATGCCGGTCACCCAGCCCGGGACCGTCCGGAACTTGGTCCACTCCGCGTGCAGCGCCTGAAGGCTCACCGTGACACCTCCGTGGGCGTCACGGCGCGGAACTCGACCGCCTCGCGGGTGAGCTCCAGATAGGCGTCCTCCAGGGTGGCGCGGTGTGCCGACACCTCGGAGAACGGCACCCCGCTCCGGCCGAGCAGCGTCACGATGCGGTCCGCGGGCAGGCCGGAGACGGTGATGCCGTCGTTTTCGCGGGTGGACGCCACGGTCGCGCCCGCGTACGTGAGCACACTTCTCGCATGCGGCACAGCAGGGGTCCGCACCGCCACCCTGTCCCCGGACGCGGCCGCGATCAGGTCGGCGACGGCGGCGTCGGCGATGGCCCTGCCGCGTCCGGCCACGACGAGATGGCCGGCCGTGTCCTGCATCTCGCTCATCAGATGGCTGGAGACCAGCACGGCACGGCCCTGGGCGGCCAGCGACCGCAGGAATCCGCGCATCCAGACGATGCCGTCCGGGTCCATGCCGTTGAACGGCTCGTCGAGCATGACGACCGACGGATCGCCCAGGAGCGCCGCGGCGATCCCGAGCCGCTGGCGCATCCCGAGCGAGTAGCCGCCCGCCCTGCGCCGGGCCACCGAGGCGAGGCCGACCAGCTCGATGACGTGATCCACCCGCCGCGCCGCCAGTCCTTGCGAACGCGCCAGCCACAGCAGGTGGGCGCGTCCGGTGCGGCCGGGGTGCAGCGCCGCGGCGTCCAGCAGGGAACCGACGTGGTTCAGCGGACGGCGGAGGCCGCGGTACGGCTTCCCGTTGATGAGCGCCGTGCCCTCGTCGACGGCGTCCAGGCCCAGGATCACCCGCATCGTGGTGGACTTCCCCGCCCCGTTCGGCCCCACGAAACCGGTCACCACACCCGGGCGGACGGAGAACGACATGCCGTCGAGCGCCAGGACGGCCCCGTACCGCTTGCGCAGCCCGGCGACGACGATCCCGGCGGCGCTCATCGCGGTGACCTCACGGTTGGAAATCGGCTCATGCCGAAGGTTGTACGCGGCATCCGGTTCCCTCGGCGTCGCGGCGGCCGCGACCCGGCTGCGACCTCGGGCCTGGCATCGTTGACGGCATGGCACCTCGACCAGGCGGCCGGTTCCGCCGTCCAGCCGGACGCGTCCGCGTGACGGGCGGGGGTGAGCGGCCGTGAGGGTCCTCGTCGTCGAGGACTTCGAGGTCCTGGCCCGCTCCATCGGAACGGGGCTGCGCCGCGAGGGCATGGCCGTCGACGTCGTCCTGGACGGGACCGACGCCCTGGACCGGCTCTCTGTCACCCGCTACGACGTGGTGATCCTCGACCGCGACCTGCCCGGCGTCCACGGGGACGAGATCTGCCGGCGGCTCGCCCATGAGCGCCGCGAGACCCGCGTCCTGATGCTCACCGCGTCCGGGACGATCCAGGACCGCGTCGACGGGCTCGGCCTCGGCGCCGACGACTACCTGCCCAAGCCGTTCGCGTTCGCCGAGCTGGTCGCCCGCGTCCGCGCCCTGGCCCGGCGCGCCGCCCCGCCGCTGCCGCCCACCCTGGCCTGCGGGGACATCACCCTCGACCCGGCCCGCCGCGTCGCGTTCCGGGCCGGACGGCGCCTTGAGCTGAGCCCCAGGGAGTTCGCCGTGCTCGAATGCCTCCTCGCCGTGCCCGGCCTGGTCATCTCCGCGGAGGAGCTGCTCGAACGCGCCTGGGACGAGGCCGCCGACCCGTTCACCAGCGCCGTCAAGCACACCGTGCACCGGTTGCGGGCCAAGCTCGGCGACCCGCCCGTGATCGAGACCGTCCGCGAAGGCGGCTACCGCCTCGGATCGCCATGACGTCCCCGCCGCCCGCCCCACGGTCCTTGCAGACGCGGCTCGCTCTCGCCTACGCGGCCGGGATCTACGCCGCCGGGGTCTTCGTGCTGGTCGTCGTCGCCGTCCCGCTCGCCAGCGTCGACGCGGGGACGCCGAAGGGCGAGCCCCCATCGGGCCCGACCACCGGCGACGGGCCCGGGATCGGCCTGGCCCAGCTCCTCACGGGTTCCGCGGTCGCCCTGGTCATCCTGGTTCCCGTCGCCCTCGCCCTCGGCTGGTTCGTCGCCGGGCGGTTCCTGCGCCCGCTGCGCGCCATCACCGCCACCGCCCGGAGCATCTCCGCCGGAGACCTCCACCGCCGCCTCGACCTCGGTGAACCCGTGGACGAGCTGACCGAGCTCGGCCACACCCTCGACGACCTGTTCGCCCGCCTCCAAGCCTCTTTCGACGCCCAGCGCCACTTCGTCGCCAACGCGTCCCACGAGCTGCGCACCCCTCTCTCCGGCCTGCGCACCCTCCTGGAAGTCGCCCTCGCCGACCCCGACGCCGACGCCGACGCGCTGCGCGCCGCCTGCCAGGAAGCCCTCGCGCTCGGCGGGAACCAGGAGCGGCTCGTCCAGGCGCTCCTCGCCCTGGCCACCAGCGAGCGCGGCGTCACGTGGTGGGACACCGTCGACCTCGCCCGGGTCGTCGAGGGAGTGCTCGCCTCCCGCCGCGACGACGCGGCGGAGAAGGGCATCGACCTCACCGGACACCTCGCACCCGCGCTGACGGCCGGGGACCCGGGACTGGTCGAAAGCCTCGTCGCGAACCTCATCGACAACGCCGTCCGCCACAACCACGCCGCCGGGCACCTGCGGATCAGCACGCGGACCAGCGGCGCGGAGGCCGTCCTGACGGTCGAGAACACCGGGCCGGTGATCCCCGGCGACCAGGTCCAGCGCCTCTTCCAGCCCTTCCAGAGACTGGCGCCCGCCCGTGGCGGCCTTCGCGACGGTTACGGCATCGGGCTCGCCATCGTCAACGCCGTCGCCCAAGCGCACCACGCCGCCCTCACGGCCACGGCGCGTCCCGAGGGCGGCCTGTCCATCACCGTCCGGTTCGCGCACGCTCCCGGCGTCACGGCGGGGGCTCACCACTCCAGGCGGCCCGGAGCAGGCGCGTGACACGGGCACGCCGTGCTCCAGCGCGACGGCCTTCGCCAGGCCGATGGCCGATCCCCCGCCGACGGCCACGCAGCAGTCGGCACCGAGCTGGGCAGCACGCGCGCGGGCACGCAGCGCGATCTCGATCGGCACGTGCCTGCGCGCTTCACCGAACACCCCGGCGGATCGCTCGCCCAACGCGTCCGCGATGGTCTCCGCGGTATCGCGCCGTCCGGGTGAGCAGAGCACGAGGGCGCGGCGCGCTCCCAGCCGGGCGACCTCCTCGGGGACGGACGCGACGGCACCGGAACCGAAGCGCACCCGCATGGGAAGCGCGCGTCGTAGGAGAAGGCCCGAACCGTGGTCACACTTCCCCGCCAGCGGTATCGGGGCGCAGAACGACGTCGAAGGTCACCGTGCGGAACGGGTTGGGCAGCCCGGCGGCCGCCGCGCGCTCCGGGTCGTCGACCTCGGGGAACTCGCGCACCAGGCTGGGCTTGACCCCGAACACGGCGTCGGAGTCGATGAACGGCGTGCCCGCGACGAACAGGTGGGTGGTCACGGTGCGGTAGCCGGGGGCGGACACCTCGAAGTGGATGTGCGCGGGCCGGTTCGGGTGCCGTGCCGCCGCCTTCAGCAGCCGCCCGACCGGGCCCGCCACGCTCCCGGTGACCAGGCACGGGGTGCCCTTGCCGTCCTCGGCGATGTCGGCGCCCAGCTCGCGGGGTGGGGACGCGACCAGGTGGAACGGTCCCTCGACCGTGGACTCGGTCAGCCCGCCGCCGGCCCGGTTGTTGATCGTCTCGACCAGCATCGAGGCACCGAGGACGTCGGAGAGCAGGATGAACTCCTGCCGGGTGCCCGTGCACGCCTTCCCGGTCGCGGTGAGGAACTCGATCGCCGCCGCCCACTCGCGCTCGGTCAGCTCGACGTCCTTGACGAAGCCGTGCAGATGCCGCACGAGGGAGGTGAGGACCAGCCGCAGCCGCGGGTCGGGCGTCGCGGCGAAACCGGCGGCGACCACGTCCGCCGACCGCTCCTCGCTGAACAGCTCGGACGGCGGCGGAACCGCCGCGCCGCCGCCGGAGCCTGGTGCGTCGTGCGGCATCTCGCCCCTCCCGCAGTGCCGAACCGCCGACGGCCACCGTACCGGCCGGAGAGCGCGGGCAGGGGTTACGGTGACGCCGTGACCTCCTCTGGATACTCGGGCACCCCGCTCGGCAGGAAGCTCGGCATCAAGCCCGGCCACCGGGTGCACCTCACCCATCACCCGGACGGGTGGACCATCCCCGATCCCCCCGAGAACTGCGCCATCACCGGCGGCGGGACGGCGGACGCCGATGTCACCGTGGCCTTCTACCGGGCCTTCGATGACCTGGCGTCCGAAGGGCCCCGGCTCGTCCGGGACCTGGCGGACCACGCCGCGCTCTGGATCGCCTGGCCCCGGCGGGCAGCCGGGCACGACAGCGACATCACCGAGAACGCGTTGCGCGAGCTGTTCCTGCCGTTGGGCGTGGTCGACGTGAAGGTCGCCGCGCTGGGCGACGACTGGTCAGGGCTCAAGTTCGTGCGCCGCAAGGAGAACCGCAGCCCCGGCTCGGTGCCGTTCGCGGGGTGACCGGTGACGTCCGGCCGGACGGCCGGCGGAGTGTCCGGCGCGAGCAGCACCGTGCCGAGGAGGTCAGGACGCGGTACGGGAGCTACTGCACCTGCAGATCGACACAGGCGTAGAAGGCGTTTCCGGTGTCGGCGATGTTCCAGACCGCCAGCACCTTCTGCCGGCCGCTCACCGCGCCGAGATTGACGGTGTGGGACGAGCTTTGCGCGCTGAACTTCCCGAGGCTCCTGCCGCCGAGGAAGTACTCGTAGTCCCTGGTGGCGTGGCGGGCGGTGAACGTCCAGGAGAAGGTCACCGACTTGCCGACCGAGGTGGCGCGCCACGGCTTGCTGTCGTCGTCGAGATCGGAGAACCGGCCGTTTCCGCCGCTGCAGCTTTGCAGGCCTTTCGGCCCTTCGACGCTCTGCGGCTCCCACTGGATCTGTCCGCACTGGACGATTCTTTGCGCGCACTGGGCCTGCCGGCTCAGCGGTGACGAGACGTAGCCATGGGCGTAGGCCGAGGTGGCGGGCAGTACCACGGTGACGAGGGGAGCGATTGCCGCACCTGCCGCCATAGCGGCAAGCTTGCGCCTTGATGTTTTCATGCGGGGGGTCCTTGCTTTTTGGGGTGGGTGATCAGACTTCTGTTGCGGCCACCATCCGTATTCGCCTTCACGGGCTCTTTATCGGCGGGGCCTTTGGGCGGCGGGCGATGGAGGGGAGCGAGGCATGACGACTCCATCAATAGGAAATTTCCTATTGGATAGTTGAACGTTAACCGTACGTCCGATAAGGAGCAAGGCTTCGCTGGTGAGCGCGGATTGGCACGGGACATGCCCCCGCAGGCCAGCGACCGAACCACTTCGCGGCCGGTGAAATAATCGTCAGACTCTCCCGGCTTTCGGGCGATCGCTCGGCAACTTCTGCCTAGCGGGGCGATTCGCGGAGTTCCGGCCCGCCGGGCAGGGGCCGCAGTCCGGGGGCCAGCGCGAGGGTGACGGTCACCGAGGCCGCGGCCATGATCGCCATCGCGGTCCCGGGCGAGGTCACCTGCGCCGCGCCGCCCGCCAGGGCCGCTCCGACCCCCTGCATGGTGATCATGCCGGACGCCTGGAGCCCCAGCGCGTGACCGTGCATGGAGATCGGCGTCAAGGTCATGAGGCGTTCCTGCAGGAGCAGCGTCGCGGCATAGCCGATGGAGGCGAGGAGGATGGCCGCCGCTCCGAGGAGGAACGGCGGGTCGGCGGCGAACAGCAGGTACGGGACGGCCAGCAGCAGTCGCAGGGAAGGTCCCAGGCGTTCCCGCAGGTGGTGCGGGACGAAGCGGCCCGTCACCGTGTCGCCGATCAGCATGCCGACGGCCGCCACGGCGAGCAGGAGTCCCGCGTGCCGCGGCGAGTAGGAGACGAAGAGGGCCTCGCAGCCGACGATCAGGCCGTTCGGCACCCACATCGCCAGGTAGGTGTTGCGGCGCGGCGCCGAGGAGAGCAGGTGCGCGTTGGTGCGCCAGGTCTGGGCGAGGCTCGGTCGCCCCGTGGCCCGGGGCGGGCGGCGGCTCAGCCCGGCGAGCGCCGTCACGGCGGTGAGGAGGTAGAGCACGGCGCCGGTGAGCAGGGTCCCCCGGGCCGAGAGCGCGACGACCAGGACGCCGCCGACCGCGAAACCGCAGATCTGCATCGTCCCCACGGTCATGTTCAGGACCGAGCGCCCGAGCAGGTAGCCGTCCTCGGGAAGGATCTCGCTCAGCAGGCCGTAGCGGACGCCGCTGCCGACCGAGGCGACCAGGCCCAGCCCCAGCACGATGGCGAACAGCGCGGCCAGCGGCAGGCCGGGAATCGCGAGGGCGGCCGTGCCCGCGCAGAAGATCAGGGCCATGCAGGCCAGCGCCGTCCTCGGCGGGAGGCGGTCGGCGGCCGACAGGAGGGTCAGCGCGCCGGCCAGCTGGGCGAACGAGCCGCCGAACATGCTCAGCGCCGACAGCAGCGGCGACCCGGTCGAGTCGTAGACCAGCGTGCCGAGCGCCAGGGCGCCGACCGTCTGGGCGGACATCTGGATCGTGAACGAGGCGAAGAGCGGCGTGTACTCGGGGGTGCGGAAGAGATCCCCATACGTGCGCATGATCCCAAGGCTCCGGAACGCCGGGCCGGCGCCGGTAATGTTTCGCGGGGAGGCGAAACATGGGGTGGTGGCTGGTCAACGCGGACACGCTCGCGGGCGGCCGGTTCGTGGTCTCGGCGCTGGCCGAGACCTCCGCGTGCCTGCGTCTCCTGGACGCGGGCGCCGCCGCGCACCCGGGTGAGCGGGCCTGGCTCGACGCCCATCTGGCCGCGTACCGGCGGCTGCTCCAGCGGGAGCCCGTCACCGCCGCGCTGCTCGATGCCGCCCTCGGCGTCACGACCAAGTGGACCGCCGACTTCCTCACGCCGCCGCACCCGGGCGTGGGCGCGCCGACGTTCCACGAGGAGCTCGCGACCGTCCGGCGGACGCCGCCCGAGCGGACGCACGCCGATCTGGAGGTCTCGCTGGGCCGCCCGCTGCCCGCCGAGCTGCGCCGTCCCGACGTGGCCGGACGGCTCGCCGACCTGCTGGAGTGGGTGTGGACGCACACCGTCGAGCCGGACTGGGAGCGCCGCCGCCGCGTCATCGAGGCCGACGCGGTCGCGCGGGCCGGGCAGCTCGGCGGGGGCGGGTGGGCCGCCGCGCTGGACGACATGTGCCCCGGGATGCGCTGGCTCGGGGACGGCCGCCTGCAGATCAACGTCCACGACTTCCCGCCGCGGGACATCTCCGGCGCGCGGCTGCTCTTCGTCCCGGTCACACCGCGTGCGGGCTGGGTGGCGTGGGAGGAGCCGGGCCTCGACCGGTACGTGATCGTCTACCCCTGCGCGGGCCCGCTGGCCGGCGTGGACGCCGCCGCCGTGCCCGAAGCGCTCGAACGGCTGCTCGGCGCCGCGCGGGCGAACATCCTCGTCCTGCTCGCGACGCCGCTCAGCACCACGCAGCTGGTGGCGCTGACCGGTCAGGGGCTCGGCTCCGTCGGCCGCCACCTCAAGGTGCTGCTCGGCGCCCGCCTGATCGACCGGCGGCGGGCGGGACGATCCGTCCTCTACTACCGGACGGACACCGGCGACACCCTCGTGGCGGCGCAAACGGGATGACGCCGCGGTGCGCGGTCAGGGCTTGCGAGCGACGCCGCCGGAGCACGACACCTCGGGGACGTCCTCATACCCGGGGTCGGGCCGCCATTCCGTCACCGGGACGACGCCGGGGTCGACCAGATCCAGCCCGTCGAAGTAGCGGGCGATCAGCTCCTGGCGGCGGGGGTGGTACGCCACGCCGCCGCTGCCGGCGTTGTAGGCGCTGATCGCCCGCGTGTAGGCCGGGTCGCGGTCGGTGCCGTCGTAGAGGGCGAGGTAGCTCCCGGACGGCAGCGCCGCCATGAGCCGGGCCACGATCGACCGCGCCTCGTCGAAATCGCCGACCAGGCCCAGGATGCCCATCAGCATGAGCCCGACCGGCTTGTCGAGGTCGAGGGTGCGGGCGGCCTCGGCCAGGACGGCGTCGGGGTCGCGCACGTCCGCCTCGATGTAGTCGGTGACGCCCTCGGGGGTGCTGGTCAGCAGCGTCTTGGCGTGCGTCAGGACGAGCGGGTCGTTGTCGACGTAGACGATCCGGGCCCGCGGGACCAGCCGCTGGGCCACCTCGTGGGTGTTGTCCACGGTGGGCAGGCCGGTGCCGATGTCGAGGAACTGCTCGATGCCCATCTCGCCCGCCAGGTACCGCACCACCCTGCGCAGCATCTGCCGGGACCGCTGGGCCATGTCGACCATTCCCCGGAAGCCCGCGATGACCTGCTCGCCGGCCCGCCGGTCCACCGGGAAGTTGTCGGTGCCGCCCAGCAGGAAGTTCCAGACGCGCGCCGAATGCGGCACCGTGGTGTCGATCTTGTCCTTCGGCTCCATGATTGATCGTCCCCGGTCGGTCGTCCTCGGGTGTCGTCCCCTTGGAGGAACGAGGCCCCTCGACAGACACGTACCCAATCGGCGCCGAAGGTCTAGTCTGTCGGCGAACTTGATCAAGCGCGCGGGATCCGGCCCGCCGCGCCGGTCGCGTGAAGGGATGACGGCATGCGTGGACGACTCTTCCGGATCGCGGTGATCGTCGCCATCGCGATCGGCGTGGTACCGGGCGGCGGCCCGGCGGTCGCGGCGCCCGCGAAGAACGAGGCCCCGCTGTTACGGTCCACCGACCCGGGGGGCGAGCGCTTCAGGCCGGTCGGGCGGCTGAAGGCGTCGAGCCAGTGCACGGCGACGGTGATCTCACCGCCCGGCCCCGGGACGGCGCCGGGCGCCCTGGATCCGCGGGCCCGCGCGCTGGTCCTCACGGCCGGGCACTGCGTCGGGCGGTTCTCGGCCAACGAGGTCCGCGCCGGCCTGGACGCGCCCGCCGGCTGGACGTTCACCCCCGCGTACTTCGTCGACACCGTCGACCGGCACCGGCCGTTCCCGGTGGCCTCGATCCGGTACGCCACCATGAAGGGCGTCGATCTGGCCGTTGTCGAACTGGCCGCGAGCTACGGCGACCTGGCCGCCATCGACGTCCGTCCTCTGGAGGTCTCGGCGGCCCCGCCACCGGAGGGCGCGTCCATCGAAGTGGTCCACGCGCCCGTGGACGGCGTGCCGAGTGACCAAGAGTATCTCCGCCGCTCGCGGTGCCGCAGCGCAGCGCGCACCGACGTGGCGGAGTCGCCCTGGATCTGGCATGGGGCCTCCCCCAACGACTGCGCGGGCATCGCGGGCGGCTCGTCCGGCGGGCTGGTCGTCCAGCGGGACGGGCGCCGGGTGGTGGCGGTGCTCAACACGACCGTCGAGAGCACCGTGTCGGGGGTGTGCAAGCTGGGGCGGCCCTGCGAGATCGGTCCCGGCGGCGTGGTGATCCGTCCGGGCACCTCGTACGCGATCGGCGTGGCCCCGCTGTCCGGCTGCCCGCTCGACGACCTCGGCGCGCCGACCTGCCGGCTGGACCCGGGGCTGGGCGCCGCGCCGTCGGACACCAGGGTCGCCGTCCGGTCGGAGAAGGCCCGGTGGGACGCGGCGCTCGAGGCCGAGGGCCGGACGCACGCGCGGATCAAGACCGGCCCGCTCGGCCGGACCGACTGCCGCGACCCCGCGGGCTACGGCCGCCCGTTCGCCATCCAGGACCGGCCGGTCATCGACGACCCGCTGCCGCCACGAGAGGACTTCTACGTCCTATGCGTGGTGAGCGGCAAGGGCTCCGAGTGGGTGCCCGCCCGGTTCGCCTCGTTCACGACCGTCCAGGTCGATGACACCCCGCCGGCGGTCGCGCCGGTGGTGAGCGCGCGCGACCTGGACACCCAGTGGGCGGTGGAGCCGATCTTCCAGATCTTCGAGATCGTGCACTACGACATCAAGTACGGCGCCCGGGACGCGGTCGACTGCGCCGACCCGGCCGGATACCAGCCGTACCGGCGCTTCCCCGCGTTCCTCGCCAAGACCCAGGCGTGGCGGTACTGCGCGATCGGCTACGACCTCGCGGGCAACGCCACGCCGCCGAAGGCGGTCGACCTGGACCCGGCCTAACACGCGGCCAAGGGAGCGGCCGGTCAGGCGCCGGTGTAGGGGGACGCGCTCGACTCGCGTATCCGCAGTTCAGGAGCCAGCGTGATGCGCTCGGGAGGCTCCCCGCGCATCATGCGGACGAGGAGGTCGACGCCCCGCGCGCCGACCTCGTACATCGGGTTGCGGACGCTGCTCAGCGGGATCGTGAGCTGCGCGGCGATGGGCACGTCGTTGAAGCCGACCACGGCGACGTCCCGCCCGGCGCGCAGGCCGCGCTCCCGGAGCACGCCGAGCACGCCGATGGCGGCGAAGTCGCTCACCGCGAAGATCGCCGACGGGTGGGGCGCGCGGTCCAGCAGCTTCTCGGCGGCCAGCGCGCCGCCCGCCGCGTCGAAGCTCGCGTGGACGACCTGGTCCCCCGGCACGGGGTGGCCGCGTTCGGCGAAGTAGCGGGTGAAGGCGGCCGTGCGGTCGATGCCGTTGGCGGCGTAGGGCAGCCCGGCCACCACGCCCACCCGGCGGTGCCCGAGCGCGTAGAGGTGCTCGGCGGCGAGCTGGCCGCCCGCAAGGTCGTCGCAGGTGACCGAGGGATGGTCGCCCGCCCGCCGGTTGACCAGCACGAACGGGACGCCGTGCGCGGCGAAGCCGGCGAGGAACGCGCCGTCCACATGCGCGTCGCCGAAGATCATCGCGTCGACGCGGCGGGACAGCAGCATCGAGACGTGGGCCTGCCGGGTGGCGGGGTCGTCCCAGGAGTTGCTGACCATGGTGTGGAAGCCGTGCTGGGTCGCGGTGCGCTCGACGCCCTCGTAGATCGACGCGAGCACCTGGTCGGTCAGCCGGGCCATCATGACGCCGAGGAGCCGGGAGCTCTGCCGCCGCAGCCCGGCCGCCTGGATGTCGGGCACGTAGCCGACCTCCAGGGCGACCTGCCGCACCCGCTCGGCGGTCGCCGCCGACGCCGCCCGCGCGCCGCTGGTGGTGCCGTTGAGCACCCGGGAGACCGTGGACACGTGCAGCCCGGTGAGCTCGGCGATCGTCTTCAGCGTCGCCCGCCCGCCGGACGCCACCGGCCCGTCCGGCTCCGGTTCGGCGGCCTTCCCCTCACTCGCCCCGTGCAAGACCACCCGTTTTCCCTGGCCACACTCGTCGGCCGATTTCCTGGGACCGGCTCTTGACAGCGTCCAGGCTAGCAGTTTCTCATTGTGCAAACGTTATAGCCAAACGTTTGTGCAGCCGCCCGGCCACGGCGGCCCCGTCCAGGGAGGTCACCCATGGCGACCGAAGTGATCGCGCCGCGTCGGTCGCGGCTGGTGACCCAGCTGCTGCTCGTCTGCGGCGGCGCCGTGCTGCTCAACCTCGTCATGCGGGCCGTCGAGGACGGCCTGCCGAGCACGCCGGCCGCGGCGGCGAGCCCGGCGGGGCGCGGGCTCGGCGAATGGGTCCTGTGGGTCCTGGGCGACACCAACGAGGCGCAGTTCTACAAGACCTCGCTGGGCGGGATCGGGCTGCTGCTGTTCGCCGCCGCCGCGCACTACGCCGCGCGGCGCCGGCTGCGGGCCAGGGGCTTCGACATCGCCTACGGCACCGATCTGTGGCCCTGGCTGCTGGCGGCGGCCGGGCTCGCCCTGCTGCTTTCCAACCTGCTGTGGGGCTGGACGCTCGCGCCCGACCTCTGGCAGCCGACGTTCGTGCCGTTCGTGTCCGTGGCGCCGTCGGTCGTCCTCGTGTACGGGGCGGGCTGGCGGGTCGCGCTGACCGCCGCCGGGCTCGGCGCGGTGCTCACGACGCCGGTGTCGATCCTCGTCGTCGAGCACTTCTGCACGCCGCTGGATCTTCCGGTGGTCATCGGGAACGTCACCGGCATGTGGGTCGGCGCGCTGCTCGCGTTCCTGATCTGCCGGGGGCTGCCCTGGAT
>NZ_VCKW01000601.1 GCF_005889715.1 Actinomadura soli
GGCAGCATCACGCCGTCGCCGAGGTCGACGTCCTCGGCGCCGGGGAACCGGTCGCGCAGGTCGCGCCGCGCGCCCACGGCGACGACGCGCTCGCCGAGGACGGCGACCGCCTCGGGCTCGCCGCCGTTCATGGTGATGATCCGGCGCGCCGAGAAGATCCTGGTCCGGGACGCCTCGACCGCGTCGGCGGGACGGGCGGCGTGCGGGCTCATACGAGTCCCGCCGGGTCGAGCAGCTTGAGCACGGGCACTCCGATCGTGGTGATGACGGTCATCGACATGACGCTGCCGATGAACGGATGGAAGTCGGCGGGCAGCCGCGCGGCGATCGCGCGGGCGAGCGGCGGACCGGCGGCGGCGCCGGTGACGGCCGCGAACAGGATCACCGGCCAGCCGCCCTCCATGACGATCACCGCGGCCGGGGCGAAGGACACCACCGGCACGAACGTCGGGTACCAGCCGTGCCGCCGCCATTGCCCGGCCCACAGCCACACGCCGAGGACGGCGGTGAGGATCTGCGCGGTGAGCAGGTCGGGGAACACCCCGCTGCCGTACGCCGGGCCCGCCGTGTTGACGGCCCAGGCCAGCACCGCCCCGCCGACCAGGCCGAGGGACGCCCACTCGTTGCCGTAGAACTGCGCCTCGCTGAAGTCGGCCAGCGCCCGGCGCGGCAGCCACCACCTCGGCAGCCCGTCGTCGCCCTCGGGACGGCGGTCGGGAACCGGATCGGGCTGGGCGTCGACCCCCTCGTCGGCCGGGCCCTCCGGCGGGGGCGGCG
>NZ_VCKW01000602.1 GCF_005889715.1 Actinomadura soli
CCGTCCGGCCCGTGTCCGGCGCGCCCGAGAACCGGGACGTTCGTCCCTGTGACCGGCCGCCGGGCGCTGGGTAACGTCCATCACGTCACCGCCGAGCCGAGGGAACGATCTGCCATGACCGATCAAGACCAAGAGAACGCACGGACCATCAGGGTCTTCTTGATGGACGATCACGAAGTGGTCAGGCGCGGCGTGGCGGCGCTGCTGTCCGCCGAGGACGACATCGAGGTCGTCGGCGAGGCCGGCACCGCGGCCGAGGCGCTGGCGAGAATCCCCGCCGCCCGGCCCGACGTCGCCGTCCTGGACGTCCGGCTGCCAGACGGCGACGGCGTGACCGTCTGCCGCGAGATCCGCTCCCAGATGCCGGAGCTGGCCTGCCTGATGCTCACCTCGTTCGATGACGAGGACGCCCTGTTCGAGGCCGTCATGGCAGGGGCCTCGGGCTACGTCCTCAAGCAGATCCACGGCTCGGATCTGGTCGGCGCCGTCCGCACCGTCGCCACCGGCCAGTCCCTGCTGGACCCGCGCAGCACCGCCCGCATGCTCGAACGCATCCGCACCCGCCAGGAGAAGAAGGACCCGCTCCAGGGCCTGACCGAACAGGAACGCCACATCCTGGAACTGATCGGCGAGGGCCTGACCAACCGGCAGATCGGCGAACGGCTGTTCCTGGCCGAGAAGACCGTCAAGAACTACATCTCCAACATCTTCGCCAAACTCGGCATGAGCCGCCGCACCCAGGCCGCCGCGCTCGCCGCACAGC
>NZ_VCKW01000603.1 GCF_005889715.1 Actinomadura soli
AGACTAGTGCGTGGTGAGCGACAGCTGTGTATAAGAGACAGCTCCAGCTCAGTAACCAAACCTGACTCATCCAATGATGTGGACGCGCCCGTCCAGAATCAGATTTAATGACCTTGACTCTGACTATCTCGCCGGTGACAAAAGACAGACTTTTTGAGCGCGCGGACAGTTGGAGTTTTCGATACTATTGGTTTATGAGTTCGGTATCGGTCGATCTTCACTCGGCGTCCACCAGGGAATTGGTGGACGCTGTCGCGGTGATCGCCCGCGAACTCGCCGGACGCGACGCACCCGACTCCGCCGCCGCCTGCATGGAACTCGCCGAAACCCTCGCACGCGCGACCGACCAACAGGAGAGCGCCCTCGCCGCGATGATCGGACGGGTGGACGCCACCGGCGAGATGCGCCGCTGGGGTCTGCCGTCCACTCAGGCGTGGCTGCGGTCGCGGCTGGGGATGCGCGAGACCCGGGCCCGGGAGCGGGTCACCCTGGCCCGGCAGCGGCACCGGCTCCCACGGGTCACCAAGATGCTCGCCGCCGGGGAGCTGTCCTACGGGTACGCCTCCACCATCGCCGACGCCATCGCCCGGCTCGACGACCAGGACTGCGCGGCTGCTGAGAACGTGCTGCTCGACATGGTCGACCAAGGATTCTCCGCCGGGAAACTCGCCTCGTTCGGCCGCCGCATCCGCGACGTCATCGCCGAACGGGACGGCACCGAAACAGCAGACCAAGACTCCCAGC
>NZ_VCKW01000063.1 GCF_005889715.1 Actinomadura soli
CCAGCCTCCCCCGCCGCCCGATCCCGGGCCTCGCTCGCAGGTACCCGACGCCTCACTCGCACGGGGGACGGCTTCAAAAGCCCGATGGCATGCCGAGCACAAGCCGGTTGGACGTGATTGGACGTGTACGCGACCGTGAATCGTGGACGAGGTTTCCGAGCAGGTGCGGCGCCGTGTGCGCGATAACTTTCCTCACCGGCTGATCGGGTGATCGAGGCCCTGGCCGGATTGACCAGCGACGTTTCCCCGGTGAAGCTCGCGATTCGATCGCCATCGAACGGATTCAGGTGGCCGTTCTTGTCGCCGCCCAGGAACATCCGCGCAAGCCGGTCGCACTCGGCCGCACCGACTGGCGGGACCTGTTGGTAGCCGCTGCGTTAGAAGCGGACTGGCAAGGAGCGGGCAAGCGGGGCGTCAGGCGCCAGGAGGAGAGGGCATCTTCCCTAGCGCGGTGATGCGCGCGGGCACCTCGTTCGGGTTCGAGGACGCGAGGTGAGCGGAACCCTGGTGGGTGTCGATCGCACGCACTCGGGCTGCCCAAGCGTCAGGGGGATCCTGCGCGCCGTTGCGCGAGTCTCGTTCGCGGCCTTGGTCAGCGACATCGCACGCTGCCAGAAACCGGACGCCTTGATGACGGCGAGACCGCGGGCGAGCGTTGCCACGAACACCCATCCGAACCGCTTGGCGTACGACTGTACGCCAAGCGGGATCTGGCATGGCAGTGCAGGTCGGACCCGCGCAGTGCTTGACACTCGTGAACAGCGCCACTTACCTTCGACCGCACTGCGTACAAGTCGCCGCTATACGACCAGGCGGGACGCGGCGCGGAGCGACACGGCCCGCGCACGTCGCAGGCGAGGATCCAGGAGGTACGACAGTGGCAGGCTCACGCCAAATCCAAGGTGTCGCCGCAATCGGTGTACTAGCACTCGCGCTCAGCGCCTGCGGATCGTCCGATGAACGGTCCTCCGGCCGTGGAGCGGACACGACGACCGCGGCGCTCACGGAATTGGCCGGGACCGGCACCTACGGGCGGCCGCCGGCGAAGGCTCCGGCCGTCGCGGGCGCCAAGAAGGTCTGGATCGTCTCCTGCGGCCAGAGCGCCATCGGCTGCCAGACCGGGGCCGAGGCCGCGAAGAAGGCGGCCGAGGCGGTGGGATGGACCGCCCAGATATGTGACGGCAAGCTCAATGCGGGCGGCGCGTTCGCCGGCTGTGTCCGCCAGGGGATCGCGGCGAAGGTCGATGCGATCGTGACCGAGGCGATCGACTGCGTGGCCGTCAAGGAACCGCTCGGCGAGGCGAAGGCCGCCAAGATCACGACCATCAATTTCTGGGGCTTCGACTGCGACACCGGGGAGAGCGCCACGGGCGAGAAGCTGTTCACCGAGTCGGTCGTCCCCTCCGAGAAGTACCGGACCAACGAGGCATATCAGCAGGCGATCGGTGCGGCCCGGGCCGAGTGGGTCAAGGCACGCTCCGGCGGCACGGCCAACGTGATCGAGCTGCATTTCACGGGGACCAACATCGGTGCCGCCCTGCACGAGGGATTCCAGCGGAGAATGAAAGAGTGCGCGTCCTGCGAGGTCGAGACGGTCGAGGTGACGCACCAGTCCTTTGGCAACACCCGGCAGATCATCGAGTCGGCGCTGCTGAAGAATCCGCAGGCGAACTGGGTGGCGGTACCGCTGGACTCGCTTGTGCTCGCGGGCGCGGGCCAGGCCGTCGCCGGTTCGCCGCGCCGGGCGGACGTGAAGCTGATCGGCGGCGAGGGACTGCCGCCGAACCTCGGTCTGATCCGGCAGAACCAGGGGCAGAGCGCGGCGATCGGGCAGCCGATCGACTGGTACGGATGGGCGTCGATCGACACCCTCATCCGGGCCTTCGCCGGTGAGCCTCCCGCACCGTCCGGCATGGGCTTCCAGGTCATCGACTCCGAGGTGAGCCTGCCGGGCTCGGGCCCGTACCGGGCGCCGGTCGACTTCATGTCGGCCTACCGGCGGGCATGGGGACTGTGACCACCGCAAGGCCCGGCGGCCCCGCGGCCTCGACCCCGGCGGCCGGACACCCTACGTCGCTCGCGGTGTCGGGCGTGAACAAGTCATACGGATCGGCCTCGGTGCTGCGGGGCGTGTCGTTCGAGCTCACCCGAGGCCACATCCACGCGCTCGCCGGCGGCAACGGCTCGGGGAAGTCGACCCTGATCAAGGTCCTCGCCGGGATCGAACGCGCTGACAGCGGAGTGCTCAGCCGCCCCGGCCGTGCCGGAACGGACCTGGCCGGGTTCACTCCGGCCCACGCCCGGGAGGCCGGGCTGCGGTTCGTGCACCAGGACCTCGGACTTCTTCCCGACATGACCGTCGCCGAGAACTTCGCCTTCACCCGGGGCTTTCCGAGGGGCGGTGGCCGCCGGATCGCGTGGCGGAAGCTGCACGAGACCACGGAGTCGCTGCTGGGACGGTTCGAACTCGACGTCAGTCCCACGGCGGTCGTCCGCGCCCTGCGTCCCGCGGACCGCGCGATGGTCGCGATCGCGCGCGCCCTGGCCGACGACGGCCCGGAGCAGGTCCTGGTCCTCGACGAACCGACCGCGAGCCTTCCGCACCACGAGGCCGACATCCTCCTCGAAGCGCTCTCCAGGCGCGCACGGCAAGGGCAGACCATCCTGTACGTCAGCCACAGGCTCGACGAGGTGCTCTCACTGGCCGACTCCGTCACCGTCCTGCGCGACGGCGCGGTCGCGGCCACCCGCGGAGCACGGGGGCTGGACCAGCTTCAGCTCGCCGAGCTCATGGCCGGCCGCTCCCTCGGCACGCTTTACGGCGATGAGAACCCCGCGGCCTCGGCGGCCGGGCCGCGCCCGGCCGGCGGCCCGGCTCCCGTGCTCGAAGCGCGGGGGCTGTCGGCCGCCGGGATCAGCGGCATCGACCTGGAAATCTGGGCCGGGGAGATCGTCGGCCTGGCCGGCCTGCTCGGATCCGGCCGGTCGACGCTGCTGAGAACGATCTTCGGCGCGGTCCGCCCGACGTCCGGGACGCTGACGTTCGAGGGCGAGGCGATCGCGGCACCGTCGATCAAGGCGGCCATGCGCCGCGGGGTCGCCCTCGTCCCCGAGGACCGGCTCGCGGACGCCCTCTTCCACGAGTCGTCGGTCGCCCAGAACATCACCGTCGCCACGCTGGCGCGCTACGTGCGCTGGACGCGGCTCGTCCGCTCGCGTGAGCGGGACACGGCCGCCGGCGTCATCGGCGACCTGCGGATCAAGACCGCGGGGCCGGACCAGACGGTGACCCGGCTGTCGGGCGGCAACCAGCAGAAGGTCGTCGTCGCCCGCTGGCTGCAGCGCGCCCCGCGCCTTCTGCTCCTGGACGAGCCGACCCAGGGCGTGGACGTCATGTCCCGCGCCGACATCTACGAGCGGGTCCGCGCGGTCGCCGCCGCCGGCACGTCCGTGCTCGTCGCCTCGTCCGACGTCGAGGAGCTGGCCCACCTCTGCGACCGGGTGGTGGTCCTCAGGGCGGGACGCGTGACGGCGGAGCTCTCCGGAGAGGCGGTCTCGGTCCAGAAGATCGTCAGGTACTCGTACGCGGACCAGGAGGAATCATGAGCGGGACCCGTCTGCGTGAACCGGCGCGGGAATCGGCGGAGGCCCGGCCGCCCGCCGCACGGACCGGACGCCTCAGCGCGTACGGGGAGCGGTACGGCCTGGTGCTTCTGCTCGTCGGAGTCATCGCGTTCTTCAGCGTCCTGCCCGCGAGCTCGACGGCGTTCACCAGCACCGCCAACGTCCAGTCGGTGCTCGCGAGCATCGCCGTGGTCGCCGTGCTCGCCGTCGCCGCGGTCTTCCCGCTCGCGTGCGGCCAGTTCGACTTCTCCGTCGCGGCCACGTCGCTGGTGTCGTCGATCGTCTGTGCCGCGACGATATCGAACCACGACGCCCCGCTGCCGCTCGCGGTCCTGTGCGGTGTGGGCGCCGGCGTGCTGGTCGGCCTGGTCAACGCCGTGCTCGTCGCCCTCCTGCGGCTCAACGCGTTCGTCATCACAATCGGTACCGCCACGCTTCTCCCGGGCCTGGTGCAGTGGTACACGCAGGGCGTCGATCTCGTCCGCGGGATCTCGCAGCCGCTGCGGGACTTCGGGTCGCTGACGTGGCTCGGCCTTCCCCGCGTCATCTGGCTGGTGGCGCTCATCACCGCCGTCTGCTGGTTCACCTTGGCCCACACCGCCTTCGGCCGACGGCTCTACGCGGTCGGGAGCAACGCCTCCGCCGCCCGGCTGGTCGGCATCCCGGTCACCACGCTGACCTTCGGCGCACTGGTGACGTCGGGCGGTCTCGCGGGCATCGCCGGTGTGATCCTCACCGCCCGGAACGGCGGAGGGCTCGTGGACAGCGGTGCCGATCTCCTGTTCCCGGCACTCGCGGCCGTCTTCCTGGGCGCCACGGCGATCGATCCCGGCCGCTACAACGTGCTGGGTGCGGTCGTCGGCACGTTGTTCGTCGCCGTGTCGGTCAGCGGCCTGACGCTCGCGGGCACCGCGGAGTGGGTCCCCGCCGTGTTCAACGGCGCGGCTCTGATCGTCGCGGTCGCCGTCTCCACCCTGCTGGCGCGCCGGCGCGGTGGCCCGCTCGCGGGCGCCCGCCAGGGCAACCGGTAGATGGCGGGCCCCGGCGGTCGCGCCGCCGCCGGGGCCGCGCACGACCGGGCCACGTCACGTGGAGGGCTTCCGAAACGTGATGTGGCCCAGCGGGTCAGGACCGTGGCGCTGGACGCTCGCCGCTCCAGGCGGCGTGGAGCAGGCGCGTCACGCCGTCGCGGGTGACGGGCGCGGGGTTCGCGTACGGGGCGTTCAGGACCTGCTCGCGGACGGGGTCGATGTCGCCTTCGGCCATGCCGAGCTCGCGCAGGGACCGGGGCGCGTCCAGGGAGGCCGCCAGATCCCAGAGGCGGCCAGCGGGGTCGCCGGAGTCCAGCGCTCGTGCCAGGGCTTCGGTCGCTTCGGGGGCGGCGGGCTGGTTGTAGGCGAGTGCGTGCGGCAGGACCACGGTGTGGGTCGCGGCGTGCGGGAGGTCGAGCGTCCCGCCGAGAGCGTGGCAGAGTTTGTGGTGCAGGGACATGGTCGTGGCGCCCAGGGCGGCGCCGCACAGCCAGGACGCGTACAGCGCCGTGGTGCGGGCGCCGAGGTCGCGTCCATCGGCGAACACGCCTGGAAGCGCCTCGGTCATTGCGCGCACGCCCTCTTGGGCCATCAGCGAGACGACCGGGGAGCGGTCCGGTGCGTAGAGCGCCTCGACCGCGTGGGCGACGGCGTTGAATCCGCTGGTCACCGACATGGCGATGGGGAGGCCGAAGGTGAGGTCGGGGTCGTACAGGACGCTCGCGGGCAGCACCCGCGGATCCTTGCCGGTCCGCTTGCGGCCGTTCTCGGTGAGGCCCCACACGGTGGTCATCTCCGAGCCCGCGTAGGTCGTGGGGACGGCGATCACCGGCAGGTCGTGCTCCAGCGCGATGGCCTTGCCCAGGCCGATGGCCGATCCGCCGCCGACCGTCACGCAGGCGTCGGCGCCGAGCTCGGCGGCGCGGCCGCGGGCGTGCCGTGCGACCTCGACCGGGACGTGCATGCGCGCTTCGGCGAGGACGCCCGCGGAACGCTCGCCCAGCGCCTCCGCGATGGTCTCCCCGGTCGCGCGCTGCTCGGGCGAGCAAAGCACGAGGGCGCGGCGCGCGCCCAGCCGCGCGACCTCCTCGGGCAGGGACGCGACGACACCAGACCCGAACAGCACACGCATCGGCAGCGCGTCGTAGGAGAAGGAGGTCTGGACCATGGTCACGCTTCCAGGTCGGCGGTGTCGGGGCGGAGGACGACGTCGAAGTTCACCGTGCGGAACGGGTTGGGCAGGCCGGCCGTGGCCGCGCGCTCTGGGTCGTCGACCTCGGGGAACTCGCGCACCAGGCTGGGCTTGACCCCGAACACGGCGTCGGAGTCGATGAACGGCGCCCCGGCGACGAACAGGTGAGTGGTCACAGTGCGGTAGCCGGGCGCGGACACCTCGAAGTGGATGTGCGCGGGCCGGTTCGGATGCCGGGCCGTCGCCTCCAGCAGCCGCCCGACCGGGCCGTCCTGCGGGATCGGGTAGTGGCGCGGGACGATCGAGCGGAACCAGAACCGCCCCTCGCCGTCCGCGGTGAACAGCCCGCGCAGATTCAGGTCCGGCTGCACGCCGGGCTGCTGCACGTCGTAGAAGCCCTCGTCGTTGGCCTGCCACACATCGACCGCCGCCGCCGGGACGGGCCGCCCGTCCGGGCCCGCGACGCTTCCGGTGACCAGGCACGGGGTGCCCTTGCCGTCCTCGGCGATGTCGGCGCCCAGCTCCCGGGGCGGGGAGGCGACCATGTGGAAGGGCCCTTCCACCGTGGACTCGGTCAGCCCCTCACCGGCCCGGTTGTTGATGGTCTCGACCAGCATCGAGGCGCCCAGCACGTCGGAGAGCAGGATGAACTCCTGCCGGGTGCTCGTGCACGCCTGCCCGGTCGCGGTGAGGAACTCGATCGCCGCCGCCCACTCCCGCTCAGTGAGCTCGACGTCCTTCACGAAGCCGTGCAGGTGCCGTACGAGCGAGGTGAGGATCCGCCGCAACCGCGGGTCGGGCGTCCGGGCAAAACTGGCGGCGACCACGTCGGCCGACCGTTCCTCGCTGAACAGCTGGGCCGGGTCCGGTGGAGTGTGCGAATCCATCATCGTCTTCCGTGCTCTCGTCGGTCACGTGGCGCGCAGGGCTCGCTGCGGCGCGGCGTGGATGAGTTCGTAGTCGCGTCCGATCGCGCCGGTCGTCTGGAGCAGGAGGGGCAGCAGGTCGTCGATCAGCTCGCGGTGGGCGACCTCGGCGGCGATCGCCGTGACGTTGACCGCGGCGACCGTCCGTCCGTCGCCGTCGCGCAGGGGCGCGGCGACGGAGCGGATTCCGGGCGCCACCTCGCCGTCGGTCGAGGCCCAGCCGCGGGCGCGCACCTCCCGTAGCTCGGCCTCGATCTCGTCGATCGGCTTGGGCCGGTGGGGTTTGATCGGGGATCGCGTCTCCGCGCGCAGTGCCGTGTGCAGGGCGTCGGGGTCCAGGGACGCGAGGAGGACCTTGCCGAGCGCGGTGCTGGCGGCGGGGAGGCGCATGCCCACCTTGACGTTGACGGCCACCACCTTGGGGACCTCGACGCGGGCGGTGTAGACGATGTCCGAGCCGTCCAGCTCGGCCATGGAGGCGGCCTGGCCGGTCTGCTTTACGAGGTCGCGCAGGTGAGGGAGCGCGACCTCCCACAGGCCGGTGGACAGCGTGTAGGCCACGCCCAGCTCCAGCACCCGGGGGGTGAGGACGACGCCCTCGGGCGTCGAGCGCGCGTACCCGAGGTGTTCGAGCGTGAGGACGATCCGGCGGGCGGTCGGCCGGGCCAGCCCGGTCGCGGCCGCGATCTCGGTGAGGGACATCGGCACCCGGTGCGAGCCGAAGCATCTGATCACGTCGAGACCGCGGGCCAGGGCCTCGATGAAGTCCGGGCCGGCGTCGTCGCGCGGCATGTGGCTCCCTTCGCCGGTGGCCGATCGCCACTCGCCAGTCTTGTCCGGCCAAGAGTACGGGGTGCGACCGCTCTTCGGTCAAGTGCCCGCCTGCTTTGCTTCCCCCTTGTTCACGTCGTCCTCGCAGGACAAGTGAGGGGTGCAATGAATGGACTCTTCTCTTGACAGCGGCGGTCACGCGTCCCATGCTGCTGGGACGCAGCAGGATTGACCGACTGACGGTCAGTTTACCGTCTAACGGTCACTCAGTGGAGGCAGCACATGTCGAACAGCGCCACATCCGCCGATGTCGTCGTCATCGGCGGCGGACCCGCCGGCCTGACGGTCGCCGCAGAGGCCGCGCGCGCCGGGGCCCGGGTCGTCGTGTTGGAGCGCCGCACGGAGGACACCCACTCACGGGCCGGAGTGATCCAGCCGCGCGTGCTGGAGCTGTTCGACGTCCGCGGCCTCATGGACCGGTTCCGCGCCGCGGCCGAGAAGTGGCGGCCCGACTTCGAGGTACCGCGCTACATCTACGCCGGCCTGATCGGGCTGCGCTACGACCAGCTCGACAGCAAGTTCCCCTACGCGCTGATCCTGCCGCAGATGACCACCGAGCACCTGCTGGCGGAATGGGCCGTGGAACAGGGCGCCGACCTGCGCCGCGGGCTCACCTACCTCGGCCACGCCGAGACCCCCGGCGGGGTCACGGTCACCGCCCGGGACTCCGCAGGCGACGCACTCGAATTCAGCGCGCCCTATCTGGTGGGGGCCGATGGCGCCCGCAGCCTCGTCCGCGAGGTGGCCGGCATCCCCTTCGACGGCCATCCGACGCGGATGACCGCTGTGGCCGTGGACGCCCATCTGTCCTTTCCCTGGCAGGCGTCGATGCAGATGAAACGCAACGAGCACGGCTGGGTGCTCTCCTACCCCTTCGGCCGGGGCATCACCCGGTTCATCATCGTCGCCGAACGCTGCCGCCACGTGCCCAAGCACGAGCCGGTCACCATGGACGAGGTCCGGGAATCGCTGCGGCTGATCTTCGGGGACGACTTCGGCGTGACGTCGGCGCAGTGGCTGTCGCGCTACGGCGACGCGCACCGGATGGTCCCCGAGTTCCGCCGCGGACGGGTGCTGCTCGCCGGGGAGGCGACCCGCGTGCACTACCCCGCGAGCGGCATCGGGATGAACTACTGCATCCAGGACGCCTTCAACCTCGGCTGGAAACTCGGCTGGGTAGCGACCGGACGCGCCCCCGACGCGCTGCTCGACAGCTACCACGAAGAGCGGCATCCGGTGCTCAAGACGCTGATGGACGACGTCGCGGCGCAGTGCGGGCTGCATTTCGACTTCTCCCACGCCGGGCTGGCCCTCAAGGACTTCGTCGAGCGGGAGCTCGTGCCGATCCCGGAGGTCAACACGATCCTCCGCGACCGGCTGAGCGGCTTCGGCACCTCCTACCACCACGACTCCGACCCCCATGACGCGGACGGCGCCCGGGTGAGCGACTTCCCCGTCGACACCGCCGGCGCCCCATCCGCCTCGTCCTACACCCGGGTCGCCAAGGACGCCGGCTTCGTGCTGGCCGACGCCGCCGGCCCCGCGGGCGCCCCCCGGACGCTGCCCGACGTGATCACCACGGTGACGGCCCCGGCCGCCGCGCTGGCGGAGCGGTTCGGCGGCGCCGCGGCGGTGCTGATCCGTCCCGACGCCTATGTGGCGCGCGCCTGGGCGGCACGGCCCACCGACGAGCAGGTCACCGCCGCCTACCAGACCGCGACGCGGCAGGAGGCGGGCGAACCGGTACAGGCGGACGACTTGATGCGGGCGGGCGAGCCGGTGCGGGCAGGCGCGGACGCCGTCCAGCAGCCCGAACACGCGTGAGACAGGGAGCGGACATGACCGACCGCGCGCCGCGGCGCATTCTCATCGACAACGGCTGGGTCGTCACCGGCGACCCGGGGCTCGGCACGCTCACCGGCTGCGACGTCCTGATCGAGGACGGCCGGATCACCGCCGTCGGGCGGGGCCTGCCCGGCGACGGCGCCGAGGTGATCGACGCCCGCGACATGATCGTCCTTCCCGGGCTGGTCGACGCCCACAAGCACACCTGGCAGTCCGCCGTCCGGCACCGCTGCACCGAGCTTGACCTGCAGACCTACTTCGGAGAGATGTTCGGCAGGCTCGGGCCGCTGTACCGCCCCGAGGACGTGTACGCCGGCAACCTGCTCGGCGCCCTGTCCGCCCTCGACGCGGGCACCACCGCGCTCATGGACTGGTCGCACGTCCAGAACTCGCCCGAGCACAGCGACCAGGCCATCGCGGCGCTGCGCGACAGCGGAATCCGCGCGATCTTCGGGCACGGCTGGCCGCTGGTCGACCTTCCGGCGTGGATCGCCGGCAGCGACCGGCCGCACACCGATGACGTCCGGCGCATCCACCGCGAGCTGCTGCCGGACGACGACGCCCTGGTCACGCTGCACCTGGCCGGGCGTGGCCCGGAGCTGTCCACGCTGGAGGCGACCCGCGCCGACCTCGCCATGGCGCGTGACCTGGGGATCCGCACGTCCATCCACATGGGCTGCGGCCCCGAGTACGGCGCGATGGCCGCGATCGCGCAGCTGGGACGCGCCGGGCTGCTCGGCCCGGACCTGAGCTTCGTGCACTGCAGCGAGTCCGCCGACGACGAGTTCGCGATGATGGCCGACCACGGCGCGGCCGTCGTGCTCGCACCGCACCACGAGCAGGCGCTGCCCGGCATCGGGCACACCCCGATCGACCGCGTGCGGGCGTTCGGGATCACGGCCGGGCTGAGTACCGACACCGAGACCGCCGGGGCCGCCGACCTGTTCACCCAGATGCGCGCGGGCCTGGCCGCCCATCGCAGCCAGCTCGCCGAGGGACGCACCCGGTTCGCCGGCAAGCTCGACCCGTTCAGCGTCGCCGAGGTCTTCGCGATGGCCACCCAGGGTGGCGCCGACACGCTGGGGCTCGGCGACCGGATCGGCAGCCTCAGCCCCGGGAAGCGCGCCGACGTCGTCCTCGTCCGCGCGACCGACCCCAACCTCTTCCCGGTCACCGACCCGGTGGCCGCGCTGGTCTGCTCCGCGCACCCGGGCAACGTCGACACCGTCCTGGTCGACGGCGTCGTCCGCAAGCGAGCCGGTTCGCTCGCCGGCGACGGAGCGGGCGGCATCGACCGCGCGAGGGAACTCGCGCTGGCCTCCCACCGCCGCCTTCTCGGCGGCTGACATCACGTCCGAACGTCCACCACTCCCCGAAAGGTCACTATGACGCTCGACCCCGACGTTGCCGGGTTCTTGTCCGCCCTCCGCTCCGCCGGCGTCCCGCCCGGATTCTCCGGGACGCCCGGCGAGATGCGCGAGCGCATGCGGGCCGCGATCGAGGGCAACTGGGATCCCGCGGAGTTCGCCCCCGTCAAGAGCGTTGACGACGTCACCGTCCACGGGCTACGCCTCAAGGTCGTCCGGCCTCTCTCCGACGAGTCGGTCCCCACCGTCGTCTACTTCCACCCCGGCGGCTTCATCATGGGCAGCGCCCATCTCATGCAGGACGTCGCACGGCGGCTCGCGCACGACCTGGGCGCCTGGGTGGTCTCCGTCGACTACCGGCTCGCCCCCGAGCACCCGTTCCCGGCCGCGGTCGAGGACGCGATGACCGCGTTGCGCTGGGTGGCCGACCACGTCGGTGACCTCGGCGGCAATCCGGCGCGCGTCGGCCTCGCCGGGGAGAGCTCGGGCGCCAACCTCGCGGCGGTCACGGCACGGCGCGCCCGTGACGCGGGCATCCCCGTGGCCGGCCAACTGCTGGCCTCGCCGGTGACGAACTTCGCGGCCTGGTACCCGTCCGTCGCCCAGAACGCCGACGGCTACTTCCTGACCCGCGACGACCTCGCCGTCATCCGAAAGCTCTACTTCGGTGACGATGACGCCCGCGCCGCGGACCCGCTCGTCTCGCCCGCCCTGGCGCCCGACCTGACCGGGGTCGCCCCGGCGGTCATCGGGGTGGCAGGGTTCGACCCCCTGCGCGATGACGGCACCGTCTACGCGGCCCGGCTCCTGGAGGCGGGCGTGCCCACCTCCCTGCGCGTCTACCCCGGCCTCATCCACCCGTTCTTCGGCATGCCCGGCTTGTCCCCCGCCACCGACGCCGCCGTGTCCGAGCTGACCGGCCTGCTCGGCGGCCTGCTCGGCGGCCTGCTCGGCGGCCCGCTGGACGGCGCGCCCGCCGCGACGGAGGAGGACGCGTGACCACTTCCGTCAACGACGTGCGCGAGATAGGGCACTGGGTCGACGGCAAGGAGTTCCTCGGCTCCAGCGGAGACACCGCGCCCGTGACGGACCCGGCGACAGGGCGGGTCACCGGCCGGGTCTCGATGGCGGACGCCGCCGACGGGCGCGTCGCGATCGCCTCGGCGAAGGCGGCCTTCCCGGCCTGGCGGGACCTCTCCCTGACCAAGCGCACTCAGATCGTCTTTCGGTTCCGGGAACTGCTGGACCAGCGCAGGCCGGAGCTGGCAAAGCTGATCACCGCCGAGCACGGCAAGGTGCTCTCCGACGCGCTCGGCGAGATCAGCCGGGGCCAGGAGGTCGTCGAGTTCGCCTGCGGAATGCCGCATCTGCTCAAGGGCGCGATGACGGAGAACGCCTCGACCAGTGTCGATGTCTGCTCGATGCGCCAGCCGCTGGGCCCGGTGGGGATCATCTCGCCGTTCAACTTCCCAGCGATGGTCCCGCTGTGGTTCTTCCCGATCGCGATCGCCGCGGGCAACACCGTTGTGCTCAAGCCCAGCGAGAAGGACCCGTCCGCCGCGCTTTGGCTGGCCGAGCTCTGGGCCGAGGCGGGACTGCCCGCGGGCGTGTTCACCGTCCTCCAAGGCGGCAAGACCGCGGTCGACGAACTGCTGACCAACCCTGGGATCAAGGCAGTCTCGTTCGTCGGCTCCACCCCGATCGCCCAGTACGTCTACGCCACCGCGAGCGCCCACGGAAAGCGCGTGCAGGCGCTCGGGGGCGCGAAAAACCACATGCTCGTCCTTCCCGACGCCGACCTCGACGCCACCGCCGACGCCGCGGTGAACGCCGGCTTCGGCTCCGCCGGCGAACGCTGCATGGCCGTCAGCGTCGTGGTCGCCGTCGGCGACGTCGCCGACCGGCTCGTCCCCAAGATCGCCGAACGGGCCGCGGCCATCAGGGTCGGTGACGGCACCCGCTCCTGCGACATGGGCCCGCTAGTGACCGCGCAGCACCGCGACAAGGTGGCCGGTTACATCGACTCCGGAGAGAGGAACGGGGCGTCGGTCGTCCTCGACGGCCGTCACGTCCGGCCGGACGGGGCGGCAGGCGGCTTCTGGCTCGGTCCGACGCTTCTCGACCACGTCACCCCCGAGATGAAGGTCTACACGGATGAGATCTTCGGGCCGGTGCTGTCGGTGGTCCGGGCCGGCTCCTACGACGAGGCCATGACGCTGATCAACACCAATCCCTACGGAAACGGCGCCTGCGTCTTCACCAGGGACGGCGGTGCGGCCCGGCGGTTCCAGAACGAGGTCGAGGCCGGGATGGTCGGCGTCAACGTGCCCGTCCCGGTGCCGATGGCGTACTACAGCTTCGGCGGCTGGAAGAACTCGCTCTTCGGTGACACCCACGCGCACGGCACCGAAGGCGTGCACTTCTTCACCCGCGGCAAGGTGGTCACGAGCCGCTGGCCGGAACCCGCGCGAAGCGGGCTCGACCTTGGCTTCCCTGAGAACAGCTGAACTGATCCTCCTGACCCTCGGCGGGTCCACCCGGCATCTGTCACACCGGGTGGACCCGCCTTCGTCGGGATGAGGCGCAGTCAGGACAGGGCGGCCTCGCCGCTCGCCTCGTGGGCTTTCCGGGTGGACGTTCTCTTGCCCAGGCGAGGGGCGGTCTCGCGGATCAGCAGCGCCACCACGGCCAGCAGGATCGGCGCCGCGGCGTACAGCAGCAGCGCGCTCTTCAGGCTGTGGGTCGCGTCGGCGAGCGCGCCGCCGAGCTGCGGGCCGAGCGCGCCGCCGAGGGTCTCGCCCACGGCGATCTGCAGGGCGAACGCCGTGGCCATCAGCTCCCGGGGCACCGACTCGCCGGGCACCACATAGGTGATCAGCGTGAGCGAGCCGCCCGCCATCAGGCCGACGACCAGCGACGCCAGGAGCAGGGGCACCGAGTGAGCGAACAGGACGAAGAACAGCGGCACGAGCCCGCTGCAGATCGCCGCCGCGAACAGTGCCGGTTTGCGTCCGACGCGGTCCGACACCGCGGGGGCGATGATGCTGCCGAGCGCGATGATGCAGCCGTACACGGTGAGCACGAGCGTCGCGGTGCTCCGGGAGAGCCCCTCCTCGTGCAGGTAGGTGGGCGCGAACGCGCCGAAGCCGATGTTCGTGCCGAGGCAAACGGTCGTGCCGACAAGCGCCAGCAGGACGTTGCGGTTGGCCAGGACGAGGCGGAAGTCCCGAGCCTTGACGCGCGGGGCGTCGGCGCCGGCCGTGCGATCCTCGCGCATGAAGAGCGCCACGAGGAGCGCCACGACGATGCCCGGGACGGCGACGAGCGGGAAGGCGAGCCGCCAGTTCAGCGCCGTGGCGAGCCCGATCATGATGCTCGGTGCCAGCGCGCTCCCGATGAGCAGCGTCCCGGCGATGACGATGCCCATGTTCCGGCCGCGCCGCTCCGGCGATGACGCGCGGGCGACCGCGCCCTGGATCAGGGGCAGCGCGGGGCCCTCGCAGAAGCCGATGACCGCGCGGAGCAGCAGCATGGTCCCGTAGTCCTGCGCCAGGCCGATCAGGCCGACGGCGGTGGAGAACAGGACCAGGCTCGCGACGATCATCCATTTGGTCCGGCCGCCGAGGCGGTCGGACACGACCGAGAAGATCAGGCTGGAGATCGCCCATGTCACGGCGGTGATTGAGACCAGCGAGCCGAGCTGGCTGTGGTTCAGATGAAGGTCATCGCCGATCTGCGGGAAGAGGAAGGTGATGCCGAAGCGGTCGAGGAACACGATCCCGGCCGCGAAGAACATGATGAGGACGAGTGTGTTCTGCCGGTTCGCGCCCGCGGCGCCCGGATCAGGGCGGCGGAAGAAACTGGTGACGGACATGGATGACTCCCCATGAGTGGGTTCGGATTTTTCTTGAGCGCGTCAAAGACACACGGGGGGCACTCTGGTGGGGAGCTTGAAATACGGCGGCCGTTACCGCCCGGCCCTTATCCGACGAATTCCTCGGAAAGCGGCTCGGCGTCGGCGAGGCGCCGCGCCGCTCGCGGGAAAAGATCGAGCGCCCGGGCTCTGACACCGCCTTCCTCCTCAAGTGACAATGCGCCGCACTGGAGGAGGCTTGTGCGGTTCGATTCGGCGGACGACTCGGTCGTGCAGGGTGCGCCCCAGTCGCTGCCGTAGACGATGTGGCCGGCTCCTACCGTCGCCATCGCCGGTAGAAGAGAATGTGTGAAAGCCGTCGCGGCCGTGTCGACGTAGAGGGAGGATGTCTGCTCGTCGATTTCCTGGGCCGTCACTCCGTGTGGGACCCATGGTTCGTTTCCCAGCAGCCGGAGCCGCCCGGTCAGCGCGGGGTACGCTCCCCCGCAGTGAGCGATCACGAAGGTGATGTTCGGGTGGCGCTTGATTGTCTTCCGGAAGATCATGTCGAAGACCGTCCGGGCGGTGTCGAAGGCCACTTCGTACAGCGGGGCCGGGTGGTCGAGTGTGGGCGGCAGGCGCGCGTCGGGGTGGACGAACACCGCTGCACCCCAGTGGTCAAGCATTTCCCACAATGGGGTGAGGGAGTCGTCGCCCAGGTGTATGCCGTTGTATTTCGTCGTCACGGTGAACCCGTCGGCGTCGAGTTCCTCGCGCGCCCGTATGGCCTCGTCCACGGCGGCCGAGGGGTCGTCTGTGGGGAGGGCGGCCAAGAGACCGAACCGCGACGGGTGTTCCGCCACGATGGACGCCCCGTAGTCGTTCGACGCGCGGAGGCCCGCCAAGCGGCCGGGGATGTTGCTCAGCATCTGCATGGCGGTACCGGACGCGTCCATGTACGCCAAAGTGCGTTCCAGGGACCATTCGTGCGGTTCGGGGAAATAGATGCCCTTGCCCAGCATGGCCTGCCAGACGCGGAGACGTTCTTCCTCCGTGCTCGGCGGCGTGAAATGCGCGTGGACGTCGACGTATCGACCCGCGAGCCTGTCATTGATCGGCGCCATATCTAGTCCTCGAACAGGCGCAGGCCGTTCTCGATCTCCGAGAGCGGGCTCTGCTCCAGGTAGGGCGCGAGGGCTTTCCGCGCATCGGCCGGTGACAGGAGCGCGGAATGCTCCACCTCGTCCACGCGCCAGCTTCCGGTGTCGTCGTAGATGAATTCGCCCACGAGCCGCCCGTCGCGGTAGGGCCAGGCGGCGGCGAATCGGTGCGAGATCTGATAGGTGCCGTCCGGGTCGGTGTCCTCGCCAGCGAGCGCGGCGGCGTCACCGCGGACGATCTGGGCGAAGACGGCCTCGATGAA
Organism: Actinomadura soli; assembly: GCF_005889715.1. Classification (GTDB taxonomy): domain Bacteria; phylum Actinomycetota; class Actinomycetes; order Streptosporangiales; family Streptosporangiaceae; genus Spirillospora; species Spirillospora soli. Next base: position 16,093 of record NZ_VCKW01000063.1, read on the forward strand.
GATCCCATAGTCCGATACGGCGACCTCCTCCTCCAGCGCGCCGAAGACGTTCATTCCGCCGCCGACGATCTCGGAATAGAATTTCCGGACCTCCGCCATGCCATCGCAGACCAGCGTCTTCCCGCGTTCGGTGAGCCGATAGACCGGATGGTCGACGATCATCGCCGGGATGAGGATGTCCTCCCAGAGTCCGGACACCTCCAGAAGCGCGTGCCTGCGGTAGTTCTTCAGCATGTGCCGATGCTTCGGATCATCGACCACCGCGAGCGCCGCATCGACACCCGCCGTGATGCCCCGTACATCGAAAACTTTCATACCGTCGCTCCTTGGAGGGCCGTTAATTGTCGAGGTCCAGCCCGTTTCGTGCAGCTTAGGAGCCGTTTGCCCGCTGCCGCTTCACCTGGTCCGTTGAATGGACGGCGATAATGACTCCGCTTAACTGGCGCCGACCTCTCGCGCGCCGATCAAAAACCGTAAGTCGGATCAGGAGCGACTTCGACGTCCAACAGCAAGGGCGCCTGCAGGTCAGCGAGGGACGGCACGACCTCGGCGAGGATCCGTGTCAGCTCGTCGTGGGACGCGACCCGTTGGGCGGGGCAGCCGAAACCCGCGGCGATGGCGGACACGCTGACCTCGGTGAATCCCGGCCACGGCGGCTTGCCGTGACCGGCCTGCTCGGCGAGCCGGTCCATGATCGCGTATCCGCCGTTAGCCAGGACCACGAAGAGGACCCCGGCCCGGTAGTGCGCCGCGCTCCACAGTCCCTGGATCCCGTACAACGACGAACCATCGCCCAGGACGGCGACAACCGGACGGTCGGGAGCGCCGAGTTTCACGCCGACCGCGGCCGGGAGCCCGAAGCCCAGCCCGCCCGCGGCGGCGCTCAAGAAGCCCAGCGGGGTCCGGGCGGGCACGCGGCGGTGAAGTTCCGGGCGGCTGGACGGTGTCTCTTCGACCACGACGGCGTCGGCCGGGAGAAGCCGGGCGAGGAGATCGAACACGTGCGCGGGCCGTAGCGGTTCACCCGGATCCGGTGCCGTCATCGGCGCCGTCCCCTGGTTCACGATCGGCACCGTCCCGGGGCGCGGCACCACCGGGCGCTGCCCCGCCGGGTCGCGGCGGCCGAGCCGTCCGTACTCGGTGTCGTTGGCGATCTCGACCGCGTGGTCCGTCCCGTCCGCCTCGATGATCGACAGCACCGGGCCGAACGACTCCTCGGAATAGATCCGCATCGCGGGCGTCACTCCCCGCAGCACCGTCGGCCGCACGTAGAGGCCCTCCGCCTCGCCACCGGTCAGCACCTCGGCGCCGTGCTCGCGGGCGTTGTCCACCAGCGCGAGCACACGGTCCCTGGCCTCCCGGCCCACCATCGGCCCGAGCTGGGTGGACGGGTCGTCGGGCGGCCCCACTACCAGGCCCGCAGCACGCTCCGTCAGCCGGACGGCGACCTCGTCGGCGACCGAACGGTCCACGATCAGCCGTTCGGTGGACATGCAGACCTGGCCCTGGTTCAGGAACGCGCCGAACGTCGCGGCCTCGACGGCCGCCTGCAGGTCGGCGTCGGCGAGCACCAGCATCGGGGCCTTGCCGCCCAGCTCCAGCACGGTCCGGGTGAGGTGCCGTCCCGCGATCTCGGCGATGACGCGGCCGACGCGGGTGGAGCCGGTGAAGTTCACCCGCGCGACGGCGGGGTGGGCGATGAGGGCCTCGTCGGTGGCGGTCATGGAATCTCCCTCAGGTCGGAGGCTCAGGTCGGCGGCTCCGGCGGGACGCCGCCGGTGCCCGGCAGTCTCAGACGGACGTCCGGCTGATCACAACGCGAACGTCCATTCAACGAACACACCGAGTAGCCGGTCAGCCCGCGGCGGTCTCGGCGGCCATCGCCACATCGGGGTCGTACTCGTAGATCCAGCCGTTGGCGACCAGCGGATCGTTCTCGGTGAACGACGCGTCACGGGCACGCTGTTCGGGCCCGTCGGGAAGGTGGTTGATGTCCGACCGCGCATGGCTCACCGCTTGCAGCCGGGTCGTGCGCGGAAGACGCAGGGCCTCGTAACGGCGCAGCGCCCGGGCGGGGTCGGCGGGCTCTTCGGCGAGGCAGCGGGACAGGACCGCGGCGTCCTCGATCGCCTGCGCGGCTCCTTGCGCGAAGAACGGGAACATGGGGTGCGCGGCGTCCCCGAGCAGCGTCACCGGCCCGCGGCTCCACCGGGGAAGCGGCGCGCGGTCCAGCAGGGCCCATCGACCTGGTGTCTCCGCGGCGCGGATGAGGTCGACGAGCCTCGGGTCCCATCCGTCGAATTCGAGGAGGAACTCCTCGATCGTCGCCTGCGCCGTCCACGACTCCACCAGGTCCTCACCCGCCGGGGCGAAGGCCACCAGGTTCACGAACCTTCCCGCGGAGATGGGGTAGTGCACCAGGTGATGGTTTGGACCGATCCACAAGGTCTGCGCGTGCCGCCGGGCGAACGACGGCGCGCGATCGCCCGGGACCAGGGCACGGAACGCGCACAGGCCCGAGAAGGCGGCCGGCCGCGGTTCGGCGATGGCGCCTCGCACCACCGAGTGGACGCCGTCCGCCCCGATGACGATGTCCGCCTCGACGACCTCTCCGTCAGCGAACCGCAGCGACGGGCGTTCGCCCCCCAGGTCGAGCGTGGTGCAGCGGTTGCCGAGCCGGACCGTCTCCTCCGGTACGGCGCTCCTGATGACCTCCAGCAGTTCGGCGCGATGCACCGTGTAGGTGTGCTCGCCGTAGAGCCGCTCGCAGCCGGTCGCGAGGTCTTCGGCGGACAGGACCGTCCCGTCCTGCCAGCGGCGGAACTCCCACCCGACGTCCAACCGGACGGCGCCGCGCAGCAAGGCCTCCATGACGCCGAGCCGGCGCAGGAGCCGGGCGGCGTTGGGGGCCACCACCAGCCCGGCGCCGACCTCCTTCAGCGCCGGCGCCTGCTCGTACACCATGCTGCGAAGACCCGCTCGACGAAGGAAGGCGGCGGCCGCGAGGCCACCGATCCCGCCGCCGAGGATCGCGATCTCCGGTGTCTCGATGTTCGACCCGAGCATCTCAGTCTTCGACCCCGCAGCCCGTTTTCCCGCATCCACATTGACAGCGCCATGCTGCATGGTCAGCCGGGCGGAAGGCGCGCTGATGGTCATCCTATGAACATCGTCGGCTACCATCGCGCCAGATGAAAGGGGGCCCGGAATGCCTCGGACCAGCGAGCCCGGCAGGAGCGTGAGTTCACGACTCCTGGAGGTCCTGTTCGCGTTCCAGCCCGATCAGAGCACTCTCAGCCTCGCCGAACTGGTGCGCAAGACGGGCCTGCCGCACGCGACCGTCCGCCGACTGGCGATGGAGCTCACCGACGTCGGCGCGTTGAACCGGCAGCACGACGGCCGCTTCACAATCGGCCTGCGGCTGTGGCAACTCGGCACGCTGGCCCCGCTCACCGAGTCGCTGCGCTCCAAGGCCCAGCCCTTCATGGAAGATCTCTACACGGCACTCCACCAGCACGTGCAACTGGCGGTCCTGGAGGGAACCGAGGCCGTCATCATCGAAAGGCTGTCCGCCCCGCAGGCGCAGCACCTCGTCTCCCATGTAGGAGGCCGGCTTCCACTGCACTGCTCGGGCGTGGGAAAGGTGCTCCTCGCCCACGGCGGCGCCGACCAGATCGATAAGGTCCTGTCCGGCAAGCTGCACCGGTATACGCCCCAGACCACCACCGACCCGACCGTCCTCAGAAGCGAGCTCGCCGAATGCCGCCGCACCGGCTACGCGACCGTCCGGAGCGAACTCACCGACGGCGCCGACTCGATCGCCACTCGAATCGTGGACGTTGAAGGCCGCGTCGTGGCGGCGATGTCCGTCGTGGTGCGCAGCGGTTCAGTACAACACCAAGCGGTGCTTCCGTCGCTGATCGCAGGTGGCCTCGGCGTCTCCCGCATGCTCGGCTGGCGCCCCGGCATCAAGATCCGCGACACGTGAATCCGCGTCCCTCACCCAGCTCAGACCAAGCGCTCGAAGGGTGTTTAGTCCACGCTGCCGACGGCGAGCGTGAGCGGCTGCCGCCGACGCCGGCCTCGCCAGCGCGGTCCGCGGCGAGACCGTGCTCACGATCGAGTCGCCGAGGCTCGTCGACACCGCATTGACCGGCAAGCGGGGAGTCCAGCACCCGACCTGGCTCCTGGTGACCCTGCAGGTCGAGGTACTGCCCGTGCACCAGCTCGGTGGCATCGCATCGATCACCCTAAGACGACCGTCGACCGCGGCCGCAGCGTCGACCGCCGACGCGGCCAGGCGCGCGTCGACCAACGATGACCACAAGCGATCGCTCGAGCCCGTCGATCCTTGCGCAGTCAGAGCGGTGAGCCATCAGTGTCGCCGAGGTGCGGGCAGAGCAGGTCCCAGGCTTGACTGGACATAGGTCATGGCCTTGGCGTACTTGGGGTCTTGTGCCCGTGCCGCGATCTGTTCGGGGGTCAGTTCGGCAAGGCGCTGTTGAATCCACCAGATGTTGCCCAGCGGGTCGCGCACACGTCCGACCTTGTCACCCCAGAGCAACTCGGTCGTCTCTGTCACCACGGTGGCGCCGGCCTTCACGGCGCGGTGGACGACTGCGTCGGCATCGTCGACGTAAAGGCGAAGCAGACCTGGGGTCTCGATGGCGAAGGGCGAGTCGAACATCATCACGATGGAGTCGCCGATGCGCGCCTCGGCGTGGCCGATCACACCGTCGCCCACCTCCAGGCGGCTGAGCTCTTCGGCGTCGAAGGCCTCGGTGATGAAGTCGATGAGCGCTGCGGTGTCCTTGGTGACGATCCACGGAGTGACCGTGGTGTAGCCCTCGGGGGTCGGCGTGGGACGCGATGTCGTCATGAGGCTCGTCCTTCACGGTGAGAGGTGGTCAGACAGGTGATTCCACTATACCAGAACGGAATGATCTGTTCCAATTGACTCACCCTTTTCGCCGTCGTCGGTGTCGGCATGGTTCACCCGGTTCGACGCGAACGGCTGATTCCCAGGTCCTTGGCGAGCTGGACGAGGGACTTGTCACCCTGGCGCGCCAGCTCGACGGCACAGCGGCGGAACTCGGGCGGGTGTGGTGAGGGCATGGCGGCCATCCTTCCTGATGATCAAGGGTGACCTCAGGTCAGGTGTCCGGAGAACAGGGGAAGCTCAGACAAGTTGTGCACCTGGCAGATGCCGGCCAGCGCGCCGGGCCCCGCGCCGAGAGCCACGGACCGTCACGTGTCGGGTCCGCCCAGCCGGTCAGGTTCGGTGGCCGTCGCCGCGGCGGCGTAGCGGCGGGCGAGTGTGGCGCAGGCTTCGTGGAAGGCCGGCGGGCCGATGACGTGCAGGTCCGCGTCGAAACGGCCAAAGGTGGCGGCAAGGGCGGTCCAGGACCAGGATCCTGTGATGACGCGGCATCGCGTGGGGCCGAGCGTTTCCACGATGGCGTCGGCGAGGTGGGGCGTGACTTCTGCGGCGGGGAGGTCGAGTATGGCCTCGCCTTGGCAGGGCCAGGCCGCATCGGTGCCGTCAGAGCCCCGGAACCGGCTGGTGATGAACGTGGAGACGTCCCCGCCCGGCACCTGGCGCGCGGTGAAGCGTGGACCGGTGGGCGTGCGTGGGGTCATGCGGTCGGTGCGGAAGGTGCGCCAGTCGTCGCGGTCGAGGTCCCAGGCCAGCAGGTACCAGTGGGTGCGCCAGGCCACGAGGTGATGGGGCTCTACCCGGCGTCGCTGAGGTGCGGCCTCTGGGTGTGGGGTGTAGTCGAGGCGGATTTCTTCGCGGCGCTGGATCGCGGCGCTCACGGCGGTGAGCGGGTCCAGCGCGTGGGGTGGTGGGATGCCGGGATCGTGTGGGCGGACAGGGGTGACGTGGAGTGCGTCTATGCGCTGCCGTAGGCGTGGAGGAAGGACGCTGCGGATCGTCGTGAGCGCCCGGTCGGCGTCCTCCGCGATCGCTGGGTGGGCGGTGCTCTGCAGCGCCACGGCCAGAGCGATGACCTGTCCGTCATCGAAGAGCAGCGGTGGCATCTGTGATCCGGGACGCAGGCGGTACCCGCCGCCCGGTCCCTTGTCCGTGGCGACCGGGTAGCCCAGCGCGCGAAGACGGTCGATGTCACGGCGCACGGTGCGCACGGTGACCATCAGCCGCTCGGCCAGGGCGTCTCCGCTCCACTCCCGTCGTGCCTGGAGCAGGGAGAGCAGGGCCAGGAGACGCGAGGACGTTTTCTGCATGCCTCCATGATGCGGCAAGTACAGGACACAACCTGTCCTGTATGGGCGCCATACTCAACCACGGACGCCAAATCAGGGCATTTCGCCCGTTATCCGCGTGTGCCTCATCCAGCGCATGTCCCGATAGGAGCAGACCATGTCCGTCACCACCACCACGCATCTGAACTTCCGCGGCTCGGCCCGCGAGGCGCTGGCCTTCTACCAGTCGGTCTTCGGCGGGCACACCGTCGCGGTGACCTACAAGGACGCCGGCAACGTCCAGGACGAGAACGAGGCGGACTGGGTGATGTGGGGCCAGGTCGTCGCCGACAACGGCTTCCACGTCATGGCTTACGACGTGCCCTCGGCGATGCCGTACGAGCAGGGCGCCAACTCGTTCTTCGTGTCCGTGCGCGGCGAGGACACCGAGGAGATCAGCGCACTGTGGCAGCGTCTGGCCGACGGCGCGAACGTGCTGCGCCCGCTGGAGCCCGCGGCGTGGGCTCCGCTGTACGGCATGCTCACCGACCGTTTCGGTGTGACCTGGGTCCTCGACGTGACAGCCCCCTACAACGGCTGACCCGCCCCGGGGCGGGCGCCCTGCGACAGCCGCCCGCCCCGCTCGTTCTCGGCATCAGCACGCCGGCGGCAGTCGGCACACATGGGGAGTGGATCGCGTTATGCGCATGCATCTCATACCAACCCCCGGCCCTCACCGCCACCGACCTGCGGCGTTGCCCCAGCTCCGATCGCGCCGCAGCGTGAGGCCATGAACGTCCTGACCCAGCGCGACCTCAACCGGGCCACACTCGCCCGCCAGCACCTCCTCGAACGTGAGGACTGTGCCCCCCTCGACGCCGTGTCCCACCTGGCCGGCCTTCAGGCCCAGGCCCCTCAGGAACCCTTCACCAGCCTGTGGTCGCGCGTCAGGACGTTCGCACCCACCGACCTGGACGACCTGGTCACCGGCCGCCGAGTCGTTCGCTGGGCTACAGGCGATCAGGCAACCGCCGTCCGTCGCCGAAGCCGTCACCCGGTTCGACGAAGGCGCTCCGCTGGGTGCGGACTCCATCAATCCGGCTGATGGCGGCACATTATGCGCCGACCGGAAAGTGGTGGGGCGCGCCTAGCGGTGCATGGCCAGGCCATGTGCTGTCGGGGCGTGTCGCCCCTCGGACACATCACGACAAAGAGGAACATGTGGACATCTGTACCACTTCGCGTTTCTGGGGCGAGGAAGCACCCCGTTCGGCCGCCTGCGCTGGCGACGCGAGCACCGCGGCTGGTCCTGGGTGGTCCGTTCTCACCAGCCTGCATAGGGAACCGCCGTCCCCAGCCCACGGGCAGGCCCGCGTATCACGGACCTGGCCACTGCCATGGCTACGGCAGACGTTCAGGAGCAAGAAGGCGGGGATGGCGACAAGCCGACCCGGCCGGGGCACCTGGTGGTCCAGGTGCACAACGAGGACATCGGCGGCCCGCCTTTCACCGTCGACGGCGGACCAGGCGAGAAGCTGTCCAAGATCATCGAGGCCGTCTACCTCAAGTTGGGCCTTGAGCCGAAGCCCACCGACCGGCTGACCTGCCTCGCCACCGGTGAGGACGTCCGCCAGTACGGCGACATGCATCTGCGCGATTACGCCTCGGGCAAGTGCAGCGCGCTCGTCTGGACGTTCGCCCGCGACACGGGCGGTGCCCGTGCCTGACCCGGCTCCGGTCGACCCTGAGGTTGCGGCCGCGTTGCTGCGGTCGCACCTCGAGGACTTCTTCAACAAACTCCCCGCGCGTCCACGGCGCGCCCGGCTGGGCCTACACGATCACCGAAGACCCGCTGATCGCGATCGTCCAGATGCCCGCTCGCACGCGAGACGCAGGTGGGCCCGACATCTACACGCTGCGCTTGGACGGTGCCTGCTACGACACGTGGCCGGTCGCGGCGACCTTCGTCCAACACCAGGATGGCGGGTGGCGCCGCGCCCGCTTCGGCAGCCGGGCCTTTCCGCTGCTGCGCGGGTCGCCGGGGGCGCCCGCGGGTGACGGCGTCGGGTTCGCGTTCGCGCTGCTGCGCGGTCGCCGGGGGCGCCCGCGGGTGACGGCGTCGGGTTCGCGTTCGCGTTGCACGATGACTACAAGTTCCCGGACGGGTCCTGGGACCAGCTGATCTGCTTCTCTTACAACCTCGGGTACTACACCTCCAACCACACCCCGGAGAAGGACCAGGAGTGGCGGCCCGGCACGGACCGGGTCGATGCGACCCTGAGCCGGATCCACACTGCCCTCACCAGCCCGGCCTACGCTGGGCCCTTCGAGCGGGGCGGTCGCGGCATGACCGTCGAGGCCCGTATCCCCGAGACCCTCTGGCAGGCCGTCCTCAACCTGTTCGCCCAGCACGATCCGGGAGTCGAGCGGGTCGCCTACCTAATTAGTGCCGTCGATCACTGCCACCCCGTCGGGGCCAAACGAGCCCAAACCCCCGAACGTCCTCTGGGGTACAGACAAAAGTCGGTACCCCACAGTGACGGAACAAACCCCGGAGCATCAAGCTCCGGGGTCAGGATCTTGCAGCAGGCGGCGATGGGCGGGCCGCTGGCGGCCACCAGCCCGGGTCCGGGCGGGCGGCCGGTGCGGTCGCGTCGCACAGCGCCATGTCGACGGCGTCCAGCACCAGCCGGGTCTGCTTGGTGGTCGCCGCCGCCCAGCCGACGATGGCGCGGGAGAACCACGCCACGCAAGTCGCAACCAGCCTGTGACCTGCGGACTCAGGGTGGAATTGCCTCACTCGAGGGTGCGGCCGTTGCGTGAATCTCCTCGACCACGAAACATTGTTCAGCGATGGCGTGCGATCAAGGGGTAGGCGTCATTTCCTACATATCTGGAGCCGACGGCCCACAACCCGCTGCCTGGAATGCCCGCCAATCCGTAGAAGCTACCTTGGGCGATTCGCGGTACCGGCGCTTTGGTCCACCGGCGTCCGGTCCAATGCAGCGCGTACGGCGTGCCGCCGGTCGTGTAACCGGACGCCCACAGGTGTCCGCCCGCCTTGACCACGTCGGTGAGCTGGGCTCCTTCGTCGGGCACCGGTGTACGAGCCCAGCCGTGGCCGTTCCAGTGCAGAGCCATCGGCCGGCGGCCGCCGGGGCCGTTGCCGTTGGCCCAGGTGTACCCGACAGCCCAGACATCGGATCCGCTCAGCGCCAGCACCTTTTGCAGCGATGTCTCCCATCCGGGGTTACTCGGCGCGACGATCCACCGTTTCCAGGTGCGACCGTTCCAGCGAAGGATGATCGCCTGGGTAAGGTTGTCCACCGCGTCGTCTCCGGCGATCCACACATCGTGCCGAGCACTGGCTCCGACGGTGGTGAGCGACCCGGCGCCCAGTTCGGGAATGTGAAGGAGTTGCCACTTCTTTCCGTTCCACCGCTGGACGAATCCTTGCCACGGGTTGACGCCGCCTGCGTCTTTTTGTACGTTGCCGGCCAGCCAGGCGTCCCGGGGGTTGATGGCTTTGACGGAAATGGCGGAAGGAAACTGCCCGCCGATGGAACTTCTCGGATCGACGTAGGCGTACTTCGTCCAGCGACGGCCGGACCAATGCAGGGTCGCCTTATCGCCGGCCGCCCACACGTCCTTCGCCGAAGCGGCACTGACGTCGTTGACGCCCCCGACGTGCGGCACCCGCACCTGCCGCCATGCCCGGCCGTTCCAATGAAACGCCGTGGACCCCATTGCCCAGGCATCGTTGCGCCCGGGTGCGGCGACGCGGGTCAAAGACGCCTGCTCCTGCTTCCCGGTAGGCCGAAAGATCTCCCACTCCGGCGGCGGGCCCGCGGACGCCTTGAGCGGCACCGCGAGTACGCTCACCGCTATCGCCGTGAGGCCGGCGAGGCCTAGCGATCGAGAGTGATGCACGTGTCCTCCTGAGTTGATGAACGCGACGTTTGGTCAGGGCCGCTGGCCTGGGCGGTCGGTAATCGCGGTCCGCAGCACGGCGGTCGATTCCAGTACCGTTCCGGGTTTCAGGCCCAGGCTTGTCTGGTCGTTGGGCGCGACGAGGACTTGCCGTTCGCCGAGGAAGGCGAAGGTTCGCGGGTCGAAGATCAGCTCGTTGCGGATGCCGTCGTGGGTGAGGGCGGCGGCCACACCCGGCCGCCCGGCGGCATCCATCGCGTGCGGCACGAAGGCGATGCCCGGTATCCGCGTCGCGGCCTTGAACATCGCCGCGCGCGCCTTGGACGGCAGCATCGAGGTGCGCAGCAGGTCGCCGACCGTGATGAACGCTTGCACGTCGGGTGGGTTGTTGCCGTGGCTGTTGCGGTAGAGGTATTCGCGCATGTGTCCGGGGTCTGTCGGCAGCGTCGCACGGTAAGCCGGGCGCGGTGGGCAGTCCTGCGTGAACGTCCGGGCCGGCGAAGGCGGACGCGCGATCCACGGGTCATGAACCACGGTGTCCCGAGGTTTCGTCGACGTGCAGTCCGCTCGTGTCCAGGCCTCAAGCGCCGTGCCTCTGCCGATGACCGACCGGGACAACCCGTCGTGCGTGCCGTCCACCGACAGCCAGGTACGGGTATGCGAGCGAGGGAACCGGTTCATCACCTTTCCGCCGGAGACGGATGTCACCTGCTGGACTTCCCGCGTCTCCAGGAACACGTACTGATCCCCGCGCGGCGGTGGCTGCGCCGGCGTTGCCGCGGCAGCGTGGTCGAGCACTTCGACGGCCTCGGCCTGGGCCGGTGGCGGGTTGCCGCCGATCTCGGACGTGGGCGCCATGACGAGCACCACGGCCGCCCCGGCGGCGAGTGCCGCGGTCGCACCCCCGGCGATCATGACCCGCCGGCGGCCGAATCGACGGCGTGCGAGCGCCTCCTGTTCGATCACCTCACGCAACCGTCGCCGCTGCCGCGCCGACCTCGCCTCGGCCCCATGATCGAGCCGGTCACCGAAGTCTCGAAGCATCTTCAGCTCATCCATGTCGTTCCTCCACCAGATCGAGGTCACCGAGAAACTCGCGCACGCGGCGACGAGCCCGGTTAAGGCGGGACCCAACGGTGCCCACCGAAATATCCAGGGCCTGGGCGACCTCGGCATAGGTGAGATCGCCCCACGCGACCAGCAGCAGCACGTCCCGGTCACGCCGGGCGAGTTCGCCCAGTGCGCGCGCCAGCAACGAACCCGCCGCCTTGGCCGTCACCTCTGCGGCCACCCGATCGGCCGGGCCCGCAACGTCACGCTCGGCGGGACTACGCTCCAGCGCCCGGTACCGCGCGGCCTCGGTCCGCCGGTGCCGCGCGATCAATTTCGTGACGATGCCGAACAACCAAGGCCGGGCATCGTCGTAGCTCAGGTCGTAGTGCTGCCGCCGCGAGAACGCGACGAGGAACGTCTCGCCCACGACGTCTTCAGCCGCCTCGACACCCAGCCGCCTTACCGCGTACCGGCTGAGCACCTTGAAATAGCGATCGAACAGCTCACCGAAGACCTCGGGCCGGCTCAACGACTCGGCGATCAGTTCCGAATCCTGACGCGGCCCGGTCGCGGACTCCGCCGTCATCCCGGACACCACGACCGGACAACCCTGATCATGAGGGACACCTTCCGCCAGAAAACAGGTCACCTATGTCTCGCCACAAGCCGCAAATCGCCTTCACGCTCGCGACGCCTCCCAGCGGACTTCCGCGACAAGTGGAAACGGTGGGCCCGCCACCCCAGGCCCCCAAGCCCGCTCGCGGCGAGCAGTGGGTCTCGCGTCAACCAACGAGCAGTAAGTCAAGACCTGATGACTTCCGAGCGGCCAATTTCGATCACGAACGTCCAGGCAAGACTCGGGCGTGGTGAGCCCTGCCCAATCGAGGGCCATCGCGACCGGATCGGATCGCGCCGCCGAGCGCTGTCATCCGGCAGCCAGGCGCTGCCGGTGCTGGTGCACCTGCGCTGCAACGAGACCTTCGCCCACCTGGCCGCCGCGTTCGGCATCGGCATCGCGACCGCGCACCGCTACCTCACCCAGGCCATCGCCCTGCTGGCCGATCTGGCACCGGACCTGCGGGCGGCGATGCGGATCGCGCAGCGCAAGGCGTATGTCATCCTGGGCGGCACCCAGGCGCCGATCGACCGGTTATCGGGGGCCAACGACCGGTTGTACTACAGCGGCAATCACCACCGGCACGGCGTGAACACCAGTTCCTGACCGGCCCAGAACCCGCCGTCGCCGCCGACCACTTCCGGCACCCACAGCACGGGTGTGTCCCCCACTAGGGCGTGCGGTGAGCAGCAGATGCCGCGTGCCGGCGTGGGGCTCGGTGCGTGCTGGTTGACGAGGGGCCCGCGTGTGCGCAGGCCGATGCTCTCCTTCATCGGGGCTCTCCAAGGCATGGCTGAACAGCGCATGGCTGAACAGCGTGTGTCGTGCAGGACGGATCAGGAACGCGGCCGTGCCGCGGCCGGCAGGCCGTGGCCGTTCTCAGGTCCGTGTCACGCACACTGCGAGATGGAGCCGACAGGAGTGCCATCGAGGCGGTGGACCTCGTTCACCACCGGATCGTGTCGACGGCGTGAAGAGCGTCACCGGCGCCGACCAGGACGCCCAACTCACCAACGTCACTGACACCGGCAGTGGAGCATCGATCGTTTGAGCGGCCGCACCGGCCGGAGTCGCCATGCTGTGGCACTCAGCGCCGTGATGGTCGTCGTGGTCGTGATGGTCGTGGTGATCATGGCCCGCGCCATGGGACGCGTCATGGCGCGAGCCGTGGCCCGCCTCGCCGTGCTGGGCGGCTCCGCCCTTGCAGCTGGTTGTGCGGACCGGCCCAGGCGCCCGGCTCACCTTCGGCCGGTCTCCGAACCTGAGTTCGGGAGCGAAACCGGACGCAGAGAGGAGCGCGGTGTGACCTCCCGCGTGCGGGGTCGTCGACGAGTGAGCGTTCGGCATGCACAGCAGCACATGGACGACGAAGAGCAAGCCGAGCAAGGAGAGCCAGAACAGGCCCACACGTCTCGCACCCGACTGACTACTCTCCGTCACAGGAGGAAGATACACGTCCGGCTGCGGTTCCCGGACGCGTCAGACGAGTCCTCAAGCAGGTCAGTGCCAGGTGCCCGGTGGTGGATCGCTCCTCACCGCCCCCGCCCCGCCGGGCCAGCGGGTCCTGTTCGACGGCTAAGTCGCCGCGCGTACGGTGGGGAGGCTCTGGGTCAACGTGCGAGCGTAGGCGATGAGGAGTTCTCCGGTCTTTTCGGTCAGGTCCAGGGTCGCGAGTATTTCTGCTTCCGCGGCCTTCTCATCGTCGTCGCTGAGCTCGCCGTCGTTGAGTTGGCGTTCAAGCTCGGTGAATCTCTGCATGGCGGCCAGTTGGGTTTCCACTGCGCTGGACGCCTCGCGGATCGCGTCGATGGTTTCGTTCGCGACGCCTCGCACGGTTAGAGCCTCGGTGAGTTGTGCGGTCGACGGCAACAGGGGCATTCGGTGTTCCTGCCACACGGCGCCCCAGAGCCGGCATCGCCGTGGTTCCGGCCAAACGTCCTCGACCAGCATAGGTTCCCCGCCCGGGCCCGGTTTTACTGCCAACCCCACGCCTTGAATACGCTGCTTTGCCCGCCCCTGGGCGGTGACCATGACGGTCACGACCGCCGCGTCCGCCCACCAGGCCACAAGACCACACAGCGCCTCGCGATGTTGGCGAGCGGCGGCTTCGGCAAGCCTCAGCCGCAACGAGAGGTGTGTTTGCCGTGGTCTGGGGGTGGCGGATGTCGACGCGGGGTGCTCGACTGCCTGGCGCTCCAGCAGACTCTCCACCTCGTCATCCAACCGGTCGGCGAGTGACACCACTGCCGCGCAGTCGGACCGGAGTGATTCGACCGCAATTTCGAGGTCCGCGAGAACCTGATCCAAGTGTTCGTCGCTCATCTCGCATGCGGAACCGGGCGAGAGATCAGACACCATAGGAACACCTCTACGAGATTGACACGAACAGCGAATATCTGAGGCTGAGTTCAGGCGGCGAAATCACTCGGAGGGCAAGATCGCAGTTCCCGAAGCCGGGCCGAGGACGGCCGGCGTCGGCTAGAGCACCCGGCTGCGGTGCGCCTTGGCTTCCGCGCGAAGTTCCTCGATGAAGGCGGCTGCCGACCTTTCGTAGGCCTCCTCGACGTTCTCGCCGATCTCCTCCTCTGCGGTATCGGCGCACTCCTGGTAAAGCAGCCGGCATCCGTGAATGCCCAGGAGCAGATCTTCCAATAGATCCCGTGCGGGACGCGACGGATCGAGAGGGGTGGTGCGGACCTCGTCGCGCAGCGCCTCATTCGCATGGGAGGAACTGCCCAGCTCGTGGGTGAGTTCGTTGATCTCGTCGATTTGTTCGAGGAGCGCGTCCAGATCGGGGACTCTTCCCTCGGCCGCGGCCATGGCGCCGCGGACCAACGCGGTGACCGTGGTGTAGGGGCTCAGCCCGGCCGACATCATTTCCAGCACGGTGGTCGGCGTGCGATGTGGAAGCGCCTCGATGTTGTCGGCCTCCATCACGACCACCGCAGGGACCAAACCTGACCGACGGGCGGTGACGTCGGCGGCGGCCTGAAGCCAATGCGCTGCCGCCACTCCCGCAGCGACCGGGTCGACCTCGATGAACAGCGCTTCGCCGTTGAGAGGGTTCTGCTGCAGCAACCTGTCGGCGGCTTCTACCTGGACAGGGGACGCGCCCTCGCGGCTGAGCAGAACCGCCTGGCGAGCCCGGCCGGTCAGATCACCGAGTTCTGCGCGTTCGAGCGCGTCCAGCTCAGACTGGACCTCGTTGACGATGGTGTCGCGCAGAGCAGCGTCATCGATGGCATGCAGGGCCCGGCCGACACAGTGCGCGGCCTCCTCTGTGTGGACATAAGACTGGATCATCGTCCCGGCGTGAGGCAGGTTCGGATTGATCAGCGCATCAGCGGCCTTGGAAAGCGCGTCCCGATCCCCCTGACGGCGCCAACCTTCGCTATTGATCTCCAGGCTGTCGGCAGCAGAGGCCGGATGGGTGTAGGTCCGCCACGCTGCAGCTGAGAAGTCGGTCAGCGCCTGGGTAAGGCGTTGAATCCGGACGTCATCAATCTCAGGGGACAGTTCAGCGACCACGGTGGCGACGTCGCCCAGCCCGGTGCCCCAGGTCACGATCAAGGTGCGCTGCGCCATGTCGTAGGCGTATCGGCTCATGTACCGCCAACCCTCTGCCTGGTTTGCCAGGCATTCACGATGCCAGCCCGCGGACGGCACCGCAGGCACTTCGTCCGTGACTCCCGCCTTTTGGTCCCGATTCCGGCCTTGCTGTGAATCCGGACGGCTCCTGTGGGTCCATTGCTGGGAGGGATAGATGATGCGGTGATCTTCGAGGATTCAGCGCGATCCCGGCCGACCGCGGACCCACTCCGAGCGTTGCGAGATCGATCTGACGGAACGTTCCAGATCTTTGGGAGTCGTCCGGAGGCAACAATCCATAACGATTGAGAAGCATGGGGTGCCAAACCGGCAAGCGGCAGGTTGACGATGGGGATATGGACGGCAGAGGCCAGGCCGCGGGCACGGGCACGGGCCAGGGCACGTCGTTGGCAGTCCGCGTGATGACCGAACTCACCCGATGGCCGGGACTGCGGCCATGTGTCGCCGAGTGCGGAAACGGCCCCGCGTTGGCATTGGGCTCTCTCCAGATCGTGCATCTGGTCGCGGCGCACGAGGTGGAGTTGCGGCTGGGCGCGCCGGCCGTCCGGCGGCTGTCCCCGGCGCTCAAAGACTCAGGCCGGCTCCTCGCGCTGTCCATGGCCGAGCCGGACGCCCACCGCCGCGCTCAGGCGAATGAGCCCGGCATCCAGGCAGAGGGGAGCCCGGAGGACGAAGGATGGGTCCGGATCCGGATGGACGGTGACAGTGATGTGACGGCGATTCTGGCGCTGGCCAGCGTCGCGATCGCGGCCAACGCTCCCGGGACGGCCAGCCGCAGCCATAGCGCCTGCGCGTGCCCCAGAGCCCGGCGATTGCGCATCCTAAGCGCCACCGCTCCGAGGCCGGGCGTCTCGGCTCCTGCAGTCGCGCGGTCGGGGCCGGTGCTGGCCAAAACCGGCAAACCGGATCCGCCATTGGGCGTCAACGGGCGTGGGAAGAATCCCTATATGGACGTTGCAGCACGTGAGAAGGCGGCCATGGGCGAGGTCACCGCTCGCCTGCTCCAGACCTACGGCCCGCAGCACAGTACCCAAGAGGTCACCGAAACCGTCAGCGCGGTGCATCACCGCTTCGATGGCCGCCCCATCCGCGCCTTCGTCCCGATCCTTGTGGAACGTTACGTTCGCCAACGGCTGTCCGAGTGAGCCACCTGAGCTGGCTCGATTCGTCACGGTCCCGGTTCGGTTGATGGGGAGGCCGGCTGGGCGGGTTGTTGTCCGCTGGAGTGACGGCGGGCGCCGGTCAGCGCCGGGTGTTTCCGGGAGTGGCGGTGAGCAGCAGCGGCACGGCCAAGAAGGCGATGGATCTCGCGGGGATCGTCATCGTGCCGGTGATCGGCGTTTCTGCGGTCGCGACCGGATGGGCGGCCATCGATCGGCCGCTGCACCCTCAGCCGGTTTCGCATCTGGTGGTGGTCGCGGCCGCGGGGCTGGCGGGGTTCGCGGGCAATGAACTGGTGGCCCGCTACCGGATCCGGGTCGGCCGCAAGATCGGGTCGGCGGCGCTGGTCGCCGACGGGTTGCACGCCAGGACCGACGGATTCACGTCCTTGGCGGTGCTGGTCGGCGCGGGCGGCGCCGCGGTGGGCTGGGGATGGGCCGACCCGGTGATCGGCCTGCTGATCGCCCTGGCCATCCTGGGCGTGCTGGGTCAGGCGGCCCGGCAGATCTACCACCGACTGATGGACGCGGTCGATCCCGCCGTGACCGCCCAAGCGCAGGACTCGTTGGACGCGGTTCCCGGCGTCCTGGACGTGGGACGGGTCCGGCTGCGCTGGGTGGGGCACCAGTTGGAGGCCGACTGCCAGATCGTGGTGGACGACACCTTGTCGGTGGTCGCCGCGCACCGGGTCGCCGTCGCCGCCGAACATGCCCTCCTGCACGCGCTGCCCCGGCTGGTCACCGCCGTGGTCCACACCGACCCGCGGCAGGCGGACGGCATCGACCACCACGCCCTGCTCGCTGGACACCGCTGACCACCCGCCGGGTGACCGACCCAGGCCCATGTGACCATCACCAGAAGAGGGCGGCCGCCAGGCCCAGCAATGCGCAGACGCCAAGGGTCCGCAAGACGCTCCAACGGAGCCCGAAGATGATGACGAAGGCGACCACAGTGATGGCCAAGGCGGTGGGACGCCATGGTGTCGCCGGCGGCCGTGCTTGGGGATCGGCGAGCTATTAGCGGCCAGACGGAATTTTGCAGCAATACCCTGCTCAGCCAATGGCGTCCCCGCACTGGCGATGTCACCGGACGCCACAATAGATGATCATGAGATTCTCATTGAGAATTTCAGCCAGGGGTCGTCAGGCCCCACGGGGCGATGGGTGATTACCTTTATTTAACAGGAGCGTTCAATACGGTGTGAAATAGCGATCACACCTGGTTGCCGCCCGCTGACCATGTGATACCGCAATGGATTTTCAATACCGGTGCGCAATCACAGGGTGTTGCTGTAGGTTCTGATCTCGTGATTACGCCTGTTGCGTGGAACCGACGCTCGACAGATTCCTGTCTGAGCCTTGTCGGGCTGCTTCTCGGCGTGATTATCGTGCTGTACGTCGCAGTGTGCGCCCCTGGTCTGCACGAAGCGGGCGAGCATTCGCATGGCAGCACGATCCATATGGCCCATAGCGCCACGCATACCTCACCGGCGCATGCCAGGGAGTCCGCAGGTCTCGCCGCGCCGGACGGGACACCGCAGAAGTATCGCGATCACCTCCGCGAGACAGGCCCCTGGCCTGCATTGGAACATCATGCGGGCTGCGGCGACTGGGCAGCGGGCTCGGTTCGCGCGGCCCCGCTCGCACCGCCCGCGCTCGTCCTGATCGGGATGGTGCCACCTGGGCTCACTGGCAACGGACCGCTCCATACCAAGGATCTTGGTCGCAGCCGGCGACCTGCCCGCGCCGACGTCTCCGGATCGGGACGCGCCCGGCTACTTTCGCTCGGCTGCGTGCTGCGCCTCTTCATACCCGCCATTGCGGACGGCGCTGTCTTACAGCACGGCATCCTCGCTGAATGACGCGTTCGTCATCGCCGTCGAGGCTCTGCCACCAGGGGGCAGCTACCAATAGGGCCATGCTCGCCGTTAGCGCGAGTGGCCCATTGCGTCCAGTGCGCACGGATTCCGAATCAGCTTGTCACTGATGCCATTCGCGCTGCCTGACGGCGGCCGGAAGGGACAACCATGACGACCGCTCCCATGGTCATGGATGGAACAGCAACGCACGCGCCGCCGTCTCAGCGGACGATCAACGGAACGGAACGTGATTCACTTTCGCGTCTGGTCGGCAATACTCCCCTGCTGTGGGTACCGGATGTGCTCACCGGATCGGAACGCGGATTCTGGGCGAAGCTGGAAGGCGCGAACCCGGGCGGGATCAAAGACCGGCCGGCCCTGTTCATGGTCGCCAAGGCCCGGCAGCGCGGGCTGCTGCGTCCCGGCAAGCCGATCATCGAGTCGACCAGCGGCACCCTCGGCCTCGGCCTGGCGCTGGCCGGGCTGATGTACGGGCACCCGGTCACGCTGGTCACCGATCCGGGGATGGAACCGCTGATGGGCAACCTGCTGCGCGCCTACGGCGCACGCGTCGAGGTGGTGCCCGAACCGCACCCGGAGGGCGGGTGGCAGGAGGCGCGCCGGGCCCGCGTCGAAGAGCTCATGGCGGACGCGCCCGGAGCCTGGTGCCCCGACCAGTACAACAACCCCGACAACGTCGAGGCCTACAAGGGGCTGGCCGTGGAACTGGCCGGGCAGCTCGACCACGTCGACGTCCTGGTGTGCAGCGTCGGCACCGGCGGCCACAGCGCCGGGATCAGCCGCGTCCTGCGGGCCGTGTTCCCCGACCTGCGGCTGGTGGGCGTCGACACCGTCGGATCGACCATCTTCGGTCAGGCCGCCGAGCCCCGGCTGATGCGCGGGCTGGGCAGCAGCATCTACCCCCGCAACGTCGACTACGCGGCCTTCGACGAGGTCCACTGGGTCGCCGCCCACGAGGCGGTGTGGACCTGCCGCCGCCTTGCCGCCACGCGCTACGCCACCGGCGGCTGGAGCGTGGGCGCCGTCGCCCTGGTCGCCTCATGGCTGGCCCGCACCCGGCCGCGGGGCACCCGGATCGTGACGGTCTTCCCCGACGGGCCCCACCGCTACTGGCACACCGTCTTCGATGACGCCTACTGCCGCAAGCACGACCTGCTCGACCGGCCGCCCGCCCCCAGCCCCGAGCTGATCACAGA
>NZ_VCKW01000604.1 GCF_005889715.1 Actinomadura soli
CCTCCGGCCGCGTCGCCTACACCCTCGGGTTGGAAGGCCCCGCGATCACCGTCGACACCGCCTGCTCCTCCTCCCTGGTCGCCGCACACCTGGCAGCACAAGCACTCCGCAACAACGAATGCGACCTAGTGCTGGCCGGAGGCGTCGCCGTCATGGCCGCTCCGGACGCATTCATCGAATTCAGCCGCCAACGCGGACTCGCCCCCGATGGACGCTGCAAGCCCTTCTCCAATTCCGCCGACGGCACCGCCTGGAGCGAAGGCGTCGGCATCCTCTTGCTGGAACGGCTCTCCGACGCCCAACGCAATGGCCACCCCGTTCTCGCTGTCCTCCGCGGCTCGGCCATTAATCAGGACGGCGCGTCCAACGGCCTCACCGCGCCCAACGGCCCCTCCCAGGAACGCGTCATCCGGGACGCCCTCGCACACGCTCAGCTCACCTTTGCCGACATCGACGCGGTCGAGGCGCATGGCACGGGCACCACTCTGGGCGATCCCATCGAGGCCCAAGCCCTCCTCGCCACCTATGGACAGGGACGAGACGCCGAGCGGCCCCTTTACCTGGGTTCGGTGAAGTCGAACATCGGGCACGCGCAAGCAGCGGCCGGGGTCGGCGGAATCATCAAGATGATCGAGGCGATGCGGCACGGCGTCTTGCCCCGCACCCTGCACGTCGACGAACCCACCACCCACGTCGACTGGACCGCAGGCGCCATCT
>NZ_VCKW01000605.1 GCF_005889715.1 Actinomadura soli
GCGGCTAGCTGAGGAGGGGTATAGGAGCAAGGAGTAGGCGCAGCCCACCGTGGCCGCGGCGGACGGCACGCGGGCCGCGTCCGGCTCCGGGCCGATCAGGTGCGGGGCGAGCGCGATGGACGTGGCGCCCGCCGCGCGGAGCTGCTCCGCGGCCGCCTTGACGGACGCGTCGTCGTTCAGCGAGGCGGTGAAGACGGGCGCGGCGAGCCGGGAGGCGAGCAGGACGCCGGTGACCTCGGCCTGCCGGACGGCGGCGGCGTCGCCGGGCGTGGCGATGATGACGCCGGACGCGGCGGTCACCATCGTCATCAGCCTGATCCGGTCGGCGCGGGCGAGGCCGGCGTCGGCGAGCCGGTCGTGCAGGGCCTCGGCGATGAGGGGGTGCGGGCCGAGCGGCTCGGCGGCGACGGCGTTGGCCGGGGCGGCCGCCACGGCGTGCCGCAGGGCCGCGTCCAGGGCCGGGTCGGGCCCGGTGGACATCGGCACGACCACCGCCGCGAGCTCGTCCGGGTCGCGGTGCAGGCCGGCGAGGACGGTGTGCAGGTTCGCCTCGTCACCCTCCAGGTAGGCGACGCGGGCGGGCTGCCCGGTGTGCTCGATCTCGACGAGCCGCGCCAGCTCCAGGGCGGGCTCGGCGCCGGCCCGCCGGGCGGGGCCGGGGACGGCCAGGATC
>NZ_VCKW01000606.1 GCF_005889715.1 Actinomadura soli
GGGCCGGGTCGATCCGCATTCCGGCGGCGTGGACGGGACTGGTCGGCATCAAGCCTCGGCGTGGGCGGGTTTCCGGGTTTCCGCGGACGGATCCGTTCCATGGGATCACCGTGTGGGGGCCGCTCGCGCGGAATGTGGAGGACGCGGCGCTGCTGCTCGATGTGTTGAGCGGGAGTCATCCCGAGGATGCGTATCAGATTGATCCGCCGGGGGTGTCTTTTGTGGAGGCTGCCAGGAGGGAGCCCGGGAGGTTGCGGGTCGCTGTTTCCTTCCGGACGGCGTTCGGAGTGAGCGGGAGGCTTCATCCGGAGATTCGCGGGGCCGTCGAGCGGCTCGCACGGAGGCTGATTGATCTGGGGCACAAAGTCTTTCCCGCCGATCCCGATTATGGGCTTGTGGGGCTGGGGCTCATTCCTCGCGGGACGGCCGGCGCCGCCGATTGGCTCGACTCGATCCCGAATGCGCGGCCGGAACGCCGGACGGAGATCGAGGCGACGATCGGACGGGTGGCCGGAAGGCGGCTGCTTCCCCTGGCGAAACGGATGGATCCCTATCTGAGGAGGAAGGTCGGGCGTATCTTCCAGGTCGCGGATGCGGTGCTGACGCCTACGACGGCCCAGCCGCCGTTGAGGGTCGGGGCCTT
>NZ_VCKW01000064.1 GCF_005889715.1 Actinomadura soli
CGCTCGGCCACCACCCCTACGAGCTTGCGGAACTGCCGTGGCGACAGCCCGGTGAACGGGCCGATCCACTCCTGCCGAGCCGCCGTGATCACCTGACCCACACAAGATCATCGACCAGAGACGACCTGCGTTACGTGACAGCCTTTAGGGGTCGGTGTCGGGGTGGCGCGTTCCGCCGGCGTGCCAGGGAGCGTCCACGACGGCCAGGCGGCCGCGGCAGCTGGAAGCCGTTCCTGCACCACATCAGTAAGGGTGAGCCCCATGCCCGCCGGGCTATCTCGCTCAAAGCGCCCAAGAAGCTCCCGCCGGTCCTGGCCACCGTCGAGATCCAGTCGATTCTGGTTGTGATCAACCCCACCGCTACCGCTCCGCCGGTCAGGCGATCGAGAAGCGGGACAGGATTGTTGGGCGGGTGCCGGGTGTGAGTCCAGCCGGTTGGCGATCAATTCCGTACTTGATTCGAACCGCCGTAGGGAGATCTATCCCGCGCCTTTATGGCCAGTTGATACTCAGGCCGGGTCGCGTCCATCCGTTGGAACCAGTGGCTGGCCTCGCCGTCCAGGCAGTGCGCGTAGATGCGTTGCCGGGTTGGGTGACCGGGCGTCAGGCCAGGGTTATGTCGAAGGCGCGGAGGCGGCTTGGGACGGCGGTGATGTCGATGGTGGAGATCGTGGAGCCGGTGAAGGTGAACTGGATGACCAAGGAGAGCCGTCCGAGCGGGGCCATGACCAGCGCCGGGCCGCCGTCGACCAGGGCCGGGACGGTGAAGCGGGCGCGGGGGGCCGAGGAGAGGGCGCCCTTGGCCACGACCAGGGCACCTTGGAGGGTGAGAGGTCCGGCGGCGCCGGTGACCTCCGGATCGGCGCGCAACTCGACCTGGGGATCGAGCAGCGTCAGCAGTGCCTCGAAGTCTCCGGTCCGGGTCGCCGTCAGGTACGCCTCGACCGCTCGATGACGGCGGGCCGCGTCCGCGGTCTTCGTTTCGGCGCCGCCCCGGACCTTGGCGCGCGCCCGGCTGGCCAGTTGCCGGACCGCCACGGGGGTGCGCTCCATCATGTGCGCGATGTCGCCGAAGCCCACGTCGAACGTGTCGTGCAGGACGAAGGCGACCCGCTCCGCCGGGCTCAGCCGGTCGAGGACGACCAGTAGCGCAAGCCCGATCGAGTCGGCCAGCTCGGCCTCCTCCTGCGGGACGCGGTCGTGGTCGGCCGCGCCGAGCCAGTCGGAGGTGAAGCTCTCCAGCGACTCCTCACGCCGGGTCTGCCGTGCCCGCAGCAGGTTGAGGCAGACCCGGGTGACCACCGTGGTCAGCCAGGCCGCCAGGTTCTGCACCTGTGCCAGGTCGGTGCGGTCGTACCGCAGCCAGGCCTCCTGGACCGCGTCGTCGGCCTCGGCGGCGGAGCCGAGCATCCGGTAGGCCAGTGCCCGCAGCCGGGGACGCTCGGCCTCGAAGCCGTCCAATGCCGAAAAATCTTGGGTCACCGTGTCACGTTCCCGCGTTTGGCCGGGTCGTAGCCGTGTTACACCGTCAAACCTACAAGAGGGAGATCAACCGATGTCCTCCACCATCCTGGTCACCGGCGGCACTGGACTCTTGGGCGCGCAGGTGGTTCCGATCCTGCGGCGGGCCGGGCACACGGTCCGGGTGCTGAGCCAGCATGACCGCGAACCTGGGGACGGCGTGCGCTACGTGGCGGTCGACCTGATGACCGGCGAGGGCCTGGACGCGGCGCTCAGCGGCGTGCCGATCGTGCTGCACCTGGCCGGAGGCCCCAAGGGCGATGACGTCAGCACCCGCAATCTGGTCGAGGCCGCCCAGCGCGCCGGCTCCGTGGAACACCTGGTGCTGATCTCGGTCGTCGGTGCCGACGCCGTGCCGGTCGGCTACTTCGCCCGCAAGGCGGCGGCAGAGGAGATCGTGGCAGCCTCCGGCATCCCGTACACGATCCTGCGTGCCGCGCAGTTCCACGAGCTGACGCTGAAGACCGTGCGGGCGATGGCCAAGGCGCCGGTCCTGCCGGCGCCCGGCGGGATCCGCTGGCAGCCGGTCGCGTCCGGCGATGTGGCGGCCCGGCTGGCCGAGCTGACATTGGGCGCTCCGGCGGGGCGCGTCTCCGACCTGGTCGGACCGCGCGTCTACACCCTGGAGGAGCTCCAGCGCGGTTACCTGGCCGCGATGGGCAAGCGCCGGATGAGGCTCCCGATCCGCGTCCCCGGCAAGATCGGCAAGGCCTACCGGTCGGGAGCCAACCTCAACCTGGACGCACCCGCCGGCAGCCACACCTGGGAGGAGTTCCTGACCGCCCAGACCGCCGGCGCCTAGATGCCTGTCCGAGTGAGTTGCATGTTCGGCATCCCCCGGCCGTGGCGGCTGCAGACGCCGGGCGGGCGATGATCAGGTCGCCGTGGTGGTCACGGGCGCGGATGAAGCGCCGTGGGTGATGGGTCACCGCCTCAGCGTCGGTGTGCAGAGGCCGCGGGCGTCCGGGACGAGGATCTCACCAGCGGGTTGCCGGTTCCGTTGTGCGAGGTTGGGTGCTCGGAGAGCCGCGAACAAGGATGGACTGGATGGTGCAGGGTGTCTCGCCGCATCTCACGCTGATGCTGCTTGAGGCGGGTCGGCGGTCGGGCGTGCACCGGTCGCAGCTCACCCGCATCCCCGGCCTGACCGAGGTGGGCGAGGAGCACGTCCGGATCCCCACGGCGACCCTCCTGCGCGTGTGGGGAGGCGATCTCCGGGGCGATGGCGGAGGCGGGCGGTGGGGTGCGGGCGATGGAGCTGTGGCGGCCAGGCCGGCTCGGCGTGTGGGACTACCTGTTCACCGCCGCCGACACGCTCCACGACGCGCTGCACGCCTGTGGCCGCCACTTCGCGACCATCGCCGACCCCGCCGACACCCTCGGCGTCATCCGCGACGGCGAGGGCGTCACGGTCACCTGGCACGGGCCGTACCAGGAGCGTCCGTCGTTCCCGCTGATCGCGGAGTTCGTGCCCGCCATGCTGCTCGGCGTGGCGGGTTCGGGGGCCGGACGCCGGTTCGTGCCGGTGGGGGTACGGCTGCCCCACCGCGCGCCGCCCCGGCATGACCTGCTGACCGAGGTGTACGGCACCCGGCGGATCGAATTCGAGGCGGGTCCGCCGGCGGTGACGTTCTCGGAGGCCGACGCCAACGCGCCGTTCCCGGGGGGGGATCCGGCCCTGGCGGCGATCCTGGACGAGCATGCGCGGATCCGGTCGCCACCGCCCGTCCGGTCCTGGACTGGCTGGGCCGGTTCCACCACGCGCTGGAGGCCGCGGTCGGGGCGGGGCCGCCCGAACTGGCCGACGTGGCGCGACGGCTGGCGATGGGGCCGCGAACGCTGCAACGCCGCCTGAGCGACGAGGGCACGAGCTGGCGGGACGAACTGGAACGGTTCCGGCAGCAGCGGGTGGAGCACCTTTTGCGGGAGACGTCGATGACCCTGGAGGCGATCTCCGCACGGTCGGGATACTCCGATCCGCGGGCGCTGCGCCGGGCCGTCCACCGATGGTACGGCCGCGGTCCGGACGTCGTCACGGGCCGAACGGGCCGGCTGAACCTGACGCGTTCGGTCCGCTGGGCGACGTCTGCGGTCCTCCCGGCGGCCCTCACCGCGCTCCTACCGTCCCAGGTATGGACGAACGACATGACAAGCCTCCGGCCAGGGCCGGTGCGCGGCAGTGGCTGGGGCTGGCGCTGGTCCTCCACCCGTTCGTCACCGGACAGGCGTTCCGTGCCAAGTACCTGGACCAGGCCCTCGACTACATCGCCGGCCACTCCGGCGTATGGCTGACCACCAGCGACGAGATCGCCCGGCACTACACCGCCCCGCCGCCCTGACCGTACGGCCCAAGGAGCCGCTCACCCCGCTCGCCGCACTCTGCCCTCCTCGCTGACCGGCCGCGTTCCTCCTTCCGTTGGCGGGCTGCTCCTGGTAGGCGGGGTGCGGGGCAAGGCGCACGACCGATGGCGGGATGGCGAGGCTCGAACCGGATCAGCAAGGTCGTGCTGTGGGGCGACAGGCCAGGGATGCGCGCCACGAGGTCTCGGTCCGCCGGGTGACCGTGCAGAGCCGGTGAGCTGTCAAGCTGGGCACGTTGCGATCCTCGTGCCTTGGAGGTTTCGATGCGTGCAGGCGTCGTGGTCACCGCGCAGCCTGGTGTGGAGGACCTCGCCGTTACGGCCGAGAAGTTGGGTTTGCACAGTTTCTGGGTCAACGACACCCCGATGGTCCACGGCGACCCCTTCGTCGCCTTGAGCCTGTGCGCGAAGGCCACCAGCCGCATCAGGCTCGGCATCGGCGTGACCTCACCGGCGCTACGCTCGGCCCCCGCCGCCGCGAGTGGATTCGCAAGTCTCAACGCGCTGGCACCGGGCCGGATCATCTGCGGGATCGGGACTGGAAACACCGCCCGCCGCACGCTGGGCATGCGGCCGACCACAGCGGCCACGGTGGAGACCTTCACCGCCGCATTGCAGGACCTGTGCGCCGGACGCACCATCGAGTACCGCGAAGGTGACCAGGTTCGCGACGTCCGTTTCCTGCACGCCGGGGCGCAGACGAACACGGCCGACCCGATCGAGTTCGTCGTGGCCGCGCTGGGACCGAAGGCCGCCGCTGTCGCCGGGCGCCGCGGCACCGGCCTGATCTCCTTCGGCCTGCTGGACCCCACTGCCTGGCACGCGCTACACGACGCCCGCCGTAACGCCGCCCGCGGGACATCCCGCGACCCCGACTCCCGCACGGAGCCCCGCGCGGACTCCTATGTGGTCACCGCGCTGCGCATACTCGCCGAGGGCGAGGACCCCCACAGCGACGCGGCCCGCGACGCGACCGGCCACCTCGTCATGTCGCTGCTGGCCTTCGCCGCCGACACCGCCGCTGACACACCCGCCTTCGCCGACCAGCTCGGCCCCGCCGAACGCGAGACGGTGCATCGACTGCTGGACCGACGCGGCACCACCGCCAACGCACCCGACCGGCACACCAAGCTCTACCCCAACTACCTCGGACGCATCGCACCACAGGACCGTGACCTGATCCTACCCTCGCTGATGAACACCCTGGCCTTGGTCGGCACTGAAGACGATCTCCGCGCCCGCATTACCACTCTGCAACAAGCCGGCATCGACGAACTGCTCATCCAGCCGGTAATCGACCCACGCACCGAGATGGCCCAGCTAGCAAAACTCCTTGCCTGAGGAAATCCGAATCCGTTCCGATGAATGACACAGTAGAAGGAGCAATGGTTTCGCTCGGCGGAATTAGCCTGGCCGTCCTATGCGGCATAGCCCTTTCGCATCAAGGCCCGGGCGCACATCGTGACACGAGTCGATCTGTACGGCCATCCGACGGCAGGATCATCGGCAACCGGGCTGGAAAGGTGTGGGGCTCCCCCCGGCCCCGATGTGTTGGGGATCTCGACGGCCGGAACCCGTCCGACGCTAGGCGCAGGTCTCGTCGGGGCCCTGGGGGAGGAAGGTGGGGGAAGAACAGCGGCTACGGCGCCACATGCGGCCACGGGGCGAGAGCACTCGTGGAGGGCTTCGGAACCGTTGGTCGGTATTGACCGTCTCAGCGGCATGAGCGTGTCAACGACCGTTTTGCCGCTGGCAGGGGTGGTTCTTGGATCCACCGGAACCCTGATCGGTCAGTACCTTTCGACGCGTGTGGAGGCACGACGAGCGAGGTTCGAGCAGGCCAGCGCAGAGCGTTCAGAGCGCAAGACGGCGCTGATGGAGTTCCTGTCCGCCGCCCAGGAGGTAGAGCTGTGCTTGGACCGGCTCTCCATGGGAGAGCAGCTTGACGAGTCCGAGACGTGGCAACACCTGCACGCGCTCTGGCATGCCAAGAAGGTTCCCGAGTTGGTGTGTTCCCCTCCTGTCGCGCAGGCAGCTCACGACTACACTTCGGCGCTCCATGCGCAGCTCCGGGGACGGCCCATTGGAGAGGGCACACCTGGAGAGGGCACACCGCCCAAGCGTGACCTCCGCTTCGCGTTCCTGGAGGCCGCCCGCCGAGAACTCGGAACGGCAAGCGAACCGTTGAGGAGAGATCCCCCAGTGCGAGAACTCGGCGAGTAACCTCCTCGGTTGCGTTCTCCCACACGGACCCACGGATCTCACGAACCAGTGAGCATGATCCGACGTGATCTTGCCCGGCGACACCGGTCTGGACACCCATTTCAGCAAGGTGGTTGACCCCACCACACTCGCCGACAACCCTGAGGCGGGCCGTCAGGGCTTTCGTGCGAGTGCGCAGATTCCGGGGAGTTCAGGAGGCTCGCCCCACGGGCTGGCCTCGGGGCGCCACCGCGGTAGAGACACCAGTCCCGGGTCCACCAGTTCCAGGCCGGTGAACAGGCGGCTGACCTGGTCGTAGGAGCGTACGGTCATCTTCGGGGTGCCGTGCTCGTTCCATTCCCTTATGTTGGCGTGGATCTCCTCGGCGTTGACGAAGTCACAGGCGTGCGTCATGGCAAGATAGCTGCCGGAGGGTACGGCGTCCACGAGGCACTTGATGATCGCCTGAGCTTCCTCGTCGTCCAGGATGAAATGGACGATCCCCAGGAGCATGATGGCGATCGGCCGGTCGAAGTCGAGGGTCTCGCGCGCCTGAGCCAGGATGTGCCCGGGGTCGTGCACGTCGGCATCGATGTATGAGGTGGCGCCTTCGGCGCTGCTGGTCAGCAGGGCGCGAGCGTGCGTGAGGACGAGCGGGTCGTTGTCGACATAGACGATCCGGCATTCCGGTGCGATCCGCTGGGCGACCTCATGGGTGTTGTCCACGGTCGGCAAACCGGTGCCGATGTCCAGGAACTGCCGGATGCCCAGCTCGTGGACGAGATGCCACACCGCGCGGCCGAGGAATGCCCGGTCGGCCAGAGCGGTCATGACGATGCCGGGGAAGACCTTCTTGATGTCCTCGCCGACCGCTCGATCGATCGGATAGTTGTCCTTGCCACCCAGCCAGTAGTTCCAGATTCGCGCCGAATGCGGAACGGAACTATCGATCGGCGACCAGTCGGGCGCTTCGGAGTCATCGGCCATAACCGGATTGTTGCAGTTGCGCCATGACCTGTCAGGTCGCTTGGGCGTGCTCTTGCCGCTCGGGTGCGTCCAGAAAGATGGGGTTGGTCATGGCTGCCATCGTGCCGTCCCTGCGCACTTCGGCGCGTACCCAGCGGGTGTAGCGGGGATAGGTCGTCCAACGCGCGGTCACAGTGCCGGTTTCGGGGACGGCCTCGGCGTGCTGCTGCCCCACTTGGTCGAGAAGCCGCACTCTGGTGCCGGGCACGCCGCTGACCGTGAGTTGGAAGGTGACGGGTGTGCCGGTGTCCGCGGGGAGTTGTTCGCCGATCCCCGCGGTTCGTTTTCCGTCCGTGGCGGTGAAACTCAGGTTCACCTTGGACGATTCGGCCAGCCAGGAACGGCCCGCGCGCAGGCCGGCCATCAGGGAGTCGCGGCGCAGGCGATCGGCGAGAACCACGGTCTGCGGGGATCCGACAGTGTTTTGCGGGTTGTGCGCATCGGAGTTGCCGATCGCCGGAATCCATCGGCCGGAGCGCAGCAGGCCGTCCCAATGGTTGAGTGCTGCTTCCTCTTCTTCGGTCCAGTTCTGATTCCACACTTCGACGAGATCCGCCAGTTCGTAGGCGAATTCGTAGCTGCAGCCGAAACAGGACGCGAAGGGGTGCGCGGCGGTGACCAGTCCGCCAGCCTTATGGACTTGGTGGACGAAGCGCCGGTAATCGCGCGAGTCCCCGGCTCGGTAGCGCCAGTCGACCCACATGCCGGCGGGCAGGCCGATGGCGGGCCAGTGCCCGGAACGCGTGGTCACTTCTTCGCCGTTGAGGATCAGCAGGTCGTCGGTGGCGTGATAGCCCCAGTGCAGGGACGCCGAGGAGGTGTTGTGCTCGGTGGAGGTGATGAAGTCCAATCCGGCGCCACGCGCGGCGGCGACGAGTTCATCGGGGGTCCGGCGGCCGTCTGAGTGGACGGTATGCAGGTGGCAGTCGCCGCGGTACCACGAGCGACCGCGGTCCCGAGCCGGGGCGCTGTCGGGGGCCGGCTTGGGCTTGAAGGGTGTGCCGGTCGGCCCGAAGCGCAGCGTGATGTCGACGCGGTAGACCATGCCCTGCGGAGCGACGGTGTACGGACCGAGGATGATGTGCCAGGTGCCCCGCCTGATCGGGCCGGCCAGATAGCCGGGGGTGGCGCTGGACGCGCTGATGGTGAAGCGGTCCCGGAACCCGCCGGACCAGCCGCGGAAGCCGCGTGCGTTGCCCAGCTCATGCCCCTCCGGTCCGAAGATCCCGATGTCGCAGGCGTTTCCGCGAGTGCCCGCCGGGACCGCGGGCTTGTCGTAGGAGTAGATCACCTCGATCTCGTTGACCCCGTGCGGCACTTCCACCGGCAGGTAGAACCAGTCGTCGATGCTCGGCGGGAAATGGCCGGTGACCGTGCGGGTCTTGTCACCTCCGGCCTGCTCGGCGAAAGCCACCCCCGGCAACAGATTCGCCGCCGCGATGGCGCCTCCGGCGGCGAGAAGACCACGTCTGCTCAACTGATTCACGCCGACCTCCGATTCACCTATGGCCAGAAGAAGTCAGCCAGCCCCACGTGACCATTTCGGGTATGGCGGGTGAATATGGCGCAGCGGAGTTGAGATACCTCGACCATGCCCGCCGACGTCGGCGGCTTGCGGGAAGGCAGCAGTTTCCGATCACGAGGAGTGACATATAACGTCCCGGGAGTTATCTTCCGAGCTCCGCCGCAAGGCGCTGGATCTGGTCAGACTGGATGCTCGGTCCAGCTTGTCGCAACTGCGGATGCCCACATCAGGCCACCCTACGGAAATGAAGTCCTCTGTAACTAACTTCCAATGCACCATCGATATTGCGGCGATAGGCATATGGATATGGGCGGCGCAGCCCGCAGTTACCTGCCGGGGAGCTGTCGCGGAGAGGTGGGCGTGCTGGTCGATGAGGCAGATCGCCTGGCGGATGTCGTCCTGTGCGTAGTCGCGCAGGTCGTGTCCGTCCAGGTGGATTGTGCCCTGGTCGGGGTCGCGGAACCGGAGCAGCAGGTGCGCCAGGGTGCTCTTGCCTTCCGCGCTCGGGCCGAGCAGCGCGACCCGGCGGTCGGGACGCAGTTCGAGGTCGTCACCGTCCAGCCCCCAAGGGTAATTCCGCGGCGTAGCCGACGCGGACGCCGCGGCTTGGAGCAGGTCGCCGCGGGGTGCGGGCAGCGGGCGGGTCGGCGGGTGCCGGGCGGGCGGTGAGCGCGTCGAGGCGCGCGGCGGCACGGTCAATCGTTGATCAAGTTGCCTGGTGCCGGGCACACCGTGGGCGGTCGGCCTGGTCTTGGGCGCGGCTGTGGCGCCGCCCGATCCGGCCGCCGCGCTATTTGGGATCCATCAGGTCCCAGGTGGCCGCTGTGACGATTCCGTAGGCCAGGTGCGGTGCCAGATCGGAGAGCCATGAGCTGATCGGCCAGGTGCGCGGGTCGGTCACGCCCAGCGCGACCATTGGGGCGGTGGTCCCGATGTTTGCGGTCAGCCCGGCGATGATGCCGCGTGCGATGAGCGGTGCGCCGTCGAGTTTGGGGGCTGCGAGCCCGTAGAGCGCCCCCACGCCAAGACCGGAGCCGACCCCGAGGAGAGCACCGATGGCCGAGCGGCGATGCTCGACGTCATCATCGTCACGGTCCTCTCCCGACCGTGTGATACCGAGCAACCGTTCGCTCCTACGGACTGTCTCGGCAGGCGTGTCGCTGGCCGGACGCGCGCGCACCGCCATGTCCAGGTAACCCACGACGTTGAGCGCCGTGGTACCGGCCGCGCCCGCAGCCATCCCCGTCAGAATCCGATGCATGCGGCCGTTCTGCCCGGACCGGGTGGCACTATCCGTGAACGCGCAGGTCGTCGACCGCTGCCGGTCTCCGGACCAGGCGGGACGCAAGGCCCGGACGCGATCTTTCCCACGCCCGTAGGAGGAGCCGAACTCGGCCTCCGGCACCATCGGGATCTCGCGGGAGCCGTCGCCTTCGCCTCCCGCGCCCCGGCGGCGTTTCCCTGCGCGAACTCCTGCGATCATCGCGTCAGCGACCGGGATTCGGCTCTGGTGGAGGCGCGTGTCCGTTTGCCGTCAGCATGCGACTTCTCCGTGGGATAGGTCACTGGGGTGGCGAAGGGTGGCTGCCGTGCATGGCGATGAACACCTCCTGCACGACGTCCTCCGCCGTCGGCCGGTCGCCGACGATGAGCAGGGCCATCCGGACCAGGGCCACGTGATGGTCCGCGAACAGCGCGGTGAGCGGGGCCGCCGGGTCGCCCTCGTCCCCGGCTCCTTCGGCGACCGCTTCCTCTGTCTCCACACCTATGACACTCGCCGCGCCCGGCCCCGGTTGCTCGCGGCCGCCGGTTTTCTCAGACGTCCTCGCCTCGGGCTCGGGGCCGGGCGGGCGCACCGGCCGGCGCGGCAGCCGGTGGAGGCGCCAGTACCGGTTCAGCTACTGGCGCACGTGAAGCACGTACGGGCGAACGGACGCGCTTCCAGGCGTTCCGCTGCGATGGCGCCACCACATTGTTCGCAGACGCCGTAGGTACCGTCGTCGAGCCTGCGCAGCGCATCGTCGATGTCGGCCAGGCGTGCGCGGGCGCGGGTCAACGACGCCTCGATCCGGGCGCGCTCGAAGGCGATGGTGGCGCCCTCCGGGTCGTGCTCGTCGTCCGCGTTGGCCTGCACCGACGCGTTGACGACGCCGTCCCAGTCAGCGTTCAGCGACGCCACGAGCTCCAGCGTGCCCTCACGGTCGGCGATCAGACGTTCCTCCGCCGTTGCCACATTCCCTCCAACGTTTACGGCGTCCAACCGGCCGCCTGGACGTGGTCGGTGCTGGACGGCCTACGCCCCCTTCTCGGCGGGTAGTCGGTGCCTGAAGCGCTTTTGCAGTTCGTGGTCGACTTGAGCGAAGTCCCGCCCCTTCGTCTCCGGAATGTAGCGGCTGGTGAACAGCAGGCCGATCGCCGAGATCACGGCGAAGATCCAGAAGGTTTCGCCCTCCCCGATGAGCCCGGCTATCGGCAGGAACAGCAGGCTGATCGCGAAGTTGCTGGCCCAGTTCAGCGCGGTGCTGGCGCTCGCGCCGGTCGCGCGTGCCCGCGGCGGGAAGATCTCACCGATCAGCGGCCAGAAGACGGGTCCGACGCCGGCGGCGTATCCGCCGATGTAGAGCACCATGAACAGCAGCGTCGGGACGGAGCCCCAGTCCGCCACGAACGCCAGGCCGAGCAGCGCCATGGTGACCGTCATCACGGCGAACGAGACCAGGAGCAGTTCGCGGCGTCCGGCGCTGTCGATCAGGCGGATCGCGACCAGCGTCATGACGAGGTTGATGATGCCGATGGCGATGGAGTAGACGATCGAGTTGGACGCGGTCAGCCCGGTCCTCTCGATGATCGTCGGCGCGTTAGTAGATGATCGTGTTGATGCCGCCGAACTGCTGCGTCGCGGCCAGCACCAGTCCGACGATCAGCGCGGGCCGGACGCGGTCGGTCAGCAGCGTGCGCCATCCGGTCACCGCCTGGTCCTGCGGGGTCTCTCTGTCCTGCTCCTGGCGCAACTGGTCGCGCCGCCGGAGCAGCTGGTCGGCGGTGTCCTGGTCGCTGACTCCGGCGATCAGGGCGCGGGCCCTGCGGCGGTGCCCGTGCGCAAGGAGCCATTCGGGGGACCCGGGCAGCACCAATATCGCCGAGCCGACCATCACCAGTGCCGGGATCGCGCCGACGGCGATCATCGCACGCCAGTTCCCGCTGCTGGAGAAGGCGAGGTTGACCATGTACGCGACCAGGATCCCGAGCGTGATCATCAGTTGGTCGAGGGTGAGGAGCCGGCCGCGGATCTCCTTCGGGGAGATCTCCGACAGGTAGGGCGGGACGGTCGCCGAGGCGGCCCCGACGGCCAGCCCGAGGACCAGCCGGGCCGCGACGAGCACGACGTAGCCGGGCGCCAGCGCGGCGAGCGCCGTGCCGCCGACGAACACCGCTCCTTCGAGGCCGAAGATCCAGCGCCGGCCGAGCCGGTCGGCGAGCCGTCCGGACGCCAGCGCGCCCACCATCGCGCCCAGGACCAGCACGCTCACCACGCTGCCCTGTTCGAAGGAGTTCAGGTGAAAGTCGGTCTTGATGTACAGCAGCGCTCCGGAGATGACCCGGTGTCGAAGCCGAACAGGAAACCGCCGACCGCGATCAGCCCGGCATGCCGCCTGATCTTCCGTATTCCCCAGTCATCTGCGCCAGCGGTCCCTCGGTGGTCGGCGCAGTGGAATAGCCCTGCATGTCACGCCCTCCTCGGCTCGGCGACGATCAGGGCGTCACACCCAGAGAGCGACCACGACCTCAGAGCCGGTCGGACGCGATGTCGTTTCGGTGCCCAATGCGGGCTGCCCTACCGGCTTCCGCCGGACACGGCCCTTGATCGCTCTTTTGACGAGCGCCACGTCGGGCCCGCGCTCGGCGGGCGGCGGCGGGTGGACGGGGTCAGATGCCCAGCAGGTCGGTCAGGTCGTCGGCGTGGTCCTCTTCCTCGGCCAGGATCTTCTCCAGCACGCGGCGGCTGGTCGGGTCGGCGTCGCCGAGCCAGCGGATGATGTCCTGGTAGGACTGGATGACGATGCGCTCGGCGTACAGGTTCTCCTTGAGCATCGCGGTGAGGTCGGTGTCGGCGAACGTCGTGTAGGGGGTGTGGGAACGCCGCGCGAGGGTCTCGGGATCGAAGTCCGGGTCGCCGCCGAGCTGGCTGATCCGCTCGGCGACCCACATCGCGTGGTGGCGCTCCTCCTTCCCGTGCTCGTGGAACCCCTCGGCGACCTGGGCGCTGTCGATACCGGAGCAGGCGATGGCGTTCTGGGTGTAGCGCATCCAGCACACGATCTCGGTGGCGAGGACGTCGTTGAGGATCGCGATGACCTTGTCGACGTCGCGCCCGTAGGTGCTCGTCACGGGACCGGCGTCCATCGTGGAACGGGCACGCTCGCGGATCGCCTCCACATCGATGCTGAAGCTGCTTTCGGACATGCTCTCTCCTTCTGATCACGGACACCCACCTGCCTGCTACCCACCGTGAGTGGATTACTCCCCTGCGTTATGTCCGGAGTTGGGATGGTGTGACCGGCCACCACCTTCCCGGCGGCGTTCCAATGGCGGCATTCGCCAAGGAGAAGTCAATTCGTGACACGTGACGTTTGCCGCGTGCGCGGCCGCGGAGAAGACATAGTCCGGACGGTGTTCGCCCGCCGCCGCCCTCCCGAGAGAGGCCACCGGGAAGGTGCAAATGTCCACGCAACTGAATTCCGGCGATTCCGCATGGCTGTTCGTGAGCACCGCGATGGTGCTCCTCATGTCACCGGGTCTCGCTTTCTTCTACGGCGGCATGGTCCGCTCCAAGAACATGCTGACGACGCTCTACATGAGCTTCATTTCCATCAGCCTGGTGACCATCCTGTGGTTCCTCTACGGGTATGGAATCGCGTTCGGCAAGGACGTCGGCGGCGTCGGGCTCATCGGCTGGGGGGACTGGCGCCTCGGTGACGTCACACCGCGTGGTCGAGACCGACCGCAGTCTGCACGCGATGAAGCTCAACCGGGAGCAGCGGACGGCGTCCGTCCGCACCGGCCGGCAGGTCCTGGACAGCGCGGACGCCGCGTTCGCGTCGGCCCCGGCGGCGCGGCTGGGCCGGCTCGTCGCCGACCGCGCGACGCCCGGCAACCACGCCGTCGTCGTGGGCGCCGTGCACGCGGGGCTGGGAGTGCCCGTCCAGCAGGCCGTGGCAAGCGACCTGTACGCCTTCGCCGCCGGCTGCGCGGTGGCGTCGGTGCGGCTCGGCCGGATCGACTTCCGGCGTGCGCAGCGGCTGCTGCGCGAGGTCCGGCCCGAGGTCGCCCGGGCGGCCGGGGCGGCGCTGTCCGCCCGGGACCCGCGGGACCTGCACGCCTCCACCCCGGCGGCGGACGCGGTCGCCGCCGCGCACGAGCGGGCCGAGGCCCGCCTGTTCATCACCTGACCCGAACACCACTCGAAGGGACGCGCGCATGGAACTGGAGCAGGTGTACAAGATCGGTGTCGGCGGCCCGGTCGGGTCGGGCAAGACCGCCCTCATCGAGGCGCTGGTGCCCGTCCTGGTCGCCCGGGGGTCGAGGCCCGGCGTCATCACCAACGACATCTACACCCAGGAGGGCGCCGAGCACGTCCGCCGCACCCTCGCGGGGACGCTGGACGCCGACCGCGTCGTCGGCGTCGAGACGGGGTCGTGCCCGCACACGGCGGTCCGCGACGACCCCACGATGAACCTCGCCGCGGCGGCCGAACTGCTCGACCGGTTCCCCGACATCGACGTGCTGCTGTTCGAGAGCGGCGGCGACAACCTGACGCTCACCTTCAGCCCCCTGCCGGCCGACGTGTACGTGTTCGTCCTGGACACCGCGGAGGGGGAGAAGATGCCGCGCAAGCGCGGGCCCGGCACCACCGAATCCGACCTGCTGGTGATCAACAAGATCGACATCGCGCCCTATGTGCGCACCGACCTGACGGTCATGGAACGCGACGCCCGCGCGGTGCGCCGCGGCGGCCCGGTCGTCCTGACCGACTGCCTCACCGGGACCGGTGTCACCGCCGTCGCCGACTTCGTCCTGGAACACAAGGAGACGGTGTGCTCACCGGTGCCATGACCGCACCCGAGCGGCCGGGCGATCGTGCGGCCGGGGCCGCGGGCGTCCCCGCCCCGACGGGGCAGGAGCGGTGCGCGCCGGAGCGCTGCACCCCCGCGTGCCGGATGGAGCACGACTACGCCACCCAGATGATCGACATCACCGCCGCGGCCGGCGCGTACGTCGAATACCTGCCCGAGACCACGATCCCGTTCGGCGGCTCGCGCTACTACCAGCGCGTGCGCGTGACCGCCGACCCCGGCGCGACGATCGTCCTCGGCGAGAAGCTGATGGCGGGACGCCTGGCCCGCGGTGAACGGCACGCCTACATCGCCTACTGCGCCGACCTGGAGGTCCACGACCCCGACGGCCTGCTGTTCGCGGATCCGATCCGGCTCGTCCCCGGCGAGCATCCGGTGGCCGGGCCTGCCGTCATGGACGACTTCGGGCTCATGGCGTCCCTCTACGTGATCACCGCGGCCGAGCCCGCCCAGCGGGCCGCCGACGCCATGCACCAGGCGATCACGGAAACGGGACTGCGCGGTGGGGCGAGCGTCCTGCCCGCGGGCTGCCGCGCCTGGGCCCGGATCCTCGGCGACCGCTCCCCCGAGGTGGACGCGGCGTACCGCCGAACCCTCGACGCCGTCCACGAACTACTGAACGACCCTCGCACCCGGACGACGGGCCGCTGACGACCAGCCGGGGGCGGGCGGGTGTCGCTAGGCCGGGAAGGCGGCGACGTCGCGGTCCCAGTGGCGGTGGGCGGCGACCGCTTCGGCGAACCGCTGCGCGAAGTCATCGCCCGCGCCGCCGTCCACCACTCCCTGGCGTCCCGGCAGGTTCGCGGCCTCCAGCAGCGGTTCGGCGCCCGGCAGGACGCCGATCGCCTTGCCGTGCTTGAACGCCTCCCGGACGAACTGGACCGCGTACCCGTCGGGGACGAGGTCCTGCCCGCCGGCGGCCAGCACCGCGTCGTAGAGCACCGACGTCGCCGCGCTGAGCTGCTTGTCGACCTCGAACGTCGCCGCGGTGCCCTCGTGCGGGGCGATGACGTCGCAGATCGCGCCGCGGCCGCGCAGGGCCTCCAGCACCGGCCCCACGACACCGGAGTCGCTCTGGTCGCCCACCAGCACCGCGATCTGGCGCGTGGCGACCGACCTGGGCTGGTCGTCCATGCTGAGCGCCGGGGACGACCTGCCGTGGTTGGGCACGGTGGCGTCGGGCGGGGGGAAGCCGAGCCCTTGCGCGACCTGCCGCGCGAGGTCGCCGTCCACGTTGACGAGGCGCTCGACGACCTTCTCCTTGATGGAGCGGCGCTCCACGTGGCCGAGTTCGAACAGGAACGCGTTGACGATGTGGGTCTTCTCCCAGCCGGCCATGCTGTTCCAGAACAGCGTGGCCTGGCTGTAGTGGTCCTTGAAGCTCGGGCTGCGGCGGCGGATCACCTCTCCCGACACCTGTTCCTGGTAGTGCCGGAACACGCCCTCCATGTTCCCGGTGTCGGCCGCGGTCGCCGGGCAGCCGCCGCCGATCGAGTTCTTGGAGTAGGCGGTGTCGCTGTCGTGGATCATGTGCTGGTGGAAGCCGTCGCGGTGGTCGTTGTGCACGGGCGCGATCGGCCGGTTGATCGGGATCTGCTGGTGGTTGGGGCCGCCGAGCCGCGTGATCTGCGTGTCGAGGTAGGAGAAGTTGCGCGCCTGAAGCAGCGGGTCGTTGGTGAAGTCGATGCCGGGCACGATGTTGGCGGTGCAGAACGCGACCTGCTCGGTCTCGGCGAAGAAGTTCTGCGGGTTCCGGTTGAGGACCATCGTGCCGATCGGACGCAGCGGCACCTCCTCCTCTGGAATGATCTTGGAGGAGTCGAGCAGGTCGAAGT
Source organism: Actinomadura soli (assembly GCF_005889715.1). Classification (GTDB taxonomy): domain Bacteria; phylum Actinomycetota; class Actinomycetes; order Streptosporangiales; family Streptosporangiaceae; genus Spirillospora; species Spirillospora soli. The sequence goes on from NZ_VCKW01000064.1 coordinate 16,604, forward strand.
CGAACTTGTGCTCGTCCTCTTCGGCGACGAGCTGGACGCACAGCTCGTACTCGGGGAAGTCGCCGCGTTCGATGGTGTCCCACAGGTCGCGCCGGTTGAAGTCGGGGTCGTTGCCCTGGAGGCGCAGCACCTCGTCCCACACCAGCGAGTAGGTGCCCAGCTTCGGCCGCCAGTGGAACTTCACGAACGTGCCCTTGCCCTGGGCGTTGACGAACCGGAAGGTGTGGACGCCGAATCCCTGCATCATCCGGTAGCTGCGCGGGATCGACCGGTCCGACATCAGCCACATGATGAAGTGCATGGTCTCGGGCTGCAGTTGCACGAAGTCCCAAAGGGTGTCGTGCGCGGACTGCGCCTGCGGGATCTGGTTGCGCGGCTCCGGTTTCACCGAGTGGACGAAGTCGAGGAACTTGATGCCGTCCTGGATCGGGAACACCGGGAAGTTGTTGCCGACCAGGTCGTAGTTGCCCTGCCGCGTGTAGAACTTGGTCGCGAACCCGCGGACGTCCCGCACCGTGTCGCTCGACCCGCGCTCCCCCGCGACCGTGGAGAACCGCACGAACGTCGGCGTGACCAGCGACGGGTCGGACAGGAAGTCGGCGCAGGTCAGCTCGGACAGCGACTCGTAGACCTGGAACTCGCCGTACGCCCCTGACCCGCGGGCGTGCACCACCCGTTCGGGGATCCGCTCATGGTCGAACCGGGTGATCTTCTCGCGGAGGTGGAAGTCCTCCAGCAAGGTCGGGCCCCGGTCCCCCACCGAGAGCGAATTGTCGGTGTCCTCGACCCCTGTCCCTTGGTCGGTCGTGTAGCGGGTGCCGTCCTCCCGCACCCGGTACTGATCGAGTTGCCGCTGCTTGTCGTTGCCGCCGTCAGCAGGCACTGGAACCTCCTTGGATACTGCCAACCGTCCCGCGTGGGGGCCGCCATCGCCATACCCCGGAGCCCGGGCGAAAACCAAGCATGATTATTTGATTACCGAACGGAGCCGGCGAGACCACGGCGTGCGCCCGCGGCGCGATCTGGGGGCCTAGAATGTGCGGCGATCTACCCCGTGTGGCTCCTTTCCCCGCAAGGACGCCCGATCCCCAGATGCCGATCGGACTGCGAACCGGACGCCCTGCGCGGCGACGACCCCGTCGCCGTGGCGTTCTCGGCGGCCCGGCTGATCCAGGCGATGCGCGCGGCCCGGGTGCACGGCGATTACCTCGGCCTGTTCGAAGAGGCCCGCGACGGGTTCCACGGAGGCGGGATCCCGATGCTGGAGGCTTGGGCGCTGCAATACGCCGGCCTGGCGTACTGCCGCAGGGGCCGTCTGGCGGACGCCGCCAGATGCCTGGCCCGCGCATGGGACATCGTCCTGGACGCGGGCGACGCCGCCGATGCGCGCACCGCCGGCGGCGATCTCAGCGCGTTCGCTCTGACCCATGGCCGTCTGGACGAAGCGGCGGAAAATGGCCCGAGAGGGTCTGGCCCAGGCCAGGCGCGCCAACGACCTGTGGAGCACGGGCAAGAGCCTCATGACCCTCGGCGAGATCGCCTGGGCGCGCGGCGACCGCGCCGCCGCCAAGCGCGCCTACCTCGAAGCGCTGACCATCTGGCAGGGGCTCAGCGTCCCGGAGCGGATCGAGCGGGTCCGGGGCGCGCTGCGGGAGCGATTCGGACCGGCGGCGGACGAGCCGGTCGCGCCATGACCGGCGGAACCCGGCGAGGTGTCCGCGCCGGGCCGCCGGTGGCCGCGGCGGGCGCGTCCCCCATGGGGTCCGTACGGGAGCGGCGCGCGTGGTACGTCTACGACTGGGCGAACTCCGCCTTTCCCACCACGGTGATGGGCGTGTTCCTCGGGCCGTACCTCACCGAGGTCGCCGGGTCCGCGGCCGGGACGCGCGGCTCGGTCGACGTCCTGGGCGTCGATGTCCGGCCCGAGGCGTACTACACGCTGGTCGTGGCGGTGGCGGCGGTGCTGCAGGCCGTCGTGCTCCCGGTCGCCGGCGCCGTGGCCGATCACACCGGCCGGAAGCGGGAGATGCTCGGCGCGTTCGCCTTCCTGGGGGCCTTCGCGACCCTGGCGATGTACCTCGTGTACGGCGGACGCCATGTGCTCGGCGGCGTGCTCTTCGCCATCGCCCAGATCGGGTACGCCGCGGCGGTCGTCGTCTACAACTCCGTCCTCCCGGAGATCGCCCGCCCCGGCGAGCGGGACACCGTGTCCGCGCGCGGCATGGCGGCCGGCTATCTCGGCGGCGGGCTGCTCCTGGCCCTCGATCTGCTCCTCTTCCTGAACCACGCGTCGCTCGGTCTCACGGAGTCCATGGCCGTGCGGATCGCGCTGGCCTCGGCCGGTCTCTGGTGGGCCGGCTGGACGGTGATCCCGCTGCTGTCGCTGCGCAACCGGCCCGCGGGCCCGGCGGCCGCGAACGCCGCGCACAGCACGGCGGCGGCGGTCGGCGGCAGCCTGCGGCGGCTCTGCCACACCCTGTCCGAGCTGCGGAGATACCCTCGCACACTGGTGTTCCTGCTGGCCTACCTGACCTACAACAGCGGCATGCAGGCGGTCATCAACTTCGCGGCGATCTACGCGGGGGGACGAGCTCGGCCTGACCCAGGCCGTCCGGATCGGCGCGATCTTGATGGTGCAGTTCGTCGCCGTCGCCGGCGCGCTGCTGCTCGCCCGGCCGGCCACGCTGCTCGGCGCCCAGCGGACGGTGCTCGCCGGCCTGGCCGTCTGGATGTCCGTGGTCGTGACCGCCTCCCTCCTCCAGCGCGGCGCCGTCGTCCCGTTCCTGGGCTTGGCCGCCGTCATCGGCCTTGTGATGGGCGGCGTGCAGTCCCTGTCACGATCGATGTTCTCGCAGGTGATCCCGCCTGGGCGGGCGGCGGAGCTCTTCAGCCTGTACGAGCTCGCCGACAAGGCGGCGACCTTCCTCGGCGCTCTGGTGATCACGGTCTCGCTGCAGGCCACCGGCAGCCATCGGGCGGCGATCCTGCCGTTGTCGCTCTTGTTCGCCGCCGGGCTCGTCCTGCTGGCCTCGGTGAACCTGCGCCGAGCGATCACCGACGCCGGGTACCCGCCCCCCGGACATCCGCGTGGCCTGGTGTCGCAGCGCTGAGAGGCATCGGCCGGGACGGCGCGAGCGGGGTGGTGCGGGCGTTGGGGCTGGTTGACAGCCATGTTGGGGCACTGTTCTACTATCCAGAGGAACGCTCTGTAGTACAGAGAAACTTGGTGAGCTGTTCGGGCGGGAGACGAGGTTCGTGGGGAGACGTCGCGGATGATCGACCAAGCGGGTGTGCTGGGCAGTGTGCGGCGGGGCATGATTCCGGCGCACATCTACAACGACGAGCACGTCTTCGCGCTGGAGAAGGAACGCGTGTTCGGCAGAGCGTGGATGTTCGTCGCCCACGAGTCGGAGATCCCCAGTGCCGGGGACTATGTCGTCCGCCGCGTCCTGGACGATTCGTTCATCGTCGTCCGGGACGAGAAGGGCGAGATCCACGCGCACTTCAACATGTGCCTGCACCGGGGCATGCAGGTCTGCCGGGCCGAAATGGGCAACGCCTCGCATTTCCGCTGCCCCTACCACGGATGGTCCTACCGGAATGACGGCCGGATCGTCGGCCTGCCGTTCCATCAGGACGCCTATGGCGGGGAGGCGGGGTTCAAGCGCAAGAGCCAGCGGCTGCTGCGCGCACCGAGGATCGGCTCGCACAACGGCATGATCTTCGTCAGCCTGGACGATGAAGCGCCGTCGCTGCGGGACCATCTCGGCGACTTCGTGTTCTACCTCGACTACTACACCAGGCAGAGTCCGAGCGGCATCGAGATGCGCGGTCCGCAGCGCTGGCGGGTCAAGGCGAACTGGAAGATCGGCGCGGAGAACTTCGCCGGCGACATGTACCACACGCCCCAGACCCACACGAGCGTGGTGGAGATCGGGCTGTTCCGGGAGCCCAAGGCGGAGAAGCGCCGGGACGGCGCCACGTACTGGGCCGGGAATGGCGGCGGAACCACCTACAAGCTGCCGCCCGGCGGCCTGGACGAGCGGCTGCGGTACGTCGGCTATCCCGACGAGATGATCGCCCGGATGAAAGGGGAATGGTCGCGGGAGCAGTGCGACGTCATCGGCCGGGACGGGTTCATGATCTCGGCGGCCTCGGTGTTCCCGAACCTGAGCTTCGTGCACAACTGGCCGCGGGTCGAGGACTCCGACGACGTCGTGCCGTTCATCTCCGTCCGGCAGTGGCAGCCGATCAGCGAGAACGAGACCGAGATCCTGTCCTGGTTCGCCGTGGACGCCGAGGCGCCGGAGGAGTTCAAACGGCTCTCCTACAAGGCGTATCTGATGTGCTTCGGCAGCACGGGAATGTTCGAGCAGGACGATGTCGAGAACTGGGTGTCACTGACCAACACGGCCGCGGGGTCAATGGCGCGGCGGCTCATGTTGAACAGCCGGATGGGCCTGCTGGAGGACGGTACCGAGGTCTCCCCCGCCCTGCCTCCCGAGCGGTTCAGCGGGCCCGGCATCGCCCGCACGGGATACAGCGAGCACAATCAGCGGGAACTGCTCCGGCGCTGGGCGGACCACATGGAACGGCCGCTGCCGAAAGCGGCCGGCGTCGAGGTCGGCACCAACGGCCAGCAGGCGGAGGCCGGGCAGTGACCGGCGAGCAGAGCACTCACTCGGAACGGTCGGTGCTGGGTGGCCATGCTCCACGGGAGCAGCGTTCCGGCGCAACCTTGCCTTTCGGCGACGAGCGCCACCTGCTGGCACACCAATGGCTTGTCGACGAGGCCTATCTGCTGGACGAGCAGGCGTATACGCGGTGGCTGGAACTGCTGACCGACGACATCCACTATTTGATGCCCGTGCGGGTGACGACCGCCTTGGGAACGGGGTTCGACACCGCGCCCGGGGCCGCGCATTTCGATGAGAACAAGTACTCCCTGTCGCGCCGCGTCGCCCGGTTCCTGACCGAGCACGCGTGGACGGAAGACCCTCCGTCCAGGCTGCGCCACCACATCACCAATGTGCGCACGTTCGCGACCGATGACGACGACCATCTCGTCGTCGACTCCGGGGTGCTGCTGTTCCGCAGCCGCGGCGACGTCCGCGAGCCGTCCCTGGTCTCGGCCGGGCGGGAGGACCTGCTGCGGCGCGAGGCGGGCGGCTGGCGGCTGGCGCGGCGCACCATCCTGGTGGACGAGTCGGTGATCCGCATGCAGAACCTTGCGATCTTCCTATGACGATCGGCTGGGAAGGCGAGCGGGAGGACGCGGACGGCGCCGCGCGCGCCGAGCGGGAGCGGCTGCGGCTGCTGGCGCGCGCCCAGGGCGAGCCGCTCGTGCTGGGCAACGAGTTCTCCGAGATCAGGGTCACCAAGGTCGAGACGCGCAACGGCGCCCGGCTGCTGGTGGAGTCCCCGCGCTCGGGGCAGTGGATCGCGCTGTGCCCGCTGGAGCTGGAGGCGCTGACCTGGCAGCAGACCGCGACGTTCTCGGAGATGATCGGCCACCCGTTCGGCTCGCTCGTGGAGGACGAGTCGCTCGTGGAGGACGAGTCGCTCGTGGAGGACGGCGAATGACCGGATGGCTGGACGGGCGTCGCGCGCTCGTCGTGGGCGCAGGCTCGGGCATCGGGCGGGCGGTGCTCGACGCGTTCCGCGGGGAGGGCGCGTCCGTCGCCGTGCTGGAACGGGACGCGGGCAAGGCCATCGCGATCGGCGAGGCGCTGCCCGACGTGCCGGTCACGGTCGGCGACGCGACGACGCGGGAGGCGAACGAGGAGGCCGTCGCGGCGGCGGTCGCGGCCTTCGGCGGCCTGGACGTGCTGGTGAACTGCGTCGGCGTGTTCGACTTCTACCGCGGCCTGGAGGACCTGGACGCCGACGTGATCGACGACGCGTTCGCGGAGATGTTCTCCACCAACGTCAAGAGCCACCTGCACGCGGTGAAATCGGCGCTGCCCGCGCTGCGCGAGTCGCGCGGCTCGATCGTGCTCACCGAGTCGACGTCCGCGTACTACCCCGGACGGGGCGGTGTGCTCTACGTGTCGTCCAAGTTCGCGGTGCGCGGGCTGGTGGCGTCGCTGGCGCATGAGCTGGCGCCGGACGTCCGCGTCAACGGTGTCGCCCCTGGTGGCACTCTCAACACCGATCTGCGGGGAGTCCCCAGCCTGGGACAGCGGTCGCGGCGGCTCAACGACACCCCGGGCCGGGCCGCCGACCTGGCCGCGCGCACCCCGCTGGGCGTCGCGTTGAGCGGCGAGGATCACGCGTGGAGCTACGTGTTCCTCGCCTCGTCCCGGTCGCGGGGGATCACCGGCGACGTCGTGCATCCGGACGGCGGTATGGCCATCAAAGCCTGACGGACGCCTCACGGAAAACGGAACGGAAGGAGTGCCGCCATGCCCATCCTGCGGGCCGACCATGGCGCCTGCCAGGGCTATGCGAACTGCGTCGCCGGGGCCTCGGACGTCTACGACATCGACGACGACGGCGTCGTCGTCCTGCTGAAGGAGCGCGTCCCCGAGGAGGAGCGGCAGCGCGTCGAGGAAGCGGCCCGGAGCTGTCCCGTCTCGGCGCTGACCGTCGAGGGCGGATGAGCCGCACCGCGGTCGTGGTCGGGTCGTCGGTGGCGGGTGTCCGCACCGCCCAGGCCCTGGCGGCCGGTGGTTTCGACGGCCGCGTTCTCGTCATCGGCGCTGAGCGCACCGAGCCTTACGACAAGCCGCCCCTGTCGAAGCACTTCCTCACTGGTGTCTGGGACGCCAGCCGCCTGGCCCTGCTGAACGGCGGGCGTGCCGATGAGCGGGTCGAGTTGCGCCTGGGGGTCGCGGCCGAGCATCTGGACGTCGCGGGCAAGCAGCTCAGGCTCGCCGACGGCACGCGGGTGCCCTACGACGTCTGCGTGATCGCGACCGGCGCGTCCGCCCGGCCCTCACCCTGGGCGGCGCGCGACGGCATCCACGTGCTGCGGACCGTCCAGGACAGCGCCGCCTTGCGCCGGGACCTGCTGCGCGGGGGCGAGGTCGTCGTGGTCGGCGGGGGGTTCGTCGGCGCCGAGGTGGCCGCGGCGGCGAGCGGGCTCGGCTGCCCGGTCACCGTCGTCGACCCCCTCGTCGATCCGATGGCGCGGGTCCTCGGCCCGCGGGTCGGGCCGCTGCTGACCGGGATCCATGAACGCCACGGCGTCCGGACCCGCTTCGGCACCGGCGTGGTCGCGATCGAGGGGACGAGCGGTGGTCTCCGGGTGATCCTGGACGACGGGAGCGTCCTGGCGGCCTCGACCGTCGTGGTCGGCATCGGGGCCGTGCCCAACGACGGGTGGCTGCGCTCGTCGGGCCTGGACATCGCGGACGGCGTGATCTGCGACGAGTACTGCCGCGTCCAGGGAACGCGGGACGTGTTCGCGGCCGGTGACGTGGCCCGGTGGCCGCACCCACGCCATGGCGAGCACGTCAGGGGGGAGCACTGGACGAACGCCGTCGAGCAGGCGGCGTGCGTGGCCCGCAACATCGTCCACCAAGGCGATCCGGTCCCCTACCGGCCGGTGGAGTACGTGTGGAGCGACCAGTACGACTGGAAGATCCAGATCGCCGGGAGCCCGGCGCTGATGAGCGGCCACCACGTGATCGGGGACCTGACCGGTGACAGGCCGCGTGCCGCGGTCGCCTACACCGACACCACCGGACGGCTCGGCGCAGCCCTCACCCTCAACTGGCCGCGAGCGCTCGTCGCCTGCCGGCGGCTCCTGGCGGCGGCGGCAGAATTCACTCAAGCGATCACCGAATTGGACCTGCTCGCCGACGCCCGACCGACAGGAAGGCGATGATGACCGACGCTTTCGCCGAGCTTCGCCGGCAGATCGCGGACGCCTGCCGTGTCCTCGCCGTGCGGGGGCTGGCCGACGGGATCCTCGGGCACATCAGCCTGCGGACCGGGCCCGACCGGCTCCTCGTCCGCTGCCGCGGGCCGCGCGAGCGCGGGCTCGCGCACACGACTCCGGCCGACGTCCACCTGGTGGATCTCGATGGGGCACCGGCGGGCGAAGGTGAACTCGACGGAGGCTGGACGCCCCCGAACGAGCTGCCCCTGCACACGGAGGTGCTGCGGCGGCGCCCGGACGTCCAGGCCGTCGTGCACGCCCACCCGCCCGCCGTCGTGGCCGCCGACCTGGCCGGGCTGGCGATCCGGCCCATCGTCGGCGCGTTCGACATTCCCGGTGCCCGGCTCGCCCAGGCCGGGGTGCCCGTGTATCCCCGCGGCGTGCTGATCCGTGACCGGCGGCTGGCCGGGGAGATGGTCGACGCGCTCGGTGACAGGGCCGTGGTCCTGCTCCGCGGGCACGGCGTCACCAGCACCGGCGCCACGGTGCCCGAGGCGGTGCTGCGCGCGATCTCGGTCGACGGCATCGCGCGGATGTCGCTCACGATCGCGAGCGCGGGCGGGACGCCACGCGACCTGCCGGGCCGTGACCTCGCCGAGCTTCCCGATCTCGGCGGCGCCTTCAACGAGGCCACGGCCTGGCGGCACGAGCTCAGCCGCCTCCCGCCGCTCGCCTAGAGCGCGTCGCGGAGGCCGTGGAAGACGGCGAGCACGTCCCGGCCGTCCAGCGTCTCCTCATGGCCGGGCGCCTTCAGCCGCACCCGCTCCCCGAGGTCGTGGACGATGAAGCCGCCGTCGAACTCGTTGTGCCCGAGGTGCAGCTCGTAGGCGCACAGCGCGTGCAGCCCGCGCGTGAACAGGTCACGCGGGGTGCGCAGCGAGCCGCCGCCGGGCCAGGTGATCTCGACCTCCGTGTCGTGGATCTCGAAGGCGAAGCCGCCGGCCCTCCGGCTCGTGTCGGACGTGACCGGGTCGGCGCCGAGGCCGTCCCAGAACGGGTTGCGCGGCATGAGCTCCAGGCTGATGCGCCGCTTGCCGTCGCCGGAGTACGTCCGGTGGGCGACGTCCTTGGGGAGCCGCAGCAGGTCGCCGGTCCTGCCGATGTAGTGGCCGTAGCGCTCGTCGCCCTCGGTCTCCTTGAACTCGACCCGGACGCTGCCGTGCGCGATGTACAGGTACTGGTCGCCGTCCACGTTGGTGTTCCAGAACGGCAGGCAGTCCGCGGCGCCGGTGGACTCCCAGATCGAGACGGGGCCGACGACGCCCAGCTCGGCGGGCACGTGCGTCGGACGGTCCGCCGCCCCGCCGAACTCGAGGACGTTGACGACGTCGAACAGCTCGTGCCTGGCCGTGATGTGCGACTCGCCGCGCCGGACGGTGAGTCCGGCGAAGTCCGGATGCAGTTCGGTGACATCACTCATGTGATTAGCCCCTTCGTCTCCAGCCAGCCGACGAGCGTGTCCGCGACGTACGCGATCAGGTCCGGCTGTCCTTGCAGGTAGTGGTTGCCGCCCTCGACCGGCACGAGCCGCCGGTCGTCATGCGGGATCGCCTCGTACATCGACCGGGCGTGGCTCGGGAAGCAGACCTGGTCCGCGGTGCCGTACATGACGAGCGTCGGGAGGTGGGTCCGCGCCAGGTGGTAGGGGCCGTCGCAGTTGGAGTCGTCCACGCTCCACTGGCTCAGCCACGAGCGCAGGCTGGTGTGGTGGCCGAGCGTCGCCGGCAGCAGGTTGGACGTCACCGCGGGCCCCCACAGGGTGCCCGGCTTGCGGTCGGACGCGTCGAGGCTCGTGTCGAGGAACCGCGGGTCCGCGACCGTGCCGTGCACCAGGAACGGCAGGTCGCGCAGGCCGTCGGCGCGTTCGTCCAGCTCGGCGAGCCGTTCGCGCACCCGGGCGGTGATCCGCCGGCCGCGGGCGAGCTGCGCGGCCCGGTACCGCTCGACGAACTCCGGGCTGTACGGCGGGCCGTTGTGGGGGTCGAACATGTCGAGCCCGGAGTCGCGTTCGGACGGGTCGTGCTCGTCGACGATCGCAGGGTCCAGCCACTCGTTGTACACGATCGCGCGGCCCGGGTGGGCCATCAGCGACACGAGGCCGTCCACCGGCGGCAGCGCGGCCTTCGTCAGGTCGGGCGGGTCGCCGGCGGGCGTCGCGGTCACGGTCGGGGACTCGGCCTGGCTCTGGTAGAAGGCGGTGAGCCCGCCGCCGCCGGAGTTCCCGATCAGGACGATCTTCTCGTAGCCGCGCTCGCGCAGGAACCCGATGGCCGCCCCGACGTCGAGCACGCAGTTCTCCATGATGAGCGTGCTGTCGTTGCCGATGTACCGGGTGTTCAGGCCGACCGCGTCCACGCCGCGCTCGGCCAGCGGGCCCAGCAGGTAGTGCCCGAGGAAGTTCGAGCTCGGATGCACCACGACGACGGCCGTCCGCGACGGTTCCGCCGCGCGGTGCAGCGAACCCCACACCTTCCCGGCCATCCGGGCCACCCCGGAGTAGACGTCGATGCCGGCGCCCGCCGCCATCGGGATCCCGAGCAGCTCGATCACCGCTCACACACCTTTCGTGTCATGCCGTCATGTGATGGGCCGGCCGTCATGCGATGAGGCGGCCGCCGTCCACGACGAGCGTCTGGCCCGTCATGAAGCGGGACTCGTCGCCGGCGAGGTAGAGAACCGCCTCGGCGATGTCCTTCGGCTCGCCGGCATGCCCGAGGAGGAGCTTGCCGGTCAGGAAGTCGAGCCGGTCCTGGTCGCGGAAGACCGGGTCGGTGGCCGGGGTCCTGATCAGCCCCGGGGCCACCGCGTTGCACCGGATGCCCTGCTTGCCGTAGTCGAACGCGATCGACCTGGTCAGCGCGAGGACGCCGCCCTTGGCCGCCATGTAGGCGGCGAAGCTCGGGCTGGCGACGAGACCCGCCGTCGACGCCGTGTTGACGATCACCCCGCCGCCCTCGGCGACCATGCGCGGGATCGCGTACTTGCAGCCGAGGAAGACGCTCATCAGCGTGGTGTCGATCGTCCGGTGCCACTCCGGCAGGGTCGTGTCGGCGACCGGACGGCCCAGCGGCGCCCAGTAGGCGTTGTTGTGCAGGACGTGCGGCCCGCCGTACGCCTCGGCCGCGCCGTCCACCATGGCCCGGACGGCCTCCGGATCGGAGACGTCGGTCCGGCGGGCGCGGGCGACCCCCCCGCCGGCCTTGATGGCCTCGACGGTCTGCCGGGCGCCCTCCTCGTCGATGTCGGCGACGGTCACCAGCGCGCCCTCGCGTCCGAAGCGGACGGCCGTCTCCCGGCCGATGCCGGACGCGGCGCCGGTGACGATGACGGACCTGTCCTCAAAACGACGGCGAGACGGCGACGGCACGGTGGCTCTCCCTGGTTCGAGTGCGGCGATGCGAGTACGGCGCGGTCATTCGCTGGAGCCGAGGTAGCCCCGGAGCAGTGACGGGTCCTCCGACAGTTCGGCGGCGGAGCCGGACGCGGTGACGCGCCCGGCGGTGAGCACGTAGCCCCGGTCGGCCACGGCGAGCCCCTGGGCGACGTTCTGTTCGACCAGCAGCACGGTCTGGCCGTCGGCGGCGAGCGTCCTGATCATCTCGAAGACCTCCCTGACCAGCAGCGGCGACAGGCCGAGCGACGGCTCGTCCAGCAGGAGCAGTTTCGGCTTCGCCATCAGCGCGCGGCCGATCACCAGCATCTGCTGCTCGCCGCCGGAGAGGGTGCCGGCCTTCTGCGCCCGGCGGTCCCTGAGGCGGGGGAACCGGTCGAAGATCTCCTCCAGCGTCGCCCGGACCTCCGCGCGGTCCCGGCGGGTGAACGCGCCGACCCGGAGGTTCTCCTCGACGGTCAGGCGGGGCAGCGCGCGCCGCCCCTCGGGCACGTGGACCATGCCGGCGCGCACCAGCAGGTCGCTGCGCAGCCCGGTCACGTCCCGGCCGTCCAGGACGACGCTGCCGGACCAGGGGCGGATCATCCCGGAGACGGCGCGCAGGACGGTGCTCTTGCCCGCGCCGTTGGGCCCGAGCACCGCGACCAGCTCGCCGCGGCGGACCTCGACGCTCACGTCCGCCACCCCGGTGACGCGGCCGTACCCGGCGCGCAGCCCCGTGATCCGCAGCAGCTCGTCCCGGTCGGGCGCCGAGCCTTCCCGTTCGGCCGCCGGGTCTTTCCGTTCAGGTGCCAAGGTAGGCCGTCCTTACCTCATCGCTGGCCAGCACCCGCCCGGGCGGTCCGTCGGTCAGCCTGCGACCGAAGTTGAGCACGGTCACGTGGTCGCAGATGTTCGAGATCACGTCCATGTCGTGCTCCACCACGACGACGGTCAGCCCCTCGTCCCGCAGCTCCCGGATCTTCGGGACGAGGGACCGCCGGTCCTCGGCCGTCATCCCGCTGGCGGGCTCGTCGAGCAGCAGCACCTTCGGCCGGGCGGCGAGGGCGCGCGCCATTTCGAGCTGTTTCTGCAGGCCGTAGGGCAGCTCGGCGGCCCGGCGCCCGCGGTAGGCGGTCAGCCCGAACAGCTCCAGGGACTCCTCGGCCTGGGCGCGCAGCCGCCGCTCCGCGCCGGTCCTGAGCGGCCACAGCGACCGCGCCCCGGTGGCCGCCCGGCTGTGCTGCCCGAGCAGCACGTTCTCCAGGACGGTCAGCCCGCCGAACAGCCGGATGTTCTGGAACGTGCGCACGATCCCGAGCGGCACCCGCCGCTGGGGGGTGAGGCGGGTGACGTCCCGTCCGGCGAGCACGACCCGGCCCGCGTCCGGCGGCACGTAGCCGGAGACGACGTTGAGCAGGGTGGTCTTGCCCGCGCCGTTCGGGCCGACGACGCCGTGCACCGACCCCTCGGCCACGTCCAGATCGACCGCGCCGAGCGCCTCGACGCCCTGGAAGTTCTTGCTCACCGCGGACACCCGCAGCAGCGGCTCAGCCAACGGACTCACGCTCCCGTCGCGGGACGAGCCGCGGCAGCCGGATCCCGCCGTCGCCGCCCCGGCCGATCAGCCCCTGCGGGCGCACGATCATCAGCGCCACGAACAGCAGGCCGTAGACGATCTCGTACCACTCGTTGAGCCAGTCGAAGTAGATCGGCAGGAGGCTCAGCACGATGGCGCCGATGGCCGCGCCCCAGAAGTACTCGACCCCGCCGAGCACGCAGTACAGGATGATCACCAGTGCCTGGTGCGGGCCGAACAGCTCCGGGGTGATGACCATGAGCTGGTGCGCCGACAGGGCCCCGGCGACGCCCGTCACGGCGGCGGACGTGGCGAACGCGCCCACCGCGATGCGCGTGATGCGCAGCCCGGACGCCATCGCGGCGCGCTCGTCCTCCCGGATCGCCTTGTGCGCGAGCCCGAGCCGGGACCTGCTCAGCAGGACGAGGTAGCCGACGACGAGCAGCACGCATCCGAGCACGAGCGGCACCGTCGTCCCGGTCATCCCGACCATGCCGCTGGCGCCGTCGACGTAGTCCCACTGCGAGATCAGCAGGTTGACCAGCTGGGAGAAGACGAACGTGATGATCGCCAGGTACAGCAGCGAGAGCCGCAGCGCCATCCACCCGATCAGCGCGCCCGCGACGGCCGCCGTGACGCCCGCCGCGCCCATGGCGAGCGGGAGCGACCAGGAGAAGTTCAGGGTCAGGATCGACGCGGTGTAGGCGCCGATCGCCATGAAGGCCGTGTGGCCGAACGAGTACTTGCCCGTCGAGACCGCGATCCAGTACCCGAGGGCCAGCAGCACGTTGATGCCGACCTGGAGGACGACCGCCTCGTTGAAGCTGGACATCAGACTCTCTCCAACACGCCGGCGTTGCGGCCGAACAGCCCCTGCGGGCGCACCAGCAGGACGATGCCGACGAGGATGAACACGATCAGGTCGCGGAGCGTCGCCGACAGGTAGGCGACGGTCAGCGTCTGGATCAACCCGATGAGCAGGGCCGCGAGCACGCCGCCGGTGACGCTGCCGAGCCCGCCCAGCACGATGATCATCAGCGCGGTGAGCGTGGTGGTGAACCCGTCGAACGGGCTGATCGAGTGGTAGGCCAGCCCGGTCAGCAGGCCCGCGGCCCCGGCGAGCACGCCCGAGAGCGCGAACGTGAGCAGGATGACCCGCTGCACCGGCACGCCGAGCAGGCCCGACATGGTCGCGTCGTCCGACACCGCCCGGATCGCCGTCCCCCACGGGGTGCGTTCGAGGAACACGTACAGCCCGGCGGTCAGCAGCGTGGCCAGCAGCAGGATCACCAGCTGCGCGCCGGACACCGTGAACGCGCCGAGGTCGAGCCGGACCCCGGACAGCACGTCCGGCACCGAGCGCTGGTGGCTGCCGAACGCCTTGGTGACCGCGGCGGTCAGCACGAGCCCGCAGCCGAGGCTGCTGAGGATCGACGCCGTCGGGAAGTCCGCGGACACGAACCGGAACGAGACGTAGTACACCGCCACCGCGACGCCCCCGCCGATCAGGGTCGCGGCGGCGAAGCTCACCAGGAACGGCACCCGGGTCTCGGTCATGATGAGCGCGCCGAGGACGGCGCTCAGCATCGCCGTCTCCCCCAGGGCGAAGTTGAGCCGGTCCATGGCGCCGACCACGAGGTTGAAGCCGAGGGCGACCAGGCAGAAGGTCGCCCCGAGCAACAGACCGTTGAACAGTTGCTGTGCGAGCATGCGGTCAGCCGGCGCTCTTGTCGATCACGAACTTGCCGTCCTTGACGACCGCCTGGAGCTGCGGCCGCTGCGCGATGCCGTCCTTGAACGTGGTGGCGTCGGCCATGCCCTGGTAGTTCTGCACGGCGTTGAGGCTCTCCTGGATCGCCACCCGGCCCTTCGCGACGTCGTCCCCGCCGCCCTTCACGCCCTTCTCCTCGACCGCCTTGGCGATCATGTGCACGGCGTCGAAGGCGTAGGCGAAGTTGAGCGAGATGTCGGTCTGGCCGGTGGCCGCCTGCGCCTTCTCCAGCAGCGCCTTCGCCGCGGGGGTCTCGCTGTGCGGGTCGTACTGGGCGGCGGCGAGCGTGCCCTCGGTGGCCTCCCCACCGGCCGCGACGTAGGCGGCGCCGCCGGACTGCAGCGAGCCGGTGCCGAGCAGCGCGAAGGTCTGGCGCTGGCTCCGCGCCTCCCGCGCGATCCGGCCCGCGTCGTCCGGCCCGGCGGCCAGGGCCAGCACGTCCGGCTTGGCGCCTGCGACGGAGGTCACCTGCGAGGCGAAGCTGGAGTCTCCGCTCTTGAACGTCACGCTCTTGACGACCTGGACGCCCGCGCTGGCGAAGACGCTGCGGAACAGGTCGGCCTGGGCCTTGGTGGTGGCGTTGGCCTCGTCGCTGATGATCGCGGCGCGCTTCAGCTTCCGGCTCTGGATGATCTTGGTGAGCACGGGGGTGCTGTTGTCGGCGTCCGGCTGGGCGATCGTGAAGCCGTACGGGCGGGAGTTCTTCAGCACGCCGGGCCGGGCCGCGCCGGGGCTCACGATCGGCACCTTGAGCTTGTTGGCCGTGCTGCAGGCGACCTCGCAGCCGGCGCTGTCGACCGGGCCGACGATCGCGAGCACCTTCTGCTTGGCGGCGAGCTGGGGGATGAGCGTCGCGGTGGTGGCCGGCTTGTTCTGGCTGTCGACCTTGACCAGCTCCAGCTTGGCGCCCTTGACGCCGCCCGCCTCGTTCAGCAGCTTGACCGCGTACTCGGCGCCCGCCTCCATCGTCTTGGCGTTGCTGGCGAACGGACCGGCGGAGCTGGTGACCAGGCCGATCTTGAGGGTCGCGGACCCGTCGCCCGAGCCGGAACCCTCGCCGCCGCAGGCCGCCAGGGCCAGCGAGGCGGCGGTCAGCCCGACCGCGACGCGACCGGCGGTGCCGGTTCTGATCATCGTGGGATCCCTTCATCTGATGCGCGTGCGCAGCACCTGCCAGGCACGGTCTCGGCGGGGAGGTTCTCTTTTGTCCAGAATTAATTTCTGGAGACTAGCGATTACGGTGTCGTCCGTAAAGACCCTTCCGGTCTCTCCCTGACGGAAGTTCGCGCTGGTCGGACGCCATGTGGACGGAAGGCCGGCATCAGGGCATCACGGAGTCGCGGCGCCGCGCGGACGTCGCGGAGAGGTGGGGCGGGGCCGGGCGCCGTCAGCCGTGGGCCCAGCCGCCGTCGACGTTGACGATCTGTCCGGTGATGAAGTCCGAGGCCGGGGAGCACAGGAACTCCACCGCCCCGCAGAGGTCGTCCGGCACGCCGACTACGGGCAGGCACTGCTCGGCCTTCATGCGCTCCCGCAGGGCCTGCGCCGCCTGCGGGGTGTGCACCGTCTTCCTGGTCTCGACCGGGATGTAGCCGGGCGCGATGGCGTTCACCCGGATCCCGTCCGGGCCGAGCTCCCGCGCGAGGGCCCGGGTCAGGCCGACGACCCCGGCCTTGGCCGCGACGTAGGGCGCGAGCCCGACCGGCAGCCCCTTCGACACCATGGTCGAGCTGACGTTCACGATCTTGCCGTGGCCCGCGGCGCGCATGTGCGGGACGACCGCCGTCGCGCACAGCCACTGCCCGGTCAGGTTCACCTCGAGGACGCGCGTCCAGTCCGCCCGGCTGAACGAGTCGAAGGGCGCGGACGGCAGCAGCGCCCCACCGGCGTTGTTGACCAGCGCGTCGACCCGTCCCCAGCGTTCGGCCACCGCGCCGACGAACGCGCCGACCTGGTCCTCGTCGGTGACGTCGGCCTCGTGCGCGCTCACCCGGTCCGCGCCGGCGTCGGCGGCGATGGCCTCGGCCGCCGACCGTGCCGCGTCGCCGTCGACGTCGACGACGGCGACGCGGGCCCCCGCGCCGGCCAGCCGGGCGGCGTACGCCCGGCCGAGCCCCTGCCCTCCACCGGTGACGATCGCCACGCGCTCGTAGGCGCCGGCCGCGATCACCGGTCCACCTGCCCGCGGATCTGGCCGCTCGCGTCCTCGGCACGCGCGGCGAGGAGATCGCCGGTCAGCGACCCGAGCGGATGGTCGATGACGGTGAGCGGCAGGTCGGGGACGCCCGCCGCCCGCGCCGCGATCCTGGCCGTGGTGACCAGCTCCGAGGTGCACACGACGTAGGCCGGGACGCCGCGGCGTTCGAGCGCGATCGCGTCCCGCACCGTGCACGAGCAGCACCCGGCGCAGTCGCCGACCCCGGTCACGACCACGTCGCACCTCGCGGCGAGGTCGTCGAGCATCTCGCCGGACGCGACGCGGCCGATGCTGGGCTTGCGCGCCCAGGCCGCCTCCAGCGCGCCGTCCTCCCGCAGCCTCGCGGACAGCAGGCGGAGGAGGCGGTCGCTGTTCGGCTTGCCGTTGTCGAGGTACCCGACCGCGAGGCCGGTCAGCGACACCGGCCGGGGCAGCGCCCCGGACGTCTCGCGCGGGACGTCGGCGGTCGGGTCGAGGACGACGAGTCGTCCGGTCATGGCGTCTCCCTCTGCGGTATCCGGCACCTCTCGGCCTCCTGCGCGGAGAGCGCCTCGGTGACGGGCGCGGACTCGTGGCCGCCGACCCAGTACGGGACGACCGCGGAGTAGCCGTAGAGGTCGCCCCCGGCGACGGTGATCAGGATGTCCTCCGGGCGCCGGACGACGGTTCGCGGCTCGTCCTCGCCTGGCGCCGAGGCGTCCGGCGGCGGGGCGTCCGGCAGGCGGCCCGCGCGGCGGAGCGCTCCGACGCTGCGCCTGGCCAGGCGGAACAGCTCCGCGCGCACGTCCGCCTTGCCCATCCCGGCGCGCTGGATGATCTCGGCGTGCCGGGGGCCGATCACCACCACGAAGCTCCCGCCGGTGTAGTGGCACGGCAGCATCGCGTCGGCGATCGTGGCGAGGATCGGGCCGGGCTCGCTCGCCCAGTCGTTGCGCGCGTTGACCGGCGCCTCGCCCGCGAACACCGTCACCGCGCTCTGCTCGGCCGGGACGCCCCGGTCGGCGTGCAGCGGCGGCCACGGCGTCGTCCTGCTCTCGCCGATGCAGTAGGTGTACTTGCCCGGATGCCCGAAGGTGGCCTTGTCCAGGACGCCCGGTACGCCCCCGCACAGGTTCTGCAGGATGAGCCGCACCGCCCGGCCGATCGTGGCGTTGGCGTGGTGGCCGGGCCCGAACAGGCTGAACGACGTGTTGACGTTCAGCTGGTCGACCACCGGCCCGCTGATGACCAGCAGCGGCGCGGTGGCGCCGCTGACCGTGGTGCTGTGCAGGTTGAACGGCTCGCGGGTGAGGGCGCGGACCGTCGCGACGAGCACCGACATGTACTCCTCGCGGCAGCCCGCGGCGACCGCGTTGATCGCGATCTTCTCCAGCGTGAGCGCGGTGCCCTGCTCGGCGATCTCCCCGATCACCTGGCCCGCCGGGATGCCGGACGCGGCCACGAACCGCTCGACGCGCTCCGGCGTCGGCGGGATGACGGGCAGCCCGTCGCCCCAGCCGTTCCGCGTGAACAGGTCCTGCGCCGCGTCGTCGTCGGCCACCGTGTACGGGGTGGACGCGAGCGTCATGCGCCGGCCGGGCCGTGCTCGTCCTGCCAGGCCTTCACCGCCTTCTCCGCGGCCGCCGCGTCGTCGTCGTTCAGCGGACGGTTCTGGTACGTCAGCTCCAGCCGCACGCCGTTGGGGTCGAAGAAGTAGATGGACGACCAGATGCCCTCGTGATCGACGACGCCCTTCACCTCGACCCCGGCCGCGACCAGCCGGTCGCGGGCGTCCTCCACCTCCTCCAGGCTGTCCAGCGAGAGCGCGAGGTGCGGCGCCCAGCGCGGCAGCGGGGACTCGTGGTGGTCGGTGTCAAGGCCCTCGATCTCGAAGAAGGCGATGCACGAGCCGTCCGCCATCTCGAAGAACGTGTGCAGGAAGGTCGTCGGCTCCCCGGTGCTGCCCACGCTGTCGTCCATGGCGTAGCCGACCAGCCGCATACCGAGCAGCTCGGTGTAGAAGCGCTTGGTCGCGGCGGTGTCACGGGTCACGTACGCAACGTGGTTGAGCCCTCGAGGTCGGGCGAATCCAGTCATGGCTGGCCTCTCTGATCAGCGAGGGGATCTGTTGATTTCTTCAATGCAGAATGCTTTTCTGTTCATTGGATGTCAACCCCCCGAGCAGCCCGAAGGAGACCGCGTGGGCATCGAGCTGGACCCGCTGGGCACGCTGACCATCACGATCGAGCGGCAGACGATGCTGCCGTCCACCCCCGGGGGCGGGCGGCTGATCGGTGAGGCCGCCGAGTGCCGGTGGGAGGG
>NZ_VCKW01000607.1 GCF_005889715.1 Actinomadura soli
CGGGAGCAGTACGACACCGCACGCCAGGCCAACTGCTGAGACCACACCGAGGAACTCGTGGCATTGCTCCACGTCGCACCCGAACTCAACGTCGAGGTCCGCCACAACTCAATCGACGAGTCGTAGTTGCAGTCATAAGCGGAGGTCTCATACGCGGTGAACTCCACCGCCTGGACGTAACGGCCCTTGATCGCCGGCAGCGGCATCCGGAAGAACAGCCGCTTGGTCTGGTTCTTGACACAGTTGGGGTCCTTGGCGACCTCACGCTGCGCGACTCGATGCTTCCAGAATTGGGATGTTTGCAGATCGCCCAAATTGGAAATGTGATGCGCTCTGTCCGGCTCCATCAGCCGCCACAAGTCCTGCTCCCCATTGGGCCGGATGTGGTCGCGTGAGTCGCGAGCGGGGCTTCCGCTGGAGCGGTGGGGCCGTCAGGAGGAGGACGGGGGGTCGGCCTTGTGTCGGCCGTTCGGCTTCAGGGGCGGGACGATCCGGACGGGACGAGGGGCCGCGGCGCCGCGTGGGAGTGCGTGGCGGGCACGGGACGGTTGGAGGAGGCGCGGAGTGGGGCCCGCCTGTGCCGATGGCTCACGGACCGGGTCGGGGGTCGGGGCGTCCGC
>NZ_VCKW01000608.1 GCF_005889715.1 Actinomadura soli
GCCCCAGACCGCGACCGCCCCCGCTGGGCCACCCTCCTGCGCCGCCGCACCGCACCCACCGACGACCAGCCGACCAGCGACCCCCAACAAGTCGCCCCGGACCCGGCCTGACAATCCATCAGGCAGCGGCCCAACCGATCTCGTCGGGGGGTGGGCCGTGAATGTCGATGGTGCGGGTGTCGGGTGGTGGCAGGACGCGGTAGACGTAGCGTCCGGTGCTGTGGTGGCTGATGTGGATTTGGTCGGGGTTGGTGTGTTTGAAGCGGTTGTGCCATCCGCAGCACAGTGCGAGTTGGTCGATGTCGGTGGGTGCCCCGAGGACCCATCCTTGGACGTGGTCGATTTCGCACAGGGTGCCGGGGACTTCGCAGCCTTGGACGGCGCAGGTCGGGTAGAGGGTTTCGAGGACTTGGCGTTGTGCGGGGGTGGCGAACCGGACACGGCGGCCGAGGTAGAGCGGGATGCTGCCCCGCCCCAAAATCAACGGTGAGACTCCGGCGTTCAGTGCGATCCGGCGGGCGTGTGCGGCTGGGATCGGGGTTCCGTCGGTCAGCCGGGCGGGTGCGGTGCCGCCGGTGAGGGTGTCCAGGTCGATGACGAGGGTGACCTTG
>NZ_VCKW01000609.1 GCF_005889715.1 Actinomadura soli
ACTACGACTCGTCGATTGAGTTGTGGCGGACCTCGACGTTGAGTTCGGGTGCGACGTGGAGCAATGCCACGAGTTCCTCGGTGTGGTCTCAGCAGTTGGCCTGGCGTGCGGTGTCGTACTGCTCCCGGGCGCCGGTGGAGTTTGGTGGGTCGTTGCTGCGGTCGCATGTGCAGGACGCGGTCAGCAAGGGCCATTCCACGATCACGTTCGGGCTGAAGGCCTATAACGAGTCGTCGATGTCGTGGTGGAAGCGGTTCGCCGATGACGCCTACCTGCGGGTGCAGTACAACAACCCGCCGTTGCAGCCCGACACCGACACCATGTTCGCCGACCCGGGCACCAAGTGCCTGCCCAGCGGCCAGGCCAAGTCGGTCAACGCCGTCCCTACGGTGTATGCCTACCTGAAGGACCCGGACGCCGAGGACAAGAACAAGGTGCAGGGCCAGTTCACGCTGCACTGGGCCAACAACGCCGACGGGTCGGACTGGGGCGAGAAGTGGACCTCGGCGCTGACCCCGGCCAAGACCACGGGCAGCAGGTTCGAGCAGCCGCTGCCGCCGACGATCCCGCAGGGCACCAAGATCGGCTGGGGGGTGCGGGCCTGGGACGG
>NZ_VCKW01000065.1 GCF_005889715.1 Actinomadura soli
CCGGCACCCCGCCCGACCCGCCCGGCGAGCCGGAGGCGGTCCTGGCGGCGCACCCATCGGTGGGCGACGCCGCCGTGATCCCCGCCCCAGACGGTGATCTCGGCCTGGCGCCGCACGCGTTCGTGGTCCTGGCGGAACCGGCGTCCGAGATCGACCTGTTGCGGCACGTCAACGGCCACGTTCCGCGGACCCGCGCGGTCTCGGCCGTGCATATCGTGGAGGAGATCCCCCGCATGGCCGACGGGCAGGTCCGGCGGCGGGAGTTGCTGGAACGCGTCGGCCTCATCCCCTGATGTACATATCCGCCTACACATTTCTTTGGATGTGGCGCCGGGTGTGCGGAGCGTACGTTCGGCGCATGCCACAGGCAAGCCCCGCAACGCCCATGGTCGCCGGTACCACGATCACCGAGGCCGTCCTGGACGCGGTCAGGGTCAACGCGGCCCGCCGCCTCGGCACTGCCCTCATCGACCCGTCACGGACACTCGGCTACGCGGCTTTCGCCGACGAGGTGACGGCGGCCGCGGACGGGCTGCGCCGTCACGGCGCGCGTCCCGGCGACATCGGCGCGATCCACATCTCGGGCGTCTGCGACCTGGCCCTCGCCGTCCATGCGGTCTCGGCGTCCGGTGCCGTCCCGGCGCTTCTTCCGCCGGACGCGAAGGCCGCCGAGGCCGCCGCGCTGCTGAACCGGTCCGGCGCCCGTTTCCTGCTGACCAGCGAGGACACCGCGGCCCGCACCCTCGCGGCGGCGGAACACTCGTATGTCAGGCAGATCTTCGCGTTCGGGGACGTCCCGGGCACGACTCCGTTCGAGCGGCTGCTGGAACAGGGCCCGGAGGGCGGCGCCCCGCCGTCCCCCGACCCGCTGCGCGACCCGGCGCTGCGGCTGTGCGCACCGCCCGAGGAGATCACGCACGCCGACCGGCTCGCGGACCTCTACCGTCTCGGCGGCGCGCTGGGCCTCGGCCGCGGCGACGTGCTCGCCCTCTCCGGCCGGGACGTCCCCGCCCCGACTTGGATCGGCCTGGCCGACCTGTGCCTCACCCAGGGCGCCACCGCTGTCGGCGTCCCCGGCTCTGGCACGCGTGACCTCCTCGAAGCGATCCTCGACCATGGCGCCACCGCCGCGGTCGTCACCCCCGCCAAGCTCCGGGCGATCGCGTTCGACCACGGCCGCATCCCCCTCACGGGCGTCCGGCTGCTGTTGACGGGCACCCCGTCCGCCGAAGCGGTCCGCACCTGCCGCAACCGTCACGCATGGACGGTGTCCCCCCTCTGCTGAACCCGCGACTCCGCCGTGCTGACCCGCGATACCGCCGTGCCGATCCGCGACGCCGCCGTGCCGATCCGTGGTGCCGTGCCGATCCGTGGTGCCGTGCCGATCTGCGATGCTCCGTGCTCGCTTCGCCATGGTTGTGCTGGCCTGCGATGACGGGGGTTGCCTGCGACGTCTCACGCTGGCTCCCCGACGAGTCGTGCTGGCTCGCGATGGTCGGCCCTGGCCTCGCGACCCTGGGCCGACCTTGCGATGGCCGCGGCGCGTTGTGCTGGCACTGCGACGAGTGGTGCTGTCTCCGCGACCTCGGCCAGCCTCATTCGGGCGGTGTCGGCCTAAGGATGCTGGGCTGGGGTCGCGGTGCTTTGTGCTGAGGCTGCGACGACGTGGGCTGGTCCTCTCGTCGACTCTGTTCGAGCCTGCGGTGAACCTGTGGTGGCCCGGTTTATGACGCTCTGGGGATCGACTTGTGTTCCAGGTAGGCGTGGAGTCCCTCGGGGCCGAGTTCGCGGCCGAGGCCGCTGCTCTTGTAGCCGCCGAACGGTGTGTTCGGGTCGAGGGTGTACATGTTGACGCCGCAGCTTCCGGTGCGGATGCGGCGGGCGACGTCGACGCCGTGGTCGACGTCGGACGTCCAGACCGAGCCGCCGAGCCCGTACTCGCTGTCGTTGGCGATCCGGACGGCGTCGTCCTCGTCCTCGTACGGGATGAGGACGAGCACCGGCCCGAAGATCTCCTCCCGGGCGATGCGCATGTCGTTGGCGACGTCGCCGAAGACGGTCGGCGCGACGTACCAGCCTCGCTCGTGCGGGCGGTTCAGCCCGCCGGTGATGAGCTTGGCGCCCTCGTCCTGCCCGACGCGGATGTAGTTCTCGACACGTTCCTGCTGCCGCTGCGCGACGAGCGGGCCGATCTCGGTGCCGTAGTCGGCGGGGTCGCCGACCGCCAGGCCGCCGACCATGGCCGCGAGGGCGTCGGCGACCTCGTCGTAGCGGCGGCGGGACGCGAGGATGCGGGTCTGCGCGGCGCACGCCTCCCCGTTGTTCATCAGCGACGCCAGTTTGAAGCCCTCGACGGTGGACGCGAGGTCGGCGTCGTCCAGGATGATCGCGGCGGACTTGCCGCCGAGTTCGAGCGTCACCCGCTTGAGCTGCTCGCCGCACACCGCGCCGATTTGGCGTCCGGCGGCGGTGGAGCCGGTGAAGGACACCTTGTCGACGCCGGGATGCGCAACGAGGTACGCGCCGACCTCGCGCCCGGCCGGGACGATGTTGACGACGCCGTCCGGGATCCCGGCCTCCTCGATCCACTCGGCGAGCAGGTAGCTGTCGAGCGGCGTCTCCGGGGACGGCTTGGCCACCACGGTGCAGCCGGCGATGAGCGCGGGCGCGAGCTTGAGCATGAGCGTGAACTGCGGCACGTTCCACGGGACGATCGCGGCGACGACGCCGACGGGCTCCCGCGTCACGGTGACCGGGCCGAGCATGCCGGACCTTTCGTCCTCCCACGTGTAGTCGGCGGCGAGGTCCACGTAGTACTGCAGCACCATCTGCGGGATGGCGGCCTGTCCGAACACCGAGAACAGGATCGGCGAGCCCATCTCGGCGGTGACCAGCTCGGCCATCCCGCCCTGCCGCTCGGCGTAGATCGCGGACAGCCGCCCGACGATCTCGGCGCGCTCGGCCGGCGTCATCCGGGGCCAGGGGCCGTCGTCGAACGCGCGGCGCGCCGCGGCGACGGCGGCGTCCATGTCGGCCTCCGTCCCCTCGGGCACCCGTCCGATCACCTCCTCGGTGTGCGGGGAGATGACGTCGATCGTGCCGGTGCCGGACGGGGCGGCCCACTCGCCGCCGATGAACAGCCGATCGTGCTCGCGCATGCTGCCGTGCCTCCCTGCCCCGGCGGAACCCAGGCCGGATCCGCCGGGCCGATCCAGGTAACCGAATGCTTGCTTGGTTACAGCATCGCATGCGGTTCCCGGGCGTTGGCAAGAGAAATGAGACTCGTGTCTCATCGCCGTCCGGGTATAAACCGGGCCATGACCGAGACTGCCGACATCTGGTTCGACCCGTCCTGCCCCTACACCTGGATCACGTCGCGGTGGCTGCTGGAGGTGGCGGAGGTCAGGCCGATCGAGCCGCGCTGGCACGTGCTGGGCCTTGCGGCACTGAACGAGGGCCGCGACGACGACCCGGAAGGCGACCCCGAGGGGTACCTCTGGATACCCGCCCGCGTCTGCGCCGCCGTCGCCGGGAAGGCCGGGCATCAAGCGCTCGGACGCTTCTACACCGCGCTCGGCACCCGCTTCCACGAGCGTGGCGAGATGGAAGCGCGGACGTTCACCGACGCCCTCACGGACGCCGGCCTGCCCGAAGAACTCGCCGCCGCGGCGGAGTCGGCGGAGTACGACGACGCCATCCGCGCCTCGACCGCCGAGGGCATCGGCAGGGTCGGCCCGCACATCGGCACGCCGGTCATCGCGGTGGGGGAGAAGGCCTTCTTCGGCCCGGTCATGTCGCGGATCCCGCGCGGCGAGGACGCCGGGCGCCTCTGGGACGCGACACTCGTCGTCGCCGCCGTCCCCGGCTTCCACGAACTCAAAGGACGTCCACACGCCGAACCCGACTTCTCCTAGAGCCCGGACTGGGAGATCGGTTTCTCTCGAAGGCGGTCTTCCACCTGAGGCCGGACTTTCCGCAGGCCGGACTTTCCGCAGGCCGGGCACTCTGTGACTCGGGCCCGGGAGATCTAGATTTCTTCGAGGGCCCGGATTGTTCTAGAGGAGGTGGGTGTTCGGTTCGCGGGCGCGGGCGGCCAGGTCGGGGAGTTCGACCACCTCGATGCCCGCCGCGGCGAGGAGTTCCGCGCCCGTGCCCTCGGCGAACAGCGCGGGCTCGCGCCAGGCGAACACGACGCGCCGGGCGCCGGACGCGATGATCAGTTTCGCGCACGGGCGGGGGCGCGACGCTCGCCGGCCGCACGGTTCGAGGGAGCTGTAGACGGTCGCGCCCGCCAGGTCGCCGGTGGTCTTGGCGAGCGCGGCCTCCTCGGCGTGGTCGTTCGGGTCGTCCTCCCGGGAGTGGCCGCGCGCGATCTCGCGCCCGTCCGCGCCGACGATGACCGCGCCGACCGAGAACGCGGTGCGGGACGGCGGGCACAGGGCCGCCAGGTCGCAGGCCAGCTCCAGCCAACCGAGATCATCCACGCGCGGCCCCGGTGAGATAGCGCAGCAGCGCGAGATCGCCGATGCGCGTGACCTCCTCCAGCCGCATCGGACGGTCCGGCGACTGCGGGAACACCCCGGACTGGACGAAGCGCGGCGCCGACGGGTCGCCGATGAAGAACGGCGCGACGACGAGCTGCAGCTCGTCCACGACCCCGGCGGTGAGGAACAGCGTGTGGACGCCCCCGCCGCCCTCGACCATCAGCCGCCGGACGCCCCGTGCCGCGAGGTCGCCGAGCATCGTCGCGAGCGCGGGCGGGTCGCCGGCGTCGACGACCTCGGCCAGGCCGTCCAGCCGCGCGGCCAGCCCGCCGGCCGTGCGGGACGGCGCGTACACCAGCTTCGGCGACTCGCCCGTGGTGAAGAACCGCGCGCCGGGATCGAGGTCGCCGCTCCAGGTCAGCGTCACCTTGGTGAGGTCGGGCGGCAGGCCGCGCTCGGCCCGCTTCGCCCGCCGCCGCTCGGACCTGACCAGCAGCCGGGGGTCGTCCGCCCGGATCGTCCCGGCGCCGACCAGGATCGCGTCGCAGCCGGCGCGCACCGCGTCGACCCGGTCCCAGTCCGCGGCGCTGGAGAGCCGGAGCCGCTCGGGGCTCGCGTCGTCGATGTACCCGTCGGCGGACATCGCGCAGCTGAGCAGCACATAGGGACGCTCGCTCACGCCGTCACCCTACGGCAGCGCCGGAACCGGGCGGCCGGTGGGATTCGAAGATTGTTTCGAGGCGCCCGGCGTTTCTGCGCGGGATGTGTCGGACGGGATGCCTATGGTTGCTGCGACATGCGACTCCTGCACACCTCCGACTGGCATCTCGGCAGATCGTTTCACCGGGAGGATCTGCTGGCCGCGCAGGCGGCGTTCGTCGACCATCTGGTCGAGACCGTGACGGCGGAGCGGGTCGACTGCGTGCTGGTCTCCGGGGACGTCTACGACCGGGCGCTGCCGGCCGTCGACGCCGTCCGGTTGTGCGACGAGGCGCTGCGGCGGCTCGCCGCCCTCGCCCGGGTCGTGCTCATCGCCGGCAACCACGACTCGGCGCGCCGCCTCGGGTTCGGGTCGGCGCTGATGGACGCGGCCGGTGTGCATGTCCGCACCGACTTCGCGACGGTGGGGGAGCCCGTCGTCGTCGGGGACGCCGCGGTCTACGGCATCCCCTACCTGGAGCCCGAGCTCGTCCGCCAGCCGTGGGGCCTCGACGAGCGCAGCCATGCCGCCGCGCTGACCGAGGCCATGCGCCGCGTCCGGGAGGACGCCGCCCGCCGCGACCTGCGCTCGGTCGTGCTCGCGCACGCGTTCGTCAGCGGCGGCGCGGCGAGCGAGAGCGAACGCGACATCTCGGTCGGCGGTTCCTCGCACGTGCCGGTCTCGGTGTTCGACGGCGTCGACTACGCGGCGCTCGGGCACCTGCACGGGTCCTGGCGCATCACCGACCGTGTCCGCTACTCCGGCTCGCCGCTCGCGTACTCGTTCTCGGAGGAGCGGCACGTCAAGGGGTCGTGGCTGATCGACCTTCAGGACGGCGGCATCGCGGCGGAGTTCGTGGAGGCGCCCGTCCCGCGCCGCCTCGCCCGGGTGCGCGGCCGCATCGACGACCTGCTCACCGACCCGTCCCATGACCGGCTCGAAGACCGCTGGCTCCAGGTGACGCTCACCGACCCGCGCCGCCCGTCCGCCGCGATGGAGCGGCTGCGCCGCCGGTTCCCGCACACGCTGGTCCTCGGCTTCGAGCCCGAGGGCGGCGAGGCGGACGCCGCCCGCACCTGGTCCCGCCGCGTCCGTGAACGGTCCGATCTCGACATCGCGGGCGACTTCGTCGCCGAAGTCACCGACGGCCCGGCGACCTCCGCCGAGCGCGCCCTCCTGGACGAGGCGTTCGAGAGCTGCCGCCGCAAGGAGGCCATGGCGTGAGGCTCCACCGGTTAGAGGTCAGCGCGTTCGGGCCCTTCTCCGGCACGGAGGAGATCGACTTCGACGCGCTGTCCGACGCCGGGCTGTTCCTCATCCAGGGCCGCACGGGCGCGGGCAAGACGAGCATCCTCGACGCCGTCTGCTTCGCGCTGTACGGGCAGGTGCCGGGCGTCCGGAACGCGGTGAAGGGCCTGCGCAGCGACCATGCGGCGCCCGGCGACGGGCCGCGCGTGGTGCTGGAGACGACGATCCGGGGCCGCCGGCTGCGCATCTCGCGCTCGCCCGCCTGGGAGCGGCCGAAGCTGCGCGGTTCCGGGACGACGACCGAGCACGCGAAGGTCGTTCTTGAGGAGTTCGAGCACGGCGCGTGGGTCGGGCTCACGACCCGGCTGGACGAGGCGGGCGACCTGGTGTCGCGGATGCTCGGGATGACCGCCGTCCAGTTCTGCCAGGTCGCGCTGCTGCCGCAGGGCGAGTTCGCGGGATTCCTGCGCGCGGGCGCGGACGAGCGCCGCAAGGTGCTGGAGCGGCTGTTCGCGGCGGAGGTGTTCACGCAGGTCGAGAAGTGGCTGGCCGACCGCCGCGCCGCGACGGGACGCGAGGCCGCCGAGCTCGGCGCGGCGGCGTCCTCGATCGCCGACCGCATCGCCGAGACGACCGGCGCCGAGCCGCCGCACGCGGAACGGCCGGCCGTGCCCGCGCCGCGCCGGCCGGAACAGGGAGCGGAGCCGTTCGCCGGGGTGGAGGCGCTGCCCGCGTGGGCCGCCGAGCTGGCCGGCGGGCACGAGGACGTCCGCGCGAGCGCCGAGGAGCTGCGCCGGGAGGTCGCGGCGACGCTGCTGGCCGCCCGCACCGCCCTGGACGACGCGAAAGCGCTCGCCGAACGGCGCCGCCGCCACGCCGAAGCCGTCGCCCGCCGCGACGCGCTGCGCGAGCGCGCCGCCGACAAGTCGCGGATGGCGTCGCGGCTCGACGCCGCCGCCCGGGCCGACCGGGTCGTCCCGCTGGTGAAGGCCGTCGAGATCCGGCACCACGAGGCGGCGCGGGCGCGCCGCTGGGCCGACGAGACCCGCGCCAAGGCCGGCGCGCTCCTGCCGCCGAACGCCTCCGAGGACGTGCTGGCCAAGGCCGAACGCGCCCGCCGGGACGAGATCGCCGCGCTGGAGGGCAGGCGCGCCACCGCCGCCCGGCTCCGGCGGATCGACGCCGAGCGCACCGCCCTGGCCCGTGACCTGGCCCGGCTGGAGCCGGAGGAGGCGCGGACCGCCGCGACCCTCGCCGAGCTGCCGGGCGTCGTGCAGGCGCGGCGCGCCGAGCTGGACGAGGCCCGCGCCGCCGCCGCCGGACGCTCCGGAGCCGAGGCCGCCGTCGCCGAAGCCCGCCGCCGCCTCGACGCCGCGCAGCGCCGCGACCAGGTCGAACACCGGCTCACCGAGGCCGAGGAGGCGCACCGCGACGCCGTCGACGCCGCGCAGGACGCCCGCCAGCTCGTCCTCGACCTGCGCCAGGCGCGGCTGGACGGCATGGCCGCCGTCCTCGCCGGCGACCTGGCGGACGGCGAGCCGTGCCGGGTCTGCGGCTCCACCGAGCACCCGGCGCCCGCCACGTCCCTCGCGCTGATCCCGACCGAGGAGCAGATCGACCAGGCCCAGGGCGAGTCCGACCGGGTGCAGGCTCTCCGGGAGCAGACCGGCAAGGACGCCGAGGCGCTCCGCACCGAACGCGACCACCTCCTCGACATCGCCGGTGAGACGGTCGCCGAGATCCTCGCCGAGGAGGTCGAGGGCGCCGAGCAGGCGCTCGGGGCGGTGGTGGCGCGCGCGGCCGAGGCCGAACGGCTGGAGATCGTCCTCCACCAGCACGAACAGGAGCTCGACCAGGTCCGCGACCGGCGGAGCGAGATCGTCCTAGCGCTCACCGAGAACCGCACCCAGGAGAAGGAGCTGGCCGCCGAGCAGGCCCGGCTGTCCGGAGAACTGGACGAGGCGCTCGGCGGCGACGCCACCCTCGAAGCCCGCATCGCCCGGCTCGGCGGCGAGGCCGACGCGCTCGCCGGGGCCGTCGAGGCGCTGCGCGAGTCCGTCCGCGCCGCCGGGGAACTGGCCGCCGCCCGCGCGAGCGCCAAGGCGGCCGCCGGGGCCGAGGGGTTCCGCACGCCCGACGAGGTCGTCGAGGCCGCGATGACCGACGAGGACCAGGGCGTCCTGCGCGACCGGATCCGCGGGCTGGACGACGAGGAGGCCGCCGTCCGCGACCTGCTCGCAGACCCCGCGCTGGCCGCTGCCGCCGCCGGGCCCGCCCCCGACCTGCCCGCGCTCGAAGCGGCCCTCCACGCGGCCGACGCCGCGCACGCCGGGGCCGCGTCCGCCGCCGACCGCGCCGGGTACCGCTGCGATCGCCTCGCCGAACTGCGCGAACGGCTGGACGCGGCCGTCCGCGCGTGGCGTCCCGCCGCCGGACGGTACGAGGTCGCCGAACGCCTCGCGGGCCTCACGTCCGGCAAGCACCACGCGAACCGGCACGCCATGTCGCTGCCGGCGTACGTGCTGGCGGCCCGCCTCGAACAGGTCGTCGCCGCCGCGAACGAGCGGCTGTCGCGCATGTCCGGGGGGCGCTACGCGCTCGTCCACACCATGGAGAAGGCGGCGGGCGACCGCGCGAAGGGCGCCGGGGGCCTCGGCCTGCGCGTCACCGACGCCTGGACGGGCCTCGACCGCGACCCCGTGACCCTGTCGGGCGGCGAGTCGTTCATCACCTCGCTGTCCCTGGCGCTCGGTCTCGCCGACGTCGTCACCGCCGAGGCGGGCGGCGCCGAGATCGGCACGCTGTTCGTCGACGAGGGGTTCGGCACCCTCGACGAGGAGACGCTCGACGAGGTCATGGACGTCCTGGACGGCCTGCGCGACGGCGGCCGGGCCGTCGGCGTCGTCAGCCACGTCGCCGAACTGCGCGCCCGCATCCCCGCGCAGCTCCGCGTCACCAAGAACCGCGCCGGGTCCACCGCCGAGGTCGTCGTCTGACCCGCCGCCCCGGCGGCGATCCCGGCCGCCGCGCCGCAGGTCAGGACGAGATGTGCTGCAGGATCACGTTGTGGACGTGGTGGCTCTTGTCGCTGCCGCGGAACTCGACCTCGTAGGTGTGCGTGCCCACGTTGATCGCGATCGTGCCGGTGGAGAAGTACGACCCGGCCCACGACTTGTTGCTGACCACGCTCACCGAGGTGATCTTGGAGTAGGGGACGCTGGTGATGGCGTACTTCTTGCCGGCGAAGCTCCTGTCCTGGACGATCACCCGGCGGTCGGTGAGGCCGATGAACCCGGTGCCCGTGCCCACCGCGTCGTAGACGGCGATGATCTGCTCGCCGGGCAGCAGCCCGCTCTCGATCTGCTTGAGCTGGCCCGACCTGTCGTGCTGGACCTCGTCGCCCATGCGTCCTCCCGAGTCGTCGCGTTCGTTGCGGTTCGTAGAGGAGTGTCTCAGTCGGTGCCGGTGGTCCGGGCGCCTTCGAGGAAGCCGACGCAGCGGCCCAGCAGCTCGACGAGCGTCGCGCGCTCCTCGTCGGTGAACTCGGCGGCGAGGCCCCGCTCGACGCGCACCGCGCGGACGTCGGCGTCCGCGAGCACCGCCGCGCCGTCGGCGGTGAGCCGGGTCTCCAGGATGTTGCGGTGCCACTCGTGCGGGGTGCGCTCGATCAGCCCGCGCTCCTGAAGGTTCTTCAGGACGGTGTTCATCGTCGGCGGAGTGACCGCGCAGGCCCGGGCGAGCGCGGCGGCGGACATGCCGGGGTTCTCGTCGAGGAGGAGCAGCGCGGCGTACTGCGGCACCGTGAGCCCGCTCGGTCTGACCGCCGCCTGCTTGGCCCCGTTGAGCGCCTGCTCGGCGCGCTTGAGATGGGAGCCGATCCGCTCCGACGTGGGCATCGAGGTCATTTCCGCATGGTAGCGAGCCGTCGAAGAGAAGACCGTTGACGATCATTAGAACTCTAATTAATGTATGTATGCATCTGAATGAGTGACCAGGAAGGAGTTCTGGTGCGTCTTCATCGCTTAACCTCCACCGCCGCGCTCGGCACGGCCGTGCTGCTCACCTCCGTGCCGGCGGTTCCGGTCGCGGGCGCGGCCGTCCACGCGACGGCGTCGCGGGCGCGGGTGTCCGCCGCCTACGTGCTGCCGGGCGACCGCGTGTACCCCGAGGGCATCGCCGCCGATCCCCGCACCGGCGCCATGTACGCGGGGTCGTTCCAGGACGGCACCGTCTACCGGATGACTCCGGGCCGGCGCGTGGCCGAGGTGTTCCTCCCGGCGGGCACCGACGGCCGCCGCACCGCCAACGGCCTGAAGGCCGACCGGGCCGGACGGCTGTGGGTGACCGACTCCACGGCCGGGGTCTCGGTGTACGACACGCGAACCCGCCGACTGCTGGCCCGGTTCGACATCCCTGGGAACGAGGCCCGGTTCGTCAACGACCTGGCCATCGCCCCTGACGGCAGCGCGTACATCACCGACAGCGTCCGGTCCGTCGTCTACCGCGTGACGCCCCGCGACCTGGCGGAGGCCCGCGGCGGACGCGCCGTGCTCGTGCCGCGCTTCGACCTGGATGACGCCCTCGAACCGCACGGCCCGGGCGACTTCACCTTGAACGGCATCGTCGCCGATCCCGCCGGGCGCTTCCTGCTGACCGCCGACATGCACGGCGGCGACCTGTACCGGCTGGACGTCGCGTCCGGCGCCGTCCGCAAGGCCGTCCTGTCCGGCGGCGACATGCGCAACGCCGACGGGCTGGAACTCCAGCACGGACGGCTGTGGACGGTCCACAACCTCGACAACGCCATCAGCCGCTGGCGTGTCGCGCGCGACGGCACAGGGGCCCGCCGCGAGCGCGCCCTGTCGGACGCGTCGCTCCAGCTTCCGACGACGCTCGTCCGCAGCCGGGGGACCCTGTACGTGGTGCGCTCGCAGTTCGACAAGGGCGGCCCGCTCGGCGGCGGGACGCCGGAGATCCCGTTCACCGTCGCCGCCGTCCGCGGGATCTGACCGTCCGCGAGGCCGGGCGCCGCGCGGAGGGAGGGCAAGCCGAGGCCCTACGCCGTGCCCGGGCCCGTGCCCGCGCTCGGCTCCGGGGCGGGGTCGCGGACGGCGGCGATCTCCTCCAGGACGCCGCCGAACGTCCAGCGGCCGCGCCGCCCGGTCGGTCCGAGCGAGGCCCGGGACCGCCACGGGTCGGGCCGCTCGCCGGGACGGGCCGGACGGGACAGCACGATCTCCCCCTCCGTCCCGGCGGGCACGGGCATCCCGAAGCCGTCGAGGACGTAGACCCTGTCGCCGGACAGCGAGGCGTCGCCCGCGGACGAGGCCCACTCGTCCAGGACGAGCGTGAGCTCCTCGTCGTCCAGCAGCGTCTGCTCGCCGTACCGCGCGGACGGGTCGCGGGTCATCAGGTCAAGGGCGCGCAGGTAGTACCCGCCGAGGCGGCCGGCCTGCTCCGCGCTGATGACGTTCGCGTAGTAGTGCAGGCTGAGCTGGATGTTGTCGTCAGAGAAGTGACGGGAGAACTCCGCCCGCAGCACGAACTCCGTCTCGGCCCGCACCTGGACGTTCAGCAGGTCGAACCCGGGCAGCCGCTTCAGGTCCTTCAGCAGGTGGAAGTGGGTGAAGCTGAATGTCGTCTCGAACAGGCCGTCCCGCGTCGCCAGGTCCTGCTTCATCCGGGCCATCGGGTAGCGGCGGTGCGGGAGGAGGCCGATCTCGGCCTGGTGGATGTCCCGCACCAGGCCGGCCCAGGTGCCGCCGTCCAGCCGGATCCGGAACGGGACGGTGTTGAGGAACATCCCGATCGCGCGGTCGGCGCCCTCCAGCTCAGGACGGCCGCTGTGCTCGTACCCGGTCATCACGTCTGGGGCGCCGCCGACCAGGCCCAGCACCCGCAGATGCGCGGCCATGAGCACGTTCTTCACCGGGACCGACATCCGCTCCGCGAGCCGCACGATGCGGTCGGACAGGTCCAGCGGGACGTCGACGTGGCTCGTCGCCACGGAGAACTCGCCGCCGGGCGGGACCGACGCGGGCACCGCCGTGCGCGGCCGGTCGGCCAGGACGTCCGCCCAGAACGCGCGGGACTCGTCCGACTCCAGCGCGCGCCGCTCCAGCCCGAGGAAGTTGCGCGAGTGGTCGTCGCGCTCCTCCGGTTCGATCTCCTGCCCGGCCCGGAGCCGGTGGTAGAGGTCGAACACCTCCGCGTGGACGAGGTTGACGCTCCAGCCGTCGAGCGTGGAGTTGTGCAGGCTGAGGTTGTAGCGGTAGAGGTTCTCGCCGAGGATCTGCACGTCCAGGCGGATCAGGGTGCTGGGGACGCCCCAATCGAACGCCCGCTCCTTCTCGGCCGCGAGCCAGGTGTCGTACCAGTCCTGCTGCTCGGCGGTGGACATGCCGCGCAGGTCCGTCACGTCCAGGGGGAGCGGCACGTCCCGGTGGACGATCTGCAGGTACTCCGCGTAGCCGTCGAGGTGGTAGGTGGTGCGCAGGATGGGGTTGCGGCGCACCAGGATCGCGACCGCCTCGGCGAAGACCTCGGCGTCGAACGGGCTCTGGATCAGGTGGCCGATGATGTCGTGGTGGTGCGCCGTACCGCGCGTGATCTCGCTCTGCTGGATCAGCCCGGCCTGGAGCATGGACAGCGGGTAGGCGTCCTCGGCGCCGGCGGGCAGCCGGGCCCGGTCGTCCGCGGAGATCAGCGAGAACGGTTCGGACCGGTGGTGGCCCGGCTCGTCCGCCTCGGTGCCCGGACGCGGCTCGGCGCGGCCGGTGAACGCCGGTGCCTTCGCGGGCGGGCCGGGCAGTGCCCCGCGGTCGAGCTGGCCGTCCGGGGTCAGCGGCGTCTCGTCCAGCACGACGATGCGGGACGGGACCAGGTGGTCCGGCAGCGTGAGCCGCAGGTGGACGTCGAGTTCGGCCTCCGTGACCGGCACCGGCGCGGCGGCGTAGCCGACCAGGGCGGGCTGCCCGGACGCCGCCGCGCGGGCCACCACGGCCGCGTCGGCGACCGCCGGATGCGCCCGCAGCGCCTCCTCGATCTCCGCCGGCTCGACCCGGAAGCCGCGGATCTTGATCTGGTGGTCGATGCGGCCGAGGTGCTCGATCGTGCCGTCGTCCAGCCGCCGGGCGAGGTCCCCGGTCCGGTAGATCCGGTCCTCGCCCTCGAACGGGTCCGTGACGAACCGCTCCGCCGTCAGGCCGGGCCGGTGCAGGTAGCCGCGGGCCAGGCCGGCACCGGCGACACAGAGTTCCCCCGGCACGCCCGCGGGCAGCGGCCGCAGCCGTCCGTCGAGGACGTGGAGCCGGACGTTGTCGACCGGGCGGCCGATCGGCACCCGGTGCGGATCCGGGTCGTCGCACCAGTGGTAGGCGACGTCGACGGTGGCCTCGGCCGGCCCGTACAGGCTGGTCAGGACCGGGCCGCCGGTCAGCGCGGGGCCGCCGCCGGCCGGGCGGAGCAGCTCGTGGAAGCGGTGCACCAGGGCCGGGCTCAGCGCCTCGCCGCCGGCGAACACGTGCCGCAGCCCGGCGAGCCGGCGCAGCTCGTCCGGCTCGGCGGCGGCGTGGTCGAGGAACGAGCCGAGCATCGACGGGACGAAGTGCAGCACCGTCACCCCGGCCCGGGCCACGGCAGCGACGATCGCGGCGGGATCGTGCTGCGCGCCGGGCTCCAGAAGGCAGACGGCCGCGTCGGCGGTCATCCACCAGAACAGCTCCCAGACCGAGACGTCGGTCGAGATCGGCGCCTTCTGCAGGATCACGTCGCCGGGCCCGATCGGGTGGGCGCGCTGCATCCAGGCCAGCCGGTCCACCACGCCGCGGTGCTCGACGGCGACGCCCTTCGGTCCGCCGGACGAGTCCGAGGTGTAGCTGACGTAG
Source organism: Actinomadura soli (assembly GCF_005889715.1). Taxonomy (GTDB): domain Bacteria; phylum Actinomycetota; class Actinomycetes; order Streptosporangiales; family Streptosporangiaceae; genus Spirillospora; species Spirillospora soli. Next base: position 14,319 of record NZ_VCKW01000065.1, read on the forward strand.
GCGAGATCGGCGGCGGTTCCCGGGGCGTGGACGGGCCCGTCGCGGTCGTCGTAGCTCGCCGGGTCGGCGAGGTCGACCGTGGTCACCCCGGTGGGTAATGCGTCCAGGTACTGGGGCTGACCTACCACGAGCGTCGCGCGGCTGTCGGTGAGCAGGTACTCGATCCTGGCGCGCGGGTGGCCGGTGTCGATCGGCAGGTAGGCGCCGCCCGCCTTGAGGATCGCCAGGATCGCGACGAGCATCTCGGGCGAGCGGTCGGCCAGGACGCCGACGATGACGTCCGGTCCGACGCCGCGGCCGCGGAGCGTCCAGGCGAGCCGGTTGGCGCGGCGGTCGAGGACGGCGTAGCTCAACCGCTCGGCTCCGGCGATGACCGCGAGCGCGTCCGGGCGGACGGCGGCGCGGCGCTCGAACAGCTCGTGGACGCGGACGCCGTCGTCGACCGGCACGGCCCGGTTCACCAGCGACACCAGCCACGCGTCGTCGTCGGCGTCCCGCAGGACCAGGTCGCCGAGCGGGGCCTTCGGATCGGCGGTGAGCCGGCCCAGCAGGCCGGACAGGTGCCTCGCCAGCCGCCGGGCCGTCGCCCCCTCGAAGCGGCGGGAGTCGTAGCGGACGGTCAGGTCCAGCCCGTCGCCGCTGGAGCGGGCGAAGCTGAACGTGACCGGGACGGGGACGAGGTCGTAGGGGATCGGTTCGTGATGGCCGTCCAGCGCGACGGCCACGTCGAAGAGCGGGTTGGTCTGGGCGCCGGACGGGAGTCCGAGCCGGTCGGTGAGGACCATCAGGGGGTAGTCCTGATGGCGGGTCGCTTCCCTGATCGCCGCCGCAGCGGCGCGGGTGAGGGACTCCAGAGTGCTGTCCGGGCCGGGCCGCAGCTCCAGCGGAAGCGTCCAGGTGAGCGGCTCGGCCCCGCGGCCCGGGTCCCGGCGTATCGGGCTGCCGAGCACGAGGTCCCCGCCGGAAACCTCGTCGGAATGATCGCCGGAGTAGAGGTGGAGGAGCGCCGCGACCCCGGCGACGAGCAGCGTGTACAGCCCCGCGGCGTCGCTCCGGCTCATGCGGTCGAGCGCGGCGGTCGTGGCGGCGTCCAGGACGGCGGTCGCGGCCCGGGGCCGCGGCGGTAAGGCGCGGTCCGGGGCGCGGTCGGGCATGAAGCCCGCCTTCCGCCACCCGGGCGCGAGCCGGTTGTGCCAGTAGGCGGCCTCCAGCGGGCGGCGGGCCGCCTCGGTCTCCAGGTCCCCGAGCGTCCTCATGATCGTTCCCGTCCGGTCGTGGTGATGGACGCCGGGCGGCGCTCGGCCTCGCCGGGCTCCGCCCGGAGGCCGCGGGCCCCCACCTGGTCGTCCAGCCGGCCGAGGAGGTCGATCGTGCCGTCCGGATGCCGGCGCGCCAGGTCGCCCGTGCGGTAGTGCCGGTCGCCCGCGCCGAACCGGGCGGTGGTGAAGACCGCGGCGTCGAGCTCGGGCCGGCCGAAATAGCCGTCGGCGAGGCCGTCGCCGCCGACCAGCAGCTCGCCCGGCACGCCGATCGGCTGCGGCAGCCCGTCGAGATCGACGACGTGGGCGGTGGAGTTGGCGATCGGGGCACCGATCGGGATACGGCCGGACGGCGGCGCGCTGACGTGGTGGGTGGTGGAGAACGTCGTGTTCTCGGGGGGCCCGTAGCCGTTGAGGACGCGCAGCCCGGGGCATGCCTCCAGCACCCGCGCGATGCTCAGCGCCACCCTGTCGTGGCGGCGCACTCCGCGTTCCCGCAGCGTGGCCGCCAGCCGCCCCGCACGTTCGGCGAGGTCGCCGTAGGTGAGCGAGACGTCGCCGTGGACGATCGCGATCCGCGCCGGACGGGCCGCCGCGTGCGAGGCGAACAGCTCGTGGATCGAGGCGTCGCGGGGATAGTCCCGCCGGGTGGTGTCGAGGACGTCCACGTCGAAGCCGTTGGTCCCGGTGTACTTGCGGGCCACGGCCAGGAACGCCGCCACGATCATCGCCCCGGCGCCGTCGAGGGCCCGGCCGCCGAGCGGCAGAATGGCGGTCGCGCGGTCGGGCGGCGCCGGCGGAATGATCACATCCCGGCCCGAGTCGGCCGCGGGCGGAAATCGACATGAGACAGATCTATTGATCATGCAGAGCCTCCCCGTCAGGCTTTCTGCCGATGAATTGCATGGGTGCCATCGAATATGGCATCGGGACCAGCGGATGGGCGAGGGGCGGGCGGGGATCATGTTTGCGCACGTGCGAGATCCTGTCCCCGCGCAAACCGTGCCGTGGGGTTACCGTAAATGCCGAAAATCGCTGCTGGTCTTGAGAAAAATGCTCGGGAGCAATGGCGGGAATGCGCATACGTCGTTTGGTTCGACCAGGCGGCGGGACGATCCCGCACGCCGTGGCGGCCGGCATCATGCCGATGGCCCGCGTGCACCGCCCGATCTGACCGCGCTCATGAGCGGCGCCCGATCTCGTAGCCGAGCTGGAAGTGGGTGAGCACCCCGTAGTCGGCCTTCATGCGCGCGACCCGCTTGGCGAACGTCCGGTCGCTGATCCCGAGCCGTTTGGCGATCACCGTGCCCGTCTCACCGTCGATGAGCATCCGGACGATCCGGCTCTGCACCGGCGTGGTGATGTTGTGCGTGGTGTAGGCGGCGAACGGGTCGGACCGCTGCCAGACCCGGTCGAAGACGTCGGCCAGGTAGCGCACCACGGCCGGCACGGTCACCGCGACCGCCGTCGCGCCGTCGGGCGAGCCGGGCAGGAAGCAGATCCGCCGGTCCACGATGATCAGCCGGTTGAAGAACTCGTCGAACGTGCGGACCTCCGCGCCCGCCGCCGAGATCTCGTCGACGTAGGCGACCGTCGCCCGGTCGTGGCGGGCGGTGTGCTGGTACAGCGTCCGCATCGACGCCCCGCGCCGCAGCGCCCGCCGATCGCGCTCCAGTGCCGTGCGGAGCCTCTCGCCGTCGCGCGACCCGCCCGGCTGGGCGGTGAGCAGCTCCGCGCGGCACCGGCCGATGGCCGCCGCGATCCGCCGGTCGATCGTGTCGGTCCCCTCCAGCGGCTCGAACCCGCCGGAGACCGCCGCCGCGCGCGTGCCCTCGGCGCCGGCGAGCGACGTCAGCTGCGACTCCATCTCCCGCAACGCCAGGGCCGCCTGCTCGGCGTGCGACCGGAGATAGCGCAGCGTCCGGCCGAAGGAGTCCTCGGGCGCAGACCCGTCCTGGAACTGCTTCGCCCGGCTCGCATCCTTGGTTTCGTGCATCACAACATGCCCCCTGCGTGTGGACTTCTGTGATGGGGATTCGTCCGCGAACAAGGGGAGGGACCTGGCCGCTACCGGCCTCGTCCGGCCGTCGGCGATTGCGGCGCGGGGACCGTCAAAGGTAGAGGCCCGTGCCGTGTTCGGGGCGCTCGCTGGCGATGGCGTGCAGGTCGCGCTCGCGCATGACGAGGTAGTTCTCGCCCTGGATCTCGACTTCGAACTGGTCGCCGGGGTGGAACAGCACCCGGTCGCCGGGCTTGACGATCCGGACGTGGTGGCCGACCCCGCAGACCTCGCCCCAGACCAGGCGGTTCCCCTGCTCCACCGTCGCGGGGATGACGATCCCGCCGGTGCTGCGGCGCTCCCCGCTGTCCTTCTCGACCTTGATCATGACCCGGTCGTGGAGCATCTGGACTTCGAACTTCGGCTCGGACACGCTGGGGAGTTTAGTCGCCGGTCCGGGTGAGAGCGTTCCACGAGCCCGCGATGATCTCGGGGAGCGACGAGCGCTCCGGCCGCCAGCCGAGCCCGGCCCGGACGGCGGAGGCGTCGCAGATCAGCACGGGCGCCTCGGGTCGCGCGGGACGCCGGATCGTGGGCACGGCTCGCCCGGTCGTCTCCTCGACGGCGGCGACGACCTCGTGGACGGCCGTCCCGATGCCGCTGCCGACGTTGTAGACCCGCTCCTCGCCGGGCCGCGCCGTCTCCAGCGCCCGGACGTAGGCGGCGGCGAGATCGTCCACGTGCAGGTACTCGCGGACGGCGCGCCCGTCGCCGTTGATCTCCAGGTGCGGAGCGTGCCCGGCCGCCACGGCGAGGGCCTTCGGGATCAGCCGCGTCTCGTCCGGGTCGGCCCGGCCGTCCACCGACCCGGCGACGTTGAACGTGCGCAGGACGACCGCGCCGATCGCACCCGTCCGGGCGTGGAACCGGACGGCCTGCTCGGCGGCCAGCTTCGACGCCCCGTACGGGCTGGACGGCGCCGTGCTCTCGCTCTCCGGGATCGGCTGGCGCTCCGGCGTCCCGTACACGGCGGCCGTCGAGCCGAACACCACCCGCTCCGCGCGCACGGACTGCAGCAGGTTCACCGTGCCCTGCACGTTGGCGGTGAAGTACCGCAGCGGGGCGTCGAACGACTCGCGGACGCGGGTGAGCGCCGCCAGATGGCACACCCCGTCGTAGGGGCCGCCCGGCAGGCCGTCCGGGTCGAGGAGGTCGCCGTGGACGGGACGGACCCCGTCCGGCACACCGGCGCTCCGCCTGACCAGCCCGTCGACGTCATGCCCGGCCGCGACCAGCCGCCGCCCGACCGCGTACCCGATGTAACCCGCCGCCCCCGTCACCAGCACCCGCATGAGCCCGTGTCTACCCGAGGCGACGGCGCCCGGGAAGCCCGGGTCCCGTGTAGGTGCGGCCGGTGTTGGACGATATCCGCGTGACGAGCCCGCGCGGCAGGAAGCGGGAGGCGCCGACGATCGCCTTGTACTGCGGGCCCGGGATGCTGACCTGGACGCCCCGCCGCAGGTCGCGGAGCCCGGCGGCCACGACGTCGTCCTTGTCCAGCCACATGAACCCGGGCAGGCCCGACATGTCCATCCTGGCGCGCTCGTGGAACTCGGTGCGCACGTAGCCGGGGCACAGCGCCATCACGCGGACGCGGCCCTCCGAGCGCCGGGCGATGTCGGCGGCGGCGGCCTGGCTGAAGCTCACCACCCACGCCTTGGACGCCCCGTACGTGCCGCGCGTCGCGAACGCCGCCGCGGACGCCACGTTGACGACCCCGCCCCGGCCGCGGTCGAGCATCCCCGGCAGCACGGCGTGGGTGAGCCGCAGGACGGCCTCGCAGTGCACCTTCAGCATGGTCAGCTCGTCCGACACCGGGACGTCAAGGAACACGCCGTTGTGGCCGAACCCGGCGTTGTTGATCAGCAGGTCGACGTCGTCGCGGACGCGTTCCTCCGCCGCCGCGAGGCCGTCCTCCGTGGACAGGTCGGCGGGCAGCGCCTCGGCGCGCACGGCGTACCTGCCGCCCAGCTCGGCGGCGGTCCGCTCCAGCCGCTCGGCGTCGCGGGCCAGCAGGACCAGGTCGAATCCGTCGGAGGCGAGGCGGCGGGCGAAGGCGGCACCGATGCCCGCGGTCGCGCCGGTGATGAAGGCGGTCGGCATGGCACCGAGCCTAAGCCGCCCGGCACCGGCGGGGCCACCGGGGGCTGCCCGGCCACCCGGTTACCGGGCCGCGGCGGGCCGGGCGCGGAAGTGGCGCGGGTCGGGGCGGCGGGTCGCGCGGCGGTAGGCGAACGTGAACCCGGGCCAGTTGCTGACGACCTCGCCGTCCGCGGTCATGTACCAGCTCCGGCATCCCGCGTTCCACACCGTCGAGCGGAGCCGGTCCCGCATCTCGCGGGTGAACGCCTCCTGCGCGTCCGGCCGGACGTCGATCCAGCCGAGCCCGGCGCGGCGCAGCGCCTCGACGCAGCCGAGGACGTACCTGAACTGCGACTCCAGCATGTAGATGATCGAGTTGTGGCCGAGGTTGGTGTAGGGGCCGTACAGCAGGAACAGGTTCGGGAAGCCGCTGACGGTGATGCCGAGATGGGCCTGCGCGCCGCCGCGCCACGCCTCGTTCAGCTCCCGGCCGCCCCGTCCGACGATCTTCATGGGGGAGAGGAACTCGGTGGCGCGGAACCCGGTCGCGTAGACGATGACGTCCACGCCGTACTCGCGCTCGGCGGTCCTGATGCCGGACGGGGTGACGGCCGTGATCGGGTCGGTGACGAGGTCCACATCCGGCCTGGCCAGCGTCGGATAGTAGTCGCTGGAGAGGAGGATCCGCTTGCAGCCCATCGGGTGGCGGGGGATGAGCGCGTCCCGCAGGACGGGGTCGCCGACGCCGTCCCTCAGCGCCTTCTTGAACCGCCTCTCCGTCAGCGCCAGCAGCCTCGGGAACTTCACGAACCCCAGCGCCCGCGACTCGTACGCCGCGTAGACGCGGGCGCGGCTCAGCTCGTACACCCCGGGCACGTGCGCCAGGACGGCCTTCTCCCAGCCCCGGTACGGCCGGTCCGGCTTGTCGATCACGTACGGCGCGGTCCGCTGGAACAGCCGCACCTCCGCCGCGTCCCGCGCGATCTCCGGGACGATCTGGATCGCGCTCGCGCCCGTCCCGACCACCGCGACCCGCCGTCCCCGCAGGTCGATGCCGTGGTCCCAGCGGGCGGAGTGGAAGCTCGGCCCGGCGAACGACGCGCGCCCCTCGATCGGCGGCAGCGCGGGCCGGTTGAGCTGCCCGCACGCGGGCACCAGCACCCGCGCCGCCAGCTCGCCGGACGTCGTGGAGATCCGCCAGAGCGCCGCGTCCTCGTCGAACCGCGCCTCCGTGACCTCGGTCCCGAACCGGATCTTTTCCAGGACGCCGTGCTTGCGGGCGCAGTGCCGCAGGTATTCGAGGATCTCCGGCTGCGGCGGGAAGCGCCGCGACCAGTCCGCCTTCCGCTCGAACGAGAAGGAGTACAGGTGGGACGGGATGTCGCACGCCGCTCCCGGATAGGTGTTGTCGCGCCACGTGCCCCCGAGCCCGGCGGCCTTCTCCAGGATCACCACGTCGCGGATCCCGGCCCGCCGGAGCCGGATCGCCATCCCGATCCCGCCGAACCCGCTCCCGATGATCACCACGCTGTGCGCCATGGCCGTCCCGAATCTCGTTCCGCCGCGGTCCCTCCCCGAGCGTAGGTGACCGTGAAGCCGCAGAACAGGCACCGGAATCGCGGCTCTTTTGTCGGCCGCACCTGCCACGATTCCGCCATGCTCTGCGACACCCTCCGGGCGAAGGCGCGCAAGGACGACGGCCTGGACGGCGTCCGCGCCGCCGCCCTCGACCGCGCCCGCTGGTTCCTCGACCTCGTCGACCGGGGCTGGGCGGACGGCGTCACGGACGAGGCACGGCTGCACGAGGAGCAGACGCGGCGGAACCGGCTGGCCCGGGACGAGTTCACCCGGAGGCTGCCCGCCTGCCCGGCCTGGCGGACGGCCGGGCGTACCTCGTCGCCCTCGTCTGGCCGGGGCGGCCGGCGAGGACTGGATCATCTGGCACTACGCGTCCGAGATCAGGGGCGCGGCGTCGCGGGCCCGGGGCTGGTCGCGCGACGAGGCCGCGGTCCTGCTGCTCGGCGCCGCCGAGGTCACGACCGACTACCGGCTCGCCGAAGCGCTCGACGTCGCGCTGAGGGCCGTCGAGCAGCTCGAACCCGCGGACCTCTACGAGCTGGCGCCCTGGCTCCGGCACGTGTCCGGCACGTTCGCCAGGGCCGACATCCCGATCGGCTACCGCGGCCCGCTCGCCAAGCGCCTGTGGGGCCTGATGGAGACCGTGGACGAGGCGATCCTGCCCGACGGGCTGATGCCCGTGTCCGAGAGGTGGGCCGCCCCGTTGCGCGCGTCGGCGGCGACGGCGCCGGCGTTGGAGCGGGCGCGGTTCGTCCGGCACCTGGTGAGCCTGTTCGTCGGCGTGACCTCGATCGCCGCCGACGCCGAGTGGACCGACCGCGGCGAGGACCGGTTCGCCGCGTACTGGCGCGAGACGACGTTCGGCGAGCTGAGCGCGAGCGCCGAGGTCCGCCGCGCCGCGCTGGCGCGCGCGCTGCCCCGCACGAAGATCGCCGGCCGCTGCTCGCTCGACGGCCGCTACCTGGTCGTCCGCGGCGAGCTGCGCACGTACAAGATCCATCTGGGGTCGGCCAACATCCTGATGGAGCCGGACGACTCCTACCTCTGCATCGTCCAGGCCAGGGGCAGGAGCATGGGCACCGTGTACCTGCCGTTCGAGGACGAGCGGCTCTCCCTCATCCTCAGCAAGGCGTTCCTGCTCGCCGCCGACCACAAGATCACCGACGAGTCCATCCGCGCGCAGATCAAGCGAGGTGCCTGATGCCCGCCGTGACGTTCCGCGACGAGACCGCGACCGGCAGGTCGAGGACCTGGACGAGGAGGTCGACCTCACCACCGACCCCGACCTGGTCTTCGTCAAGCTCGTCCCGCTGGCGGGCGGCTGACCGGGGTCAGCCGATCAGGCCGAACTCGTGGGCGCGCAGGCCCGCCTGGAAGCGGGAGCCGGCGTCCAGCAGGGTGAGGATCTCCGCGACGCGGCGGCGGTAGGTGCGCAGCGACATGCCGAGGCGGCGCGCCGCGGCCTCGTCCTTCAGCCCGCCGGCGAGCAGCCGCAGGATGCGGACGCTCTCCTCCGACAGCGCCGGGGGCCGGTCGCGGCGGTAGTCGTCGAGGTCGGTCGCCTTGTCCCACGTCGCCTCGAACAACGAGATGACGCCCCGGACGACGCTCGGCGACCGCACGACCGTGTACTCGCGCACGCCGCCCGCGGGCGGGCCCGCGAGGATCGCGACCCGCCGGTCCACGATGATCGTCTCGTGGGGGAGGTCCGTCGTGCAGATCCGGACGCGGGCGCCCGCCTTGTTGATCTCCACTAGGTGCCGCTCCGACTCCTCGTCCGCGAGCGCCGCCGGGTTGTGGAGCTTGTAGGTGACGGGCGCCGGCGCGGCCTTGTACCGCTCCGCGACGATCCGCTCCCGGTAGCCGGGCATCGCCCAGGTCTTCAGGTCGGTGGCGGCGCAGGCGAACTCCTCGCACCCGAGGAACAGCGGCCCGGCCCGCTCGGCCAGCTCCGCCTCGCCGCGCAGCACGACGTTCCGGTCCAGATCGGCGCTCATCGCGTTTCAGCCCGCCGCAGTTCAGTCCGCATCGCACTTCAGTCTGCCACGCGGCTGGCAGCAAGCTGCCAGCCGTTCGTCCCGGCCGGGAGCCCGCAGCACAGTGGGACCCATGACGACACAGACCACCACCGGCGGTCATTTCGATCTCGGCGGCGACCTGGGGGTCGCCCGGATGGGCTTCGGCGCGATGCGCCTGCCGCAGAGCCGCCTCGACGGCCCCGCCAACGACCGCGGCACCGGCCTGAAGATCCTGCGCAGGGCCGTCGAGCTCGGCGTGGACCACATCGACACCGCCGCGTTCTACTACGCCCAGGGCGGGCCCGCCGCCAACGAGATGATCCGAGCGGCGCTCGCCCCCTACCCGGACGGGCTGGTCATCGCCACCAAGGTCGGGCCGTACCGGGGACCGGACGACACGCACCCGACCGGGACGATCCCCGCGTCCGGGCTGCGCGCCGAGGTGGAGCGGAACCTGCGCGAGCTGGGACGCGACCACCTCGACCTCGTCTACCTGCGTCCTGGCGGACTGGACACTCCCACCGACGAGCCGGTCGGGGAGCGCTTCGCCGTCCTGGCCGCACTCCGTGACGAGGGCGTCATCCGGCACCTCGGGCTCAGCCACGTCAGCGCGGCGCAGCTAGCCGAGGCGCAGGAGATCGCGCCGGTCGCGGCGATCCAGAACCGGTTCGACATCACGAAGCCGCGGGACGCCGCGCTGCTCGCCGTCTGCGAGCGCGAGGAGATCGCCTACGCGCCGTACTTCCCGCTCGGCGGGTTCGGGATCCCCGACGACGAGCGCGTCGGCGCGATCGCCGCGCGGCGCGGGGCCACCGTCGCGCAGGTGCTGCTGGCGGGCCTGCTCGCGCTCTCGCCGGTGATGCTGGCGATCCCCGGGACCGGCTCCCCCGCCCATCTGGAGGAGAACCTGGCCGCCGCCGGTGTCGTCCTCACACCGGACGACCTCGCCGTGCTGCGCGGCTAGCGCTTTCGTCGCCGATTGTCATCCCGACCGCCTACCCTGAAACGCACTTACGGTCAGGGGGAGAGCGGATGTCGGCGACGCGGCTGCTGGTGCTCGGCGGCGTGCGGCGGTTCGGGCGGGCGCACGGGTACGAGGTCCGCCGGGAGCTGATCTCGTGGGGCTCGGACGAATGGGCCCACGTGAACCCCGGCTCGGTCTACCACGCGCTCCGGCAGCTCGCGAAGGAGGGCATGCTCCGCGCGCACGAGGTGGAGGAGAGCGACGCCGGGCCGCCGCACACCGACTACGAGATCACCGACGCGGGGCGCGCCGAGTTCCTCCGGCTGCTGCGCTGCGCCCTCGCGACCGTCGACGTCCGGCATCCGGAGATGCTGACGGCCGGGCTCGGGTTCCTCACCGAGCTGCCGCGCGTCGAGGCCGTCCGGCTGCTGCGCGAGCGGCTGGAGGGCCTTGCGGGCTGGCGGTCGTCCGTGGCCCCGCACCTCGACGCGCGGGACCCGGACGACCACCTGCGCGAACTCCTCGGCTGGTGGGTGCACTCCGCCGACTCCGCCGCCGACTGGACGCGGCGCCTGATCGGGCGGCTGGAGTCCGGCGCCTACGTCATGGCCGACGACCGCGGCTCCCCGGCGTCCGGATCGTCCCCGGCCGGGGCGCCCGCCGGGTCGCCGCCCGGGTCGTCGGCCGCGCCCGTCAGCCTCCAGCCGCCGCGGCGGCGCAGGACGAGCACGAAGTAGGCGGCCGACACGACGATCACCGACAGGGTCACGATCAGGCTCGGCCGCCCGATCTCCGGGTCCTTGGCGCTCTGGTAGATGACGTAGCCGAGCGCGCCGAGCGCGGCGACGGGCGCGACCGGGAACCACGGCATCTTGTAGCCCGCGTGCGCGGTGGTCCCGTTCCGGCGGCCGACGATCACCGCCAGGCAGAGCGCGGCGTACACGGCGACGAGGGACGTCCCGGTGACCACGAGCAGGAACTTCTCGTCCAGGAAGCACGCGGCGGCGCTGAGCACCCCGGTCACGATCGTCGCGATCCACGGGGTGCCGAAGCGCGGGTGGACGGCGGCGAACGCGCGGTCGACCTTCGGGACCCAGGTGCGGTCCCGGCCCGAGCTGAAGATCAGCCGGGCGGTGAGCAGCATGATCGCGATCACCGCGTTCAGGATGGCGAGCGCGATGGACAGGCTGATCACGGTGTTGAGGGTGTCGCCGCCGCGCTCGGTGATGAAGTAGTCCATCATGTTCTCCGACGCCAGCAGCTGGTTGACGTCGGGCGAGCCGAGCAGGACGGCGGTGATCGGGATCAGCTCGGCCGCCACCGTGATGCCGAGGGCCCACAGCACGGTCCGGGCCACCGCCCGGTGCGCGTCATGGGTCTCCTCGCCGAAGTAGACGGCCGAGCCGTACCCGTTGTAAGAGAAGATCGCGACGGCGGTGGCCGCCGCGATCAGACCCGCGGACGCGGCGGTGAGGCCCCCGCCGTCCCCCGCCACGACCGGGTCCGTGAGCAGCTCGGTGAAGGGCCGCTCCACGTTGACGAAGCCGAGCGCGGCCACCACGACCAGCGCGATCATTTCGATCGCGAGGAAGATCCCGGTGACCACCGCGTTGACCTTGATGTCGAAGATCGCGATCACGGTCGCGGCCGCGACCGTGATCGCCGCCACGACCGGGGCGTTGAGGCCGTCGATCAGGACGCCGAGGTAGGTGCCGACGCCGAGCGCGATCACCGCGAGGATCAGCAGCTGGGTGATGAGGATCAGCCCGAGCACGATGAATCCGGCGGGCCGGCCGAGGGTGCGGCCGACGATCGCGTACTCGCCGCCGGTCAGCGGGTACGCGGACGCCAGCTCGGCGTACACGAACGCCATGAAGATCCCGACGACGCCCGCGGCGGCGAAGCTCAGGAACGCGCCGGTGCCCGCCTGCGAGAGCACCCCCGGCGCGATGATGAACACGGATGACGCGGGCGTGATCGCCGACAGCACGATGAGCAGTGCGCCGATCGTCTTCAGCCCGCGGTGCAGCGCGGGCGGGCGGCCGGCGGCTGCCGGTGGACGGACCTCGGGTGCTGACATGGGGCACCTCCTGGACAAGAATTCGTCGAACGAGTATCAAAGAACCACCCGCTACCTGGTCAAGGAGGGAGGCCATAACGACTTGGTCTCGGCTTTCTGCGACGATGGCTTGACTTGCATTGTCTGAACGATCTTCGGAGAATGTCGGCATGGCACGACCCAGCAGGGCCCATGAGCGGCGCGCCGACCTCGTCGCCGCCGCCCGCCGCGCGGTGCTCGGCCGCGGCATGCTCGATCTGCGGCTGCGCGACGTGGCCGCGGAGGCGGAGATGTCGCCCGGTTCCGTCCTGTACTACTTCCCGACCCTCACCGACCTGCTGCGGGAGGTGCAGCGCGAGGCCGTCGAGCGGTTCTGCGCCGCCCGCGAGGACGCCGTCCGGGACGAGCCCGACCCCCGGCGGCGGCTCACCGCGATGATCCGCAGCGGCCTGCCGTCCGGGCCGGACGACGAGCTGTGCGTGCTGCTGTACGAGCTCGGCGCCGTGGCCCGCCGCGACGCCTCCTACGCCGCCGAGCACATCCGGCTGTACGAGCGCCAGGTCGGCATCTACGCCGGGATCCTGGAGACGGGCGCCGCCACCGGCGCGTTCACGCTGACCCGCGACGCCGGGACCATCGCGCGCAACCTCGTCGCGCTGGAGGACGGCTACGGGCTGCACATCACCATGGCCGTGCCGACCCTCGACGTCGCGCGGGCCGCGGGCCTCCTGCTGGCCTGCGCGTCCGACGCCACCGGCTGCGACCTCGGCGACCCCGGGTCCGGCGATCAGGAAGGAGACCGATGACCCGAGCCCGTGCGTTCGGCCTGCCGCTGCCCGGCACGCCCGGCCCGCACAACGCGATCACCGACGTCCCCGGCGTGGAGGTCGGCTACACCACGCTGATCTCCGGCGACGGACCGTCCTCCAGCCCCCACCCACCGCTATTCCAAGGACGAGCTCCGCTCGACGGTCCGACGCGGCGCGGGGCGGGCACGGTGCGCACCGGCGTGACCGCGCTGCTGCCGCGCGGCCGGGACGGCTTCCTCGACCCGTGCGCCGCCGGGATCCACTCGCTGAACGGCAACGGCGAGATGACGGGGTCGCACTGGATCGCCGAGACCGGTGCGCTGACCCTGCCCGTCATGATCACCAACACGCACGCGGTCGGCGCCGCCCATCGCGGCGCGATCGACTGGGCGCTGCGCGAGCGGCCCGGGTTCCAGGAGTGGCTGCTGCCCGTCGTCGCCGAGACCTGGGACGGCTACCTCAACGACATCGGCGGCGACCACGTCCGGCCCGGGCACGCCGTCGCCGCGATCGACGCGGCGTCCGGCGGCGCGGTCGAGGAGGGCTCCGTCGGCGGCGGGACGGGCATGAACTGCTACTCGTTCAAGGGCGGCAGCGGGACGTCCTCGCGGGTCGTCGCCCACGGCTCCGACTCCTACACGGTCGGCGCGTTCGTCCAGGCCAACTTCGGCGGCCGGCGCCAGCTCACCGTCTGCGGCGTGCCGGTCGGCGCCGACCTCGCCGACGACAACCCGATCGAGGACGACGACTGGCTCGCGCCGCCCGGCTCCGGCTCCGTCATCGTCGTCATCGGGACGGACGCGCCGCTGCTCCCCGGCCAGTGCACCGCGCTCGCCCGCCGGGTCCCGCTGGGGCTCGCCCGGACCGGCGCCTACGGCGCGCACGGGTCCGGCGACATCTTCCTCGCCTTCTCCACCGCCAACCCGGGCGCGATCAGCGGCGGCTTCCCGGACGGCGAACCCGGCTACGACACGCTGCGGTTCGTCCCCTGGAACCGGATCGACCCGTTCTTCGAGGCGGTCGTGGAGACGGTCGAGGAGGCGGTGCTGAACGTCCTGCTCGCCGGCCGCACCATGATCGGACGGGACGGCCACCGTTCCCCGGCCCTCCCGCACGACCGGCTGAAGGACCTGCTCACCGCCCGCGGCGTCCTCTGACCAGACCCTTCGCGGTCATGTGTCGGTGAACGTCTGCGGGACGATCACGCGCAGCGCGTTGCCGCGCAGCCGGATCGACACCGGGGTGCGGCCGCGGATCTCGCCGTCCACGTCCACCGGCATCGGCGGATCGGTCTCGATCTCCACGTGCGCGGTGGTGAGGAACGCGTCCTCGTCGAGCGTCCGCCACTGCCCGGTCAGGACGTGCCGCGCGGTCGCCGACGCCAGCCGCAGCCGCCGCTCGTCGCCGAGCCGGTAGACGGCCAGCAGCCGGTCGTCCGGGCTGGCGTCGCGGGCGATGCGCTGCCCGCTGTGGTGCGCGCCGTTCGCGACGTTCAGCTGGTGGGTGACCAGCTCGCGGGTCTCCCCGTCGATGGTGATCCGGGCGGTGAACGCCTCGTGGCGCGGCAGCAGCCGCGCCGCAGTGAGCGCGTACGCGGGACGGCCCACGAACCGCTTGAGCGCGTGCGGGACGCTCTCGGCGACGTGGACCGACAGGCCGAGGCTCACCATGTTCGCGAAGATGTGCTCGCGGTCGCCGGCCGGGCCCTCGCCCTGCGGGTCGCCGGTGCTCTCGAACCAGCCGACGTCGACGTCCGCGACCTTCCCGCCCGCGGGCCGGCCGACGGCGAGGGTCCGGACCGCGCCGGGCAGGTCCATCGGCAGCTCCAGGCTGCGCGCGAAGTTGTTGGTGGTGCCGAGCGGCAGCACGCCGAGCGCGATGTCGCGGTGCGCCAGATGCCCGACGGCCTCGGTGACCGTGCCGTCCCCGCCGCCGACCACGACGAGGTCGGGCTCCAGCGCGAGGACGTCGGTGAACAGCTCCCGCAGCCGGGTCGGGTCGGTCACCGGGAACACGTGGACGACGTCGACGCCCGCCTCGCGCAGCAGCCGGCGGGCCTTGCCGTAGAGCAGGCGGCCCCGCCGGGAGCGGATGTTGATCACCAGCGCGACGCGCCCGCCGCCCGCGATGTCCGCCTCCAGCTCCGCCTTGCTCCGCATCTCGACGCTCGGCATCTCCGCGGCCCTCACTCCCCTTCACTGCCGACACTACCGGGCAAATCCGGACCCGAACTCCGGCCCGAAGCTTTATAAACCCATTGTCCGCCGTTGAAACATGGCCCTGACTGGGAAGCATTACAGGGAGGCACATCTGAATGACCAGGGCGAGAACATGGGACTGCGCGGTTTCGCTGGGGCGGGATTCATCGTCGGGATCGCCGGGCTGACGGCGTCCATCGCCGCGGGCGGACCCGCGGGCGGCGCCGCCCGCCCGGTCGCGCCCGCCGACGACGGCGCCGCCGTGATCGACGAGCGCCGGCCGCGCCGCCGCGTCCTTGACCTGGCCATCCGCTCGCCCGTCCTCGACGGCGTCGGCCGCGCCCGGCTCCTGCTGCCCCGCCGCTGGTCGCGGGAGGCGTCCCGGCGCTGGCCCGTGCTCTGGCTGCTGCACGGCGCCGGAGCCGGAGCCGGTCCGCCGGGCGGAGCCCGTCCGTTGAATGGCGGTGGGCGGGGGGACGGTCACACCGCCTGGACCGACCACACCGATATCGAGGAACTCACCGAGGGCGCCGACGTCATCGTCGTCATGCCCGACGGCGGCCCTTGCGGCAATTACACCGACTGGTGGAATCGCGGCGGCGGCGGAGCCCCGAAGTGGGAGACGTTCCATCTGGCGGAACTGCGGCAGATCCTGGAACGCGGATACCGCGCCGGGCCGGACCGCGCCGTCGCCGGGAACGCCATGGGCGGCCTCGGCGCGCTGTCGTACGCGGCCAGGCACCGCGGGATGTTCCGCGCGGCGGCCTCGTTCAGCGGGCCCGTCCACACCCTGTACCGCGACCCGGCCGGGCTGGACGTCGCCGACCTCGTCGAGCTGGGCGTCGCGATCGGCGCGCCGTCCCTCGACTGGACGGACGTGTGGGGCGACCCGGAGGAGCAGCGCGTCGTCTGGCGGCAGCACAACCCGTACGACCTGGCCGACCGGCTCACGGGCGTCCGCCTGCACGTCAGCTCCGGCGACGGCGCGTCCGGCCCCTTCGACCGCCGCCGGGGCACCGGGCGGGACGCGGTCGAGGCGCTCGCCCACACCGTCTCGCGGGAGTTCGCCGGCAAGCTCCGCAAGCTCGGCATCCCGGTCTCGACGCACTTCTACCGCGGCACCCACACCTGGCCGTACTGGCGCCGCGAGCTGCGCGCGACCCTGCCCGCCCTGCTGGCCGAGATCTCCTGACCCGCCCAGGCCGGTGGCGCCCTGACCTCCGGCTAGGGTCGGGGACGTGACCGAGCCTCGTTCTGATCCGGACGTCCCGGCGTTCTGGCGGGTGCTCGGGCTGCCCGGCGTCATCGACGTCCACGTCCATTTCATGCCGCCGCGGCTGATGAGCGCGGTCTGGAGCTACTTCGACGAGGCCGGGCCGCTGATCGGCACCGAATGGCCCATCCGGTACCGGGGCCCGGAGGAGGAGCGGCTCGCGTTCCTGCGCGGGCTCGGCGTCCGCGCGTTCACCTCGCTGGTGTACCCGCACCGCCCCGGCATGGCCGAGTCGCTCAACGAGTGGGCCGCCGGGTTCGCGGCCCGCGTCCCCGAATGCGTCCAGACGGCGACGTTCTTCCCCGAGCCCGGCGTCGGGGACTACGTGGTCCGGGCCCTGGACGCCGGCGCCCGCATCTTCAAGGTCCACCTCCAGGTCGGCGGGTTCGACCCGCGCGCCGAGGAGCTCGACCCGGTGTGGGGGGCGCTCGCCGACGCGGGCGTGCCCGCCCTCGTCCACGCCGGTTCGGGACCGGTCGCCAACGGCTACACCGGGCCCGGGCCGTTCGGCGAGGTCCTCGCCCGCCACCCGCGCCTCACCACCGTCGTCGCGCACATGGGCGCCCCGGAGTTCGAGGGCTTCGCGGCGCTCGCCGACCGGCACGACCGCGTCCACCTGGACACGACGATGGTCTTCACGCGGTTCGCCGCGCTGGCCCCGTTCCCGGACGCGCTGCTGCCCCGCCTCCGCGACCTCGGCCTCGCCGGACGCGTCCTGCTCGGCACCGACTTCCCCAACATCCCCTACGCGTACGCGCACCAGCTGGAGTCGCTGGCCGCGCTCGGCCTCGGCGACGACTGGCTGCGCGCCGTCTGCTGGCACGGCCCAGCCGCGGTCCTCGGCGTCGGCAACGGCCTCGGAGATCAGTGATCACAGGGCGCGCCGCCCGCGTGCTCGTGGGGCTCGCCCGATCCCACGACGTGGCGGGGGCCGTGCGGGTCGTCGCAGTGGCCGTGCCCGCCGCCGGACGGGTCGTCCACGTGGTCGACCTCCAGCGTCGAGTGCGTGATCCCGTACGCGTCGCGGAGCAGTTCCTGCAGATCGCGCCGGACGGCGTGGCAGTCGCCCTTGGTGTCGACGAGCACGTGCGCCGACAGCGCCGGGTAGCCGGAGCTGACCTCCCAGACGTGCAGGTCGTGCACCTCCTCGACGCAGGGCCGCGCGGCGAGCCTGGTGCCCAGCTCGGACGGGTCGAGCCCGGCGGGCGCGGCCTCCATGAGCACGCGGCCCGCGTCCCGCAGCAGCCCGTACCCGGCCTTCAGCATCAGCGACGCCACGACCAGGGAGGCGATCGCGTCCGCGCGGTTGAAGCCGGTCGTCCACACGACGAGGCCCGCGACCGCGGTGGCGATGAACGCGAACAGGTCGTTGAGGATGTGCTGGAACGCGCCCTCGACGTTCAGGCTGCGCCGGTCGGCCCGGCTGATCAGCATGGTGGCGGCGACGTTGACGGCGATGCCGGCCAGGGCCGTCCAGAACACGAACTGGCCCTCGACGTCGTGCGGATCGACCAGCCGCCGGACGCCCTCGTACAGGAAGTAGACGGTGAGCAGGATCAGCGTCAGCCCGTTCAGCTGCGCGGAGAGGATCTCGGCGCGGCGCAGGCCGTAGGTGAAGCCGGCCCGCGGCGGGCGCGCGGCGATGCGCATCGCGACCAGCGCCAGCGCGATCGCGAACGCGTCGGTCATCATGTGCGCGGCGTCGGTGATCAGCGCCAGCGACCCGGCGATCACGCCGATGGTGACCTCGCCCGCCATGTAGGCGACGATCAGCGCCAGCGCGCCGCCGAGCAGCCGCCGGTCGGAGCTCGGCGACACGCCGTGCCCGTGCCCGTGGCCGTGCCCGTGCTTGCGATCCGCCGGCTCGGCCCGCCTGCCTCCGATCATGAGCGTTCGCCCTCCTGCCCGTGGCCGACATGGGCGAGGGCGAGGTCGAGGAGCATCCGGACGTGCGAGTCGTCCAGCCGGTAGTAGGCCATCCGCCCCGCACGGCGGACCCGGACGACGCGGTTGGCGCGCAGCAGCCGCAGCGCGTGCGAGACCGCCGACTCCGAGTGCCCGCAGGACGCGGCGATGTCGCACACGCACATCTCGCCCCCTTCGAGCAGCGCGGTGATCACCCGCAGCCGTCCGGGGTCGGACAGCAGCCCGAAGACCTGCGCCAGCTCGATGATCGTCTCCGCGTCCGGCAGGGCGGCGGTGACGTCGGAGACCTTCGCGGGGTCGACCACGCGGACGACGCAGCTCTCGGGCCCGGCGAGGGGCGCAGCGACATCTGACTGGCTGCTCATATGAGCAGACTACACCCGATCAAGAGACGGCCGGCTCCGGTCCCCGGGACGGCGGGAGCGAGATCGGGCCCTGCGGCTGCCCGGCGGGCGGCGCCATCCCGCCCGTGCTCCCGTCCGGCGGCGCGCCGGTGCCGGGGTCGCCGCCGGTTCCCGGGCCGTCCGTGGGCACGCCCGGCGACGGAGTCTCGCCGGTGCCGGGCGACTCCGTGCCGGTCGGCTCGGTCCCGGGCGATTCCGTGCCCGGCGACACGATCCCGGGCGAATCCAGCCCGGAGTCGGTGGGCGCCGGGGAGTCGCTCGCCGGGGCCTCGGTCTCCGTGGACGGCAGGGCGATCGGCGGCCCGTCCGCCTCACCTTCGGTGGCGCGCGGCCGCTGGAACCCCATGGTCCCCTCCGGATCGACGAGGACGAAGGTGACGATCGTGCCCTTCCGGGAATCCCGGGGCCGGATGTCGGTCACATTCCGCTTCTCGAATCCCGGCCAGGACCGGCCAGTGTAGGACGCGTTCCCCGTGGAGATCTTCTGCTTCGGGCGGGTCAAGGGATTGCCGCAATTGCACTTAACTGTGGGCACTCCGTAACCATTGATCAAAACGCCCATTCCGGCCTGGAGGACGGCGGGTCCGCTCGTCGCCTTCCCGTCCCGGTAGCCGTGGTTCGTGACGAGCGTGTCGGTGCGCAGCAGCACCGGAGTGAGCCGCGACACGTACCGCGGGATGTCGCTGACCGGGATGCCCTGCACCTCCGCCCACGCCCGCGCCTTGTCCGGGTTGGCCTGCAGGAACGCGGCGAGCTTCCGCTGGTCGCAGGTCGAGGCCTGCCGCGTCCCGCCGTAGAGGCCGGGGGAGTCGCCGTCCTTCGTCCCGCCCGCGCGCGGCCGCTCCTTCACGTCCGTCCGGTCGGTGTTGGACGCCAGCGTGTACGGGTCGGGGCCGGGCGTTCCCACGGTCAACCGGGTGATGGTCGCGCCCGCGTCCCCGCATCCGGCCAGCGTGCCCGCCGCCAGCGCGAGGGCCGCGGCCGCCGCCGCGACCGGCGCCGCGGAAACCCGGCGCCGGGCAATTAGCGAATGGATCACTAGCATGCTTCCTCTCCCGCTCCGGGCGACCCGAACCTATACTCTTTGATGCCGGGCGGAGCGGATTTGTGCCCGGCAAATGCTCAAATTTTCCACCGGCCGCCCCGGCCGGTATCGGGGGACCCGACGGGGGTTGTGAATGGCGAGCCCGATTCCCCTCACCACCGCCGATCCGACCCGGCTCGGCGGCTGGGAGCTGCTCGGCCGGATCGGCACCGGCGGCCAGGGCGTGGTCTACCTCGGCCGCCCCGCCGACGGAGGGCGGGGCCCGGAGCGCGTCGCCGTCAAGCTGCTGCACGCGCAGCTGCTCGGCAACGCCGGCGCGCGGGAGCGGTTCGTCCGCGAGCTGGCGCTCCTCCAGCGCGTCGCCGGGTTCTGCACCGCGCAGATGCTCGACGCCGACACGGCCGGCGACCGGCCCTACATCGTCAGCGAGTACGTGCCCGGGCGGTCGCTGCGGCGGCTCGTCCAGGAGGAGGGCCCGCGCACCGGCGCCGACCTCGACCGCCTCGCGATCAGCTCGGTGACGGCGCTGTCGGCGATCCACCGCGCGAACGTGGTGCACCGCGACCTCAAGCCGCAGAACGTCCTGATGGGCCCGGACGGCCCGCGCGTGATCGACTTCGGCATCGCGCGCGCGTTCGACACGAACGCCACCCAGACCAGCCAGGTCGTCGGGACGCCCGCGTACATGGCGCCGGAGCAGTTCACGGGCCGGGTCGTCCCGGCGACGGACCTGTTCGCCTGGGCGGCCACGCTGCTGTTCGCCGCCACCGGCCGCGATCCCTTCGCCGGCGGCCCGCTGCCCGCCGTCATGTACCGGATCATGAACGAGACGCCCGACCTCGGCGCCCTGCCGGGGCCGCTCGCCGACGTCGCCGCCGCCTGCCTCGCCAAGGACCCGAAGGCCCGCCCGGCGTCCGAGGACGTCCTGATGTGGCTCCTCGGCGAACGCGACAAGCACGCCCGCCCGGGAACCGCGCCCGAGACC
>NZ_VCKW01000610.1 GCF_005889715.1 Actinomadura soli
AACAGCATCGTCATTCACCAGAGATGCTCGCGTCCACTGTGCAGTTCTCAAAAAACAACCGGGCCCACCAGAACCGCCCCACCCCAAGGGATGAAGCGGTACCTGGTCCCGCGATCCGAGGCCACCGGGCTCGCGCCCGTTTCCTCAGGACCCAACAGCGTGCCCAGCCCCCCACACACCCGAGACCGCCGTTCCCACTCCCCACAGGACCTAGACCCCGCGGGACGGTACTTGCCGGCTCACACGCGCGGTGAGCTGAATAGCCAGTGCTCCACATCTATGAGCAGCCACCTGACGGGCGTTCGCCGCCAAAGATGGCCACCGACCAGGACGCCCGGCCCCCCGGTGAAGGGGGAACGGGAACCGTTCTGGCCAGTTGTGTGCTCCTTAGAAAGGAGGTGATCCAGCCGCACCTTCCGGTACGGCTACCTTGTTACGACTTCGTCCCAATCGCCGGCCCCACCTTCGACCGCTCCCCCCAGCAAGCTGGTTGGGCCACGGGCTTCGGGTGTTGCCGACTTTCGTGACGTGACGGGCGGTGTGTACAAGGCCCGGGAACGTATTCACCGCAGCGTTGCTGATC
>NZ_VCKW01000611.1 GCF_005889715.1 Actinomadura soli
AACAGCATCGTCATTCACCAGAGATGCTCGCGTCCACTGTGCAGTTCTCAAAAAACAACCGGGCCCACCAGAACCGCCCCACCCCCAAGGGATGAAGCGGTACCTGGTCCCGCGATCCGAGGCCACCAGGCTCACGCCCGTTTCCTCAGGACCCAACAGCGTGCCCAGCCCCCCACACACCCGAGACCGCCGTTCCCACTCCCCCCAGGACCTAGACCCCGCGGGACGGTACTTGCCGGCTCACACGCGCGGTGAGCTGAATAGCCAGTGCTCCACATCTATGAGCAGCCACCCGGCAGACATGCGCTGCCGACAGCGGCCACCGACCACGACCCCACGCGCCCCCGGTGAAGGGGAGCGGGATGATCCTGGCCAGTTGTGTGCTCCTTAGAAAGGAGGTGATCCAGCCGCACCTTCCGGTACGGCTACCTTGTTACGACTTCGTCCCAATCGCCGGCCCCACCTTCGACCGCTCCCCCCAGCAAGCTGGTTGGGCCACGGGCTTCGGGTGTTGCCGACTTTCGTGACGTGACGGGCGGTGTGTACAAGGCCCGGGAACGTATTCACCGCAGCGTTGCTGATC
>NZ_VCKW01000612.1 GCF_005889715.1 Actinomadura soli
GCGTCGAGGACGACGGCGTCGGCATCCCCGAAGGCGGCCGCCGCAGCGGCCTGCGCAATCTGAGCGACCGGGCCAAAGGCCTGGGCGGCTCGTGCACTACCGCCCCGCGTGACGGCGGCGGGACCGTTCTCATCTGGCAGGTCCCGCTGAAGAACACCTGACCGGGTCAAGGCCCGCGACGGTTGCCGAACGCCCCCACCCCCACACGCCGTCCGAGGCGGCCCAGACCATAAGAGCGCGGATCGCCATCGGCCGCTCCAGGGCCGAAGACCCTCCACCGCGGGCCGATCGGGTCCCCACAAGCATCGCGGTTCAGGGACTTTGGTCCCGGTGAGCGTGCCCTAACGGACCTACGGCGCCGAACTCCCGTGCGGTTGAGTCAGAGGTGAGGAAATCAGCGATGTGATGGAAGGTGAGAGGCGATGGCAGTCTCCGAGCACAAGACTCGTACCGGGCGCAGCACTCTGATCCGGGTGGTGACCCCCAAGCCGCTGACCGAATCGCCCGCCGCCCGTTACATCTGGGCGCTCGCACGGCTGGCGCTGGGCTGGGTGTTCGTCTGGGCGTTCCTGG
>NZ_VCKW01000613.1 GCF_005889715.1 Actinomadura soli
CGTCGACGGCCTGGATGAGCCGGCCGCCCTCCTGCTCGGCGGCGTGCCGCAGCGCCGTCAGGACGCCGGCGCCGACCGGATCGGGCCGGAACCCGCCGCGGTGGCTGCGACGGCGCCGGATCTGCGCATACTCGCGCTCCACCTCGTCGCCTGCCCGCTCCCTCAGCGACTCCAGGTGGACGTCGGCGAGCAGATGCGGCCGGTCAGGGTCGGGCAGCAGCCGCACGACGGGCTCGAACCCTTGCATGCGCAGCGAGAGCCGCAGGTTGTACAGCGCGGCGCCGCAGCTGATCAGCATTTCGCGGCCGTCCGGGTCCGCGACGTCCAACCGGCGGTCGGCGTCGGCGCGGACGCTGATCCGCGAACCGCTGATCCCGAACCGCCACGGCTGGGTGTTGTGCACCGACGGCGCCTGCACGGCGTCCTCGACGGCGCGGCGGACGACGTCGGTCGCGATGTCCGTGCTCTGTGAAGGCATCATCACTCCCCCTTGGTCACCATCCAGCCCACCATCTGCGGCCGACCTGCGGCAGTGCCGAAGGTCCCGGGCGACGGGGCCGTCCGGCCCGTG
>NZ_VCKW01000614.1 GCF_005889715.1 Actinomadura soli
GGCTGGACGTCGTCCGCGTCCTGGAACCCGATGGCGCACTCGGAACCCGCCCGCTGCGAACCGTACGGGAGTGGCTGAGGCTGCGCCGCCTGGCCGCGGACGCGCTCCCGCGCACCCAGCACCTCAGAACCCGGCTCCGCGTCGTCCACGGCACGCCCGGCAAGGCGCTCGCGCACGCGGCGGAACACGCCGAGCTGCTGGTCATCGGCGCCCGAGCGCACTCCGAGCACGGCAACCCGCTCGGTGGCGACACCGTCCCGGTCGTGCGTGAGCGCGCCCGCTGCGGCGTCGTGGTCTGCGCCGACCACACCGCCTCTTCCGAGCCTGCTGATCAGGCC
Source organism: Actinomadura soli (assembly GCF_005889715.1). Lineage (GTDB taxonomy): Bacteria > Actinomycetota > Actinomycetes > Streptosporangiales > Streptosporangiaceae > Spirillospora > Spirillospora soli. Next base: position 339 of record NZ_VCKW01000614.1, read on the forward strand.
GGCGAAAGTGCCAGGAGGAGACCATGAAGCGCCGGACAGTCGCCGACGTCATGACCAAGCCCGACCGCAGATCCGAGAGCGTCAGCCTCATGGACAACGCCGCCGTCAGCGAGACCCACATCGGCATCGTCTTCTTCACCGCGGACCGCGCCTACAAGCTGAAGAAGCCGGTGAACCTGGGATTCCTCGATTTCAGCACCCGCGAGCTAC
>NZ_VCKW01000066.1 GCF_005889715.1 Actinomadura soli
CCCCAAACCGAGAACCCCACCGAGCGCACCCACCCGAGCCACCGGGTGCACCCACCTCGGCTAGCGCACGCGCCCATATCGGCCACTGAGCGCACCGACCCCAGCCACCGGGCGCGCTGACCCCAGCCACCGGGCGCGCTGACCTCGGCCACCGGGCGCGCTGACCCCAGCCATTGCCGCGACCCCGCAACGACCTCAACGCTTGCGATCGCGACCGAAGGCAGGTTTCGAGCCTGCGAGAAACCTGATCGCGCAGCGAGCCGCCAGGCGAGACGAAGCGATGCAGCGATCGCGCCGCGTTTCTCGACGATGGAGGGCCCCCCGGGCCCGAAGGAGGAGAGAAACGCAATAAGCAAGAGGGCTTCCGCCACTCGGGGGCAATGGCGGAAGCCCTCGATATGGTCTTCGTCACGGAGCCTTGAGACGTTACGGATTTCAACCGAAATTTTCAGATCTCTCGCACATCGACCGGTCTGCCCGGGCGTTCATGCAGGTCAGCCGGGTGGGCCGTGGGCCCCTGTTAAAAGATCAAGGGCCCTGAACCTTCCCGTGAAGGAGGTTCAGGGCCCTTGGTGCGTGTCCGTCCGGTTTAGCCGTCGCCGCCGCCTGGGGGCCAGGGGATGCCCTGGGTCGGGGTGGTGGGCGGCTGTGGCGACTGCTGCTGCTTCTGCGCCACGAAGATCGTGACGGTGTCGCCCGGGGCGACCGTCGCGTCCGGGGTCGGCTGCTGGTCGTAGACGAAGCCGGGGGCGACGGGCTTGTCCGGCGGCGCCGGGCCCTTCTCCACGTTGCAGCGCAGGCCGAGGCTCTCTAGCTTGCCGCAGGCGGCGCGCTGGCTGCTGTTGAAGAGGTTCGGCACCTTGAGGTTGGCCGGGCCGTTGGAGACGACGACCGTGACGGTCGAGTTCTTCGGCGCCTTCGAGCCGCCGGGCGGGTCGGTGCTGATGACGTTGAGGCGCGGGACGCTGTCGCTCGACTCCACCTTCTTCTCGACGTCGAACCCCTGCTCCTCCAGGATGCTCTTGGCCGCGCTGTACGGCTTGCCGGTCACGTCCGGGACCTCGATCTCCGTGGGCGGCTTCTTGCCCCTGGAGACCAGCAGCGTGATCGATGCGCCCTTGGCCGCCTGCGTGCCGGGCTTCGGGTCGGAGCTGATGACGTTGCCGCGCCTGATCTCGTCGCTGTACTCCGTCTTCGGCTCGCCGACTTTGAAGCCGAGCTTGGTGAGCTGCTCGGTCGCGTCGCTCTGGGTGGTGTTGACGATGCTCTGGGGAATCGCGACCTGGTCGGTCGCGCCGCCACCGCCGCTCATCATCCAGCCGATGAGCGCCGCGCCGCCGATGAACAGCACGGCGAGGCCCACCCACAGCGCGGCCTTCTTGCCGGCGCCGCCGCGGTCGGGCATGTCGTCGTCGTACCGGGCGGGCGGGAGGCCGTAGTCGTCCGGTGGGCGCCGCACCTGGGTGCGGGCCGGGCCGCCGCCCGGGTAGCCGCTCATGACCTGGGTGCCCTGCGGCTGCGAGCCCATGAGCATCGTGGACGCGGCGGTGGACGCCACCGGCTGCCCCTGCAGGACGCGCTGGATCTCCTGCCGGAACTCCGTGGCGTTCTGGTAACGGTTGCCTGGCTCCTTCGCCATGGCCTTCAGCACGATCGCGTCAGCCCACTGCGGGATCTGCGGATCGACCCCCGACGGCGGGACGGGCTCCTCCCGGACGTGCTGGTACGCGATCGCGACCGGGGAGTCGCCGGTGAAGGGCGGCTTGCCGGTCAGCAGCTCGTACAGGACGCAGCCCGTCGAGTAGATGTCGCTGCGGGCGTCGACGCGCTCGCCGCGGGCCTGCTCCGGCGACAGGTACTGCGCGGTGCCGATGACCTGCGCGGTCTGCGTCATCGTGGCGGCGGAGTCGGCCATGGCGCGGGCGATGCCGAAGTCCATGACCTTGACCTCGTGCTGCCGGGTCAGCATCACGTTGGCGGGTTTGATGTCGCGGTGGACGATCCCGCCGCGGTGGCTGTAGTCGAGGGCGCGGAGGATCCCGTCGGTGACCTCCAGGGCCTTGTCGGGGAGCAGCGCGCGGTTCTCCCGCAGCAGGTCGCGCAGGGTGCTGCCGTCCACGTACTCCATCACGATGTACGGGATGGAGTTGTCGCCGATCATGTCCTCGCCGGTGTCGTACACGGCGATGACCGAGGGGTGGTTCAGCGACGCGGCCGACTGGGCCTCGCGCCGGAACCGGGCCTGGAACGTGGGGTCACGGGCCAGGTCGGACCGCAGCGTCTTGACCGCGACGACGCGATCAAGGCGGAGGTCCCGGGCACGGTAGACCTCGGCCATGCCGCCCCGCCCGATCACCGTATCGAGCTCGTAGCGGCCGCCGAGCAGCCGAGGTTGACTCATATGTGCACTTTCCCTCGTACGTCTACACCTTGTCCTCCGAACCTAGCTTCCCGCTCTGGGTCGGAGAGGGATCCGGGCTCGGAGTTGACGGAGTCGTGGCGCTCTCCGCCGGTGTCGGTGTTTGGTCTGGGGCGGTGGGCGTCGCCCTGTGCGGATTCGTAGATGGCTTCTGTGGAGGGGACGTCTGGCGGGTCCCCGGCGTTGACGGACGGATCCTATGCGTCCGCTGCCGCTGTGTGACAGCCGGCCTGGGTGTGGCGCGGGACCGGTGCCTGGCCGAGCCGCCCGGCGAGGCCGCCGGGTCGTCGACGCTGCCGTCCCCGACGGGCCTTGTGGCGGGGGCGCCGGGCGGGTCCCGTTCGTCCCCGCCGGATCCGGCGAAGGCGAACCCCTTCCACAGCGACCCGATCACGATGGCCGTGACGACCAGCAGCACGGCGGCGGCGGACGTGTACGTCCGTGCCGTGCGCCTGCCGGTGCGCTCGTGCCCGCGCACTGACCCCCTGGTGAGGTTATCCGCCGCCCTGGGTCCGTCAAATCCAGACAAAGCAGTCGATTGGGTAACAATATTGGGTCGGGTCGCCGGCGGGTGCGCCGCGTCCACCCGGATCGGGCGGCCCGTGCTGAGCCGCGTGCGGATCGCCAGGGCCCGGTCGGCGACGGTCCCCGCGTCGGCCGGACGGCCCGCGGGGTGCTTCGCCAGCATCTCCATGATCAGGTCGCGGGCGTCCGCCGGGAACCGCGCCGGCAGCTCCGCGGGCGCCTCCCGGACGTGCCGCAGCGCGACCTCCACCGGCGTGGAGCCGTCGAACGGCGGCGCCCCCGTCAGGCACTCGTACGCCACCACGCCGAGCGAGTACAGGTCGGCGGACGGCGTCAGTTTCAGCCCCTGGGCCTGCTCCGGTGAGATGTAGTGCGCCGTTCCCATGACCATCCCGGTCGCGGTCTGCGACGCCGCCGCGAGCTGCCGTGCGATCCCGAAGTCGGTGATCTTCAGGACGCCGTCCGGCGACACCATCAGGTTCGCGGGCTTGACGTCCCGGTGCACGACGCCCGCCCGGTGCGCGACGGTCAGCGCCCGTCCCGCCTGGACCAGCAGGTCGAGGACGGCCTCCAGCGGCAGCCCGCCGTCCCGCCTGAGGATCCCGTCCAGCGGCTCGCCCGCCACCAGCTCCATCACCAGGTACGTCCGGCCGTTCTGCTCGCCGAAGTCGTAGGCCCGCGCGATCCCCGGATGCCGCAGCTCGGCCGCGAACCGGGCCTCCGACTCGAACCGGTTCCGCGCCGACATGTCCGACACGAACTCCCGGCGCAGCAGCTTCACCGCGACCGGGTGCCCGGCCACGTCGTCGGACGCCCGCCAGACCTCGCCCATCCCGCCGACGGCCAGCCGCTCCAGCAGCCGGTACCGCCCGTTGAGGACGAGGCCCGTGCTCACTTCTTCAAGACCTTGGACATGATCGCCCCTGCGATCGGACCGGCATTGGTCGCGCCGTCGCCGGAACCCTCGGTCACCACGGCGAAGGCGTACCGCGGGTTCTCGATCGGGCTGAACCCGACGAACCAGCGGGAGTTCGGGATTCCGGACGCCGGGTCCTGCTCGGCGGTACCGGTCTTACCGGCGATCCGCATGCCCTGGAGGTTCTTCGCGGTGCCCTCCGTGATCACGGCCCGCATCATCTCCGCGAGCTGGTCGGCGTGGTCGCCGCTCATCGCCTCCCCGAACTCCTTCGGGGACGCGTTGTACAGCTCGCTCTGGTCCTTGGCCCGCACGTTCTGCACCACGTACGGGTTCATGATCTTGCCGTTGTTGGCGACCGCGCACGCGACCATCGCCATCTGCAGCGGCGTGGCCCGCACGTTCTCCTGGCCGATGCCGGAGCGGGCCGTCCCGTCCTTGCCGGTCTCGACCGTCTGGCCCTTCGCGTCCGTGACCGAAACCGGGACCGCGCTCTCGGCCGCGAACATGTCCGGCTCCATCTTGACGCGCTCCCCGAACCCGAACTTCGCCGAGCCGTCGTGGAGCTGCTGGATGCCCATGTCGAGCGCCATCTTCGCGAACGAGGTGTTGCACGACTCGGCGAACGCGCCCTTCAGCGGGGCGGAGCCGGCGCAGCTGCCGCTGTCGTGCGAGTTCGGCAGCGGGCGCCCCGACTCCGGCAGGATCAGCTGCCCCGTGTTGACGCTGGACCCGATGCTGAGGTTGAGCCGCTCCATCGCCACCGCGGCCGTCACCGTCTTGAACGACGAGCCCGGCGGGAACGTCTGGCTCAGCGCGTTGTCGACCAGCGGCCGGATGACGCCGCTGCCCTTGTTCAGCTGCTCCAGCCGCTTCGCGCCCTTCTCGCCCGTCTGCGGCGCCACCTCGTTCGGGTCGAACGACGGCCACGACGCCGCCACCTTGATCGCGCCGGTCTTCACGTCCATCACGACGGCGCCGCCGCGGCGGCCCTGCTGGGTCTTCCCCTTCAGCTGCTCGTAGGCCGTCCGCTGCGCGTCCGGGTCGAGCGTCAGCTCGATGTTCGCGCCCTCCGCCTTCTTGCCGATGAACGTGTCGAACCAGCGCTGCTGCGTGATCCGCTTGTCCTTGCCGCCGAGCAGCGAGTTGTACGCCCGCTCGACCTGCGTGGCGTTCCCGTTGAAGTACCCGGTGATCGGCGCGAAGATCGGGCCGTCCTGGTAGGACCGGCCGTACTTCGGGTTGTCCTTGCCGGTCTCCTTCGACACCACGAGGACCTCGCCGCCCGCGGAGATCTGGCCGCGCGGCGAGTTGAACACGTCCGCGTACTGGCGGGCGTTGTTGCTGTCGGTCCGCAGATCCTCCGCCTGGCTCCCCTGGACGTAGTTGACCTGCGCCATCAGTCCGAAGAACAGCAGCAGCGCGAAGATCGCCACCCGTCGAACCGGCTTGTCCATGTTCATGGGACGGAAATCACCTCGTGCTCACGATCTGGGTCATGCCCTCGTCCTGGATCGCCTGCGGGGCGGGCTTGCGCGCGTCATGGCTCATCCGCACCAGAATCGCGATCAGGATCCAGTTGGCCATCAGCGACGAGCCGCCCTGGGACAGGAACGGCGTCGTCAGGCCGGTGAGCGGGATGAGCCGGGTGACGCCCCCGACGATCACGAAGACCTGGAGTGCCAGGACGAACGAGACACCTCCCGCGAACAGTTTCAGGAACGGGTCGCGCGCCGCCACGGCCGTCTTCATCCCGCGCTGCACGATCAGCGAATAGACCAGCAGCAACCCCATCAGCCCGGTCAGCCCGAGCTCCTCGCCGATCGAGTCGAAGATGAAGTCGCTGAACGACAGGGGCGTCCGCCACGGCTCGCCCTGCCCGAGCCCGGTGCCGAGGACGCCGCCCTGCGCGAGCGCGAACAGGCCCTTCATCAGCTGCGCGCTGTCGGCGTAGGACCCGCCGAGCTCGGCGCAGGCCGAGAAGCCGGGCGAAAGCGACCCCTGCGTGTCGAACCGCTTGTAGATCTCGGTGTTGGGGTTGACGGGGACGACCTTGCCGCTCTCCAGCAGGCAGCCGCCGTCGAAGTAGGGCTTCGGGTTCTGCCAGATGTCGATGCGCTGGTTGACGTGGCCCATGAACGGCAGCAGCGTCGCGACGAACACGCCCGCCGCCAGCAGCCCGACGCCGATCACCACCCACGACACCCGCTGCGTCGCGATGTACAGCATCGAGATGAACAGGCCGAAGAACAGCAGCGCGGTGCCGAGGTCCTTCTGCACGAACAGGACGCCGAGCGAGAAGAACCAGAGCACCATGATCGGGCCGAGGTCGCGGGCCCGGGGCACGCTGAGCGGCCCGATCTTCTTGCCGATCAGCGACATAGCCTGCCGCTTGTTCACCAGGTAGCCGGCGAAGAACACGACCAGCAGCAGCTTGGCGAACTCGCCCGGCTGCACCGAGAACGGGCCGAGCTGGATCCACACCCGCGCGCCGTTGATCTCCGCGCCGATGCCGGGGGCGATCGGCAGCAGCAGGAAGATGACGGCGGTGAGGCCGATCAGGTACGTGTAGCGCTGCGCGGTCTTCGGGGTGAACGACAGCGGGGCGTCGGACTTGTCGGTGTCCCGCATGATCAGCACCGCGGCGACGAACAGGACGATGCCGACGAACGTCCACATCAGCTGGCTGGGCGCGTCGGCGGCGTCCGCCACCACCTTCTTGCCCGCGAGCGCGGCGGCCTTGCGGTCGGCGCTGGTGTCCAGGTCCAGCCGGTAGATCATCGCGAGGCCGATGCCGTTCAGCGCCACCGCCAGCGGCAGCAGCAGCGGGTCGGCGTACGGGGTGAACTTCGCCTGGACGAAGTACGCGGCGAACGCCAGCACGGCGAGGCCGCCGCCGTACACGAACAGGCCGGCGGGGATGCTGCCGTCACGGGCCAGGCCGACCTCCGCGAACGCCGACAGCGTCAGCACCATCGCGAAGATCAGCAATGCGAACGAGGCCGCGTTGCGCCGCTGGTACGGCAGACGCGCCCTGATCTGCTCCCCGATCGACTGCATCCGCTATTTCCCTCCGTTGGAGGGGCAGTCCGTGACGCTGGGGTCGCGGCGCTTGCACTTGTCGCGGCGGTCGGTCATCTCCTTCAGCCGGGCCTGCGCGCCGTCCCGGCCGATGATGTCCTTGACCGTGCCCTTGGCGATCGCGCCGGCGTCCGACACGGTCAGCTCGGAGAACCGGACGTCGGTGGGCCTGAGGTCTTCCTTGCAGCTCTGCTGGCTGCGGCCGCGCACGATGGAGACCTTGCCGGACTGGTTGACGATGCTGTACTTGCAGACGCGGTCGACCAGCATCTTCCACTCGCCGGGGCCGTTCACCGTGTAGGTGTCCTTCACCTGCTGCTGGAGATCCTGGGGGAGGTCTTCGACCATGATGGGCTGGAGGTTCTTCGCGTTCGCCTTGCGGGACATGTCGAAGCCCAGCACCGACTGCGGCGTCCCCCGGAACAGGACGGCCTGCCCCTTCTCCGCGCCGATGTAGTAGCCGTTCCGGACGTTCTGCACCAGCACGAACCCGCCCGCCACGACGCCCACGACGACCACGCCCGCGACGACGACCAGCCACGTCCACCGGCGCGCGCCGCCCCGGCGTGCCCGCATCGGCGCCTGCTGCATCGCGCCGCCCGGAATCGGCGGGCCGCCCATCGGGTCGCCCATCGGCGCGTGGGCGGGCGCGGGCGGCGGGGGCATCTCGTCCACGGCGACCGGCGGCTGCGGCCTGGTGTCGCGGAGCTGCGCGGCCCGTCCGGCGGGCGTGTCGGCCGCGGTCGTGTTCGCGCCCGGCCCACCGCCCGGCGGTTCGGGCGGCGCGGAGTTGGCCGCCGCGCCCACCGCGTGCCCGGGGCCGCCCGTCGGGGGCTGGCGCTCCAGGTCGACGACGTCCGCGACCACGCAGGTGATGTTGTCGGGGCCGCCGCCGCGGTTCGCCAGGTCGACGAGCTGCCGGACGGCCTGCTCCGGATCGTCCACGTCCGTCAGCACCTGGAAGATCGTCTCCGCGGTGACGACGCCGGACAGCCCGTCCGAGCACAGCAGGTACCGGTCGCCGACCTGCGCCTCCCGGAGGGACAGGTCGGGGTCGACCTCGCCTCGTCCGTCCAGCGCCCGCAACAGGAGCGAGCGCTGCGGATGGGACGCGGCCTCGTCGGGGCTGATGCGGCCCTCGTCCACGAGCGACTGCACCAGCGTGTGGTCGTGCGTGATCTGGAAGAGGCTGCCGTCCCGCAGCAGGTAGGCGCGGGAGTCACCGATGTGGACGAGCGCGACCTGGTTGCCCGCCCACAGCATCGCCGTCAGCGTCGTGCCCATGCCCTGCAGCGCCGGATCGGACTCCACGATGCGGTGCAGGTTGTCGTTCGCCGCCTTGACCGTGTGCTCCAGCGCGGCCAGCAGCTCCGTCGCGGGCAGGTCCTTGTCGAGCGCCCGCAGCGCCTCGATCGCCGCCGCGCTGGCGATTTCGCCGCCGACGTGCCCGCCCATCCCGTCGGCGACCGCGAGCAGGTGCGCGCCCGCGTACGCCGAGTCCTCGTTGCCCTCGCGCAGCATGCCGACGTCGGAGCGCGCGGCGTAGCGGATTCCCAGAGTCATTTGCGCAGCTCGATCACGGTCTTGCCGATACGGACCGGTACGCCCGGCGGGACCGGCATCGGCCGGCTCACCTTCGTGCGTCCGAGATATGTGCCATTGGTCGAACCGAGATCTTCCACGATCCACTGACCGTCCTGCGCATAAAGTCGGGCATGCCGGCTCGAAGCGTAGTCGTCGGTCACTACAAGCGTGGCGTCATTCGCCCGACCGATGGTGATGGGCACGCCCGTGAGGTCGATGACCGTGCCGGCCCGTTCGCCCTGCACGACCACGAGTTTCGTCGGGGCGCCGCCCGGCTGGGCGCCGCGCGGCTGCCGCGGCGGCTTCGGCTGCCGCGCCGCGCGGGGGGGCCGCGGCTGGGACGCGCGCTGGGCCGCCTTCGTCGCGGCTTTCGAGCCGAACAGGTCGGCTCTGATCACGCCGACGGCCGCGATGACGAACAGCCAGAGGACCGCGAGGAACGCCAGCTTGATCAGCGTGAGGGTGAATGGGGACATCGGAGTCGGGGTTACTCCCTATCGCGGCGGAACACAAGAGTGGTCCGGCCCATCGTGACGCGGGAGCCGTCGACCAGCGTGACCCGCCGGATCGGCTGCCCGTTCACGAACGAGCCGTTGGTCGACCCTAGATCCACGAGAGCGATTTCGGGACCTTCTACGCGTATCTCGGCATGGTGCCGGGACACTCCGGGGTCGACGAGGCGCAGGTCGCAGTCCGTGCCGCGACCCAGCAGGGTCACGGGCGTATTGATCTCATAGGTGCGCTGGGTCGTGTCCGACCCCTCGACGGCCGTCGTCACCAGAAGCCGCGGATGCCCCCCGAACACTCCCCCGCGCGTCCCCTGCGGGACATCGCTCACCGGCTGGCGGATCTCACCGCCCTCGACCGTCGACCCCCGGATCACCCCGGACCTGATGCGGAACATGCCCGTGGCGAGATCGCCCGCGTTCTCGAACCGCACGCGCACCGGCCCGACGAAGGAGTACCCCTGCTCCTTCGCGTATTCGCGCGCGAGGTTCGCCAGCTCCTGGCTCAGGCTGTCGGCGTACACCTGGAGCCGCTGCCCGTCCTGCTGAGAGATCTCGACGACGAAGTCGTTCGGAACGAGCGTGCGGCCCTGCGCCACGATCGCCGCCCGATCGTCCATCTCGCGCTGCACAGCACTGGCCACCTCGACCGGCTGCAGCTCAGACTTGAAGGCACGGGCGAAGGCCCCTTCGACCATGCCCTCGAGCCGTCGCTCGAAGCGCTGAATGACGCCCACGGGCACCTCCCTTCCCCACTGGTAGACGATCGTATCGGTGTGAAGGTTCGCCTGCCGTATCTGGATACCTAACCACTGCCACCCCCGTGCTAGCCTTTTCAGGCACCCGGAATCGGGTGCGCACCCTAGGGCGGGTGGCGGAACGGCAGACGCGCACGGTTCAGGTCCGTGTGTCCGAAAGGATGTGAGGGTTCAAATCCCTCCTCGCCCACGAACGATCCGGGAGTGGTGTGTCGGCGGAAGGCGCCGGCGGCCGCTCCTTCGTTGTTTTGCCCGGCGTGCGGACGGGACGTGCTCGTGAGCGCGTCCCGTGAGGGGGCCTGTGGCCGGGGCATGTATCTAGTTTTCCCTGCTGGTGGGGCTGTGACCAGTCATCTGCGTCAGTTGGGGGCCTCATAGTGGTCCGGCGCCGCGGGGCGGGCGGCGCCGGTGTGGGGGTTTGGGGTCAGCTGGCGGCCAAACGGCGACGTAGGTGCTCCTTGCCCTGCTCGGCGCCCTTGCGGCTCTCGGCCTGGGCGCGGCGGAACAGGTCGGCCAGGTCGGAGTCCCCCGCGCGTTCGGCGTCGGCGATGTACGTCTCCAGGCGCAGCGCGTTGCTCAGGCACTGCTCCACGAACCAGATCAGGTTGTAGTCCATGTCCATCGTGCCGGTGATGCCACCGGTCTCCTGGGTCATGCTCATCGTTTGCCTCCTTCGCTTGGTCGGTGCGCGTCCCCTACCCGAGAGGCCGTGTCCCATGCTCGGTGCTCGGATTCAGCGGGCTCTGCGGCGTAGCGCGTAGAGGAATGCGCCCGCGGCCAGGACGGCGGCTCCGGAGGTCACGGAGGAGAAGGGCAGCGCGAGGGCCAGGGCCAGGCAGCCGAGTAGCCCGATGACGGGCACGATGCGGGGTGGACGGCCCTCGGCCGTGGTGAGGGTCCAAGCGGACGCGTTCGCGATGGCGTAGTACGCCAGGACGCCGAAGGACGAGAAGCCGATGGCGCCGCGGACGTCCAGTGTCGCGGCCAGGATCGCGACGACCGCGCCGATGGCCAGTTCGGCGCGGTGCGGGACCTTGTGGCGGGGGTGGACGGCGGCCAGGGTGTGCGGGAGGTGGCGGTCGCGGGCCATCGCGAGTGTGGTGCGGGAGACGCCCAGGATCAGGGCGAGCAGGGACCCTAGGGCGGCGACGGCGGCCGTTGTTCGGACGGCGGGGGCCAGGGCGGGGTGGCCTGCCTTGTCCACGGCGTCGGCCAGTGGGGCCGTCGCGGTGCCGAGGGCGGTGGAGCCCAGGATCGTCAGGACGGCGATCGCGACCGCCGCGTAGACGGCGAGGGTGATGCCCAGGGCCATGGGGATGGCGCGGGGGATCGTGCGCGCTGGATCGCGGACCTCCTCGCCGAGGGTGGCGATGCGTGCGTACCCGGCGAAGGCGAAGAACAGGAGGCCCGCTGCTTCCAGGACGCCGGTGGGAGTCGCGTCGGAGGTCAGGTCCAGGCGGGCTGGGTCCGACGTGGTGGAGGTGAGGCAGGCGACCACGACGGCCGTGAGCCCGGTGAGGACGATCGCGACGATTACGCGGGTGAGCCAGGCGGACTTTCGTACGCCTGCGTAATTGACGGCCGTCAGGAGTAGTACTGCCGCTACTGCGATCGCGTGGGGGTGGGCGGGCCAGAGGTAGGAGCCGACGGTGAGGGCCATTGCCGCGCAGGACGCCGTCTTGCCGACCACGAATCCCCAGCCGGCCAGGTAGCCCCAGAACTCGCCCAGGCGTTCGCGGCCGTAGACGTAGGTTCCGCCGGACGCGGGGTAGCGGGCGGCCAGCCGTGCTGAGGACGTCGCGTTGCAATAGGCGACGACGGCGGCCACGCCCAGGCCGAGCAGCAATCCTGAACCGGCCGACCGCGACGCGGGGGGCAGCGCGGCGAAGATGCCCGCGCCGATCATCGACCCGAGGCCGATGACGACCGCGTCGAACACGCCTAGGCGGCGCTGTAACCGGTCGCCGGACGGTGGGTTGCTCATCGCGCACTCCTCGGCGCTGTCGTTGGTCGTTCGTGGAGGGGTGTGCCCTGTGTTCGTGAGGGGAAGGCGTGGCCTGATCTTCGGGACGCCTGTCGAGAAGATGAACATGTCATATCCCGAGCCCCGGTGCCTCGGGGACGAGGGCGAGATCAGAGCGGTGTACAGGTCGGGCGCAACCGGGTGGGGTGCGGTGGGGTTCAGGTGGGCGAGGCGCGTCCGGAATGGGCGCGCTCGCCTATGAGAGGGGTCTTCATGGATCTGCAACTCGCCGGCCGCGTCGCGGTCGTCACCGGGGCGTCGAAGGGGATCGGGCTCGCCGTCACGCGGACGCTGCTGGACGAGGGCGCCCGCGTGGTCGCGGTGTCCAGGAAATCGGGCCCGGAGCTGGACGCGCTCGCCGGGCCTGACCTGCTGCACGTGCCCGCCGACCTCATGGAGCCGGACGTCCCGGCACGGGTGGTCGAGCGGGCGGTGGAGGCGTTCGGCGGGCTTGACGTCCTGGTCAACAACGCGGGCGGCCCGCCGCCTGGCGCGAGCCTGCCGCGGTTCGGCTTCATGACCCTGACGGACGACGACTGGCGCGACATGGTCGAGTTCAACGTGCACGCCGTTGTCCGGACGCTGCGGGCCGCGCTTCCGCATCTGCTGAAGAGCGACGCGGCGTCGGTGGTGAACGTCTCGTCGGGGAACGCGCGCCGTCCCGGGCCGATGAACTACGACTACAACGCGGCGAAGGCGGCTTTGACCAACCTGGCGAAGGGGCTGTCGGAGGAGTACGGGCCGCAGGGCGTCCGGGTCAACACGGTGTCGCCCGGCCCGGTCCGGACGGCGTGGTGGACGGACGAGGGCGGCGCGGCCGACATCATCGCCGGGGCGACCGGGTCCGACCGGGAGGCGGTGCTGGACGGGGTCGCCGCCGAGATGATGAACCTCACGACCGGCCGTCTCGCCACGCCGCAGGAGGTCGCGGACGTGGTCGCGCTGCTGGCGTCGCCTCGTTCGGCGAGCACGACGGGCGCGGACTTCGCCGTCGACTCGGGCTTCCTGAAGGAGATCTGAGGTATAAGCGGGGCTGCTAGGTGGTAGAAGAAGTATCTCTTGGACTTCTGGGGTTGGTCGTCCCAGGATGGGAGGTGAACAGGGAGAACGTCCAAGAGGGGGCATCCGGTGGGTGTGCACGAGGGGCTGGCCGCCAAGGTCGGCGGGCCTGTCTTCGAGCCCGGCGACGAAGGCTACGACGATGAGCGGACCGGGTTCCAGACGGCCGATCCGCACCGTCCCGGCGTGATCGTCGGCGCGGTGGGCGCGGAGGATGTGCGCGCCGCCGTCGAGTACGCGGCGGCGCGCGGGCTGCCCGTGGCCGTGCAGAACACCGGTCACGGGCTGCCGCTCGCCGCGGCCGGGGGGCTGCTGATCAGCACTCGGCGGATGACCGGGCTGCGCATCGACCCCGAGGCCCGGACGGCGTGGATCGAGGCAGGTGTGCGCTGGGGGCAGGTGATTCCGGAGGCGGCGGAGCACGGGCTGGCGCCGCTGTCGGGGTCGTCGCCCGGCGTCGGGGCCGTTTCCTATGTACTCGGTGGCGGGGCCGGATTGCTGACGCGGCGGTACGGGTATGCGGCCGACCACGTCCGGGTGATCGAGGTCGTCACGGCGGACGGCCGGCTTCGGCGCGTCACGCCGGGGTCCGAGCTGTTCTGGGCGCTGCTCGGCGGGCGGGCCAACTTCGGTGTCGTGACGGGGCTGGAGATCGGGCTGGTGCCGGTCACGCGCCTTTACGGGGGCGGGCTGTACTTCGACACCGAGCACGTCGCGGACGTCCTGGAGGCGTGGCGGGCCTGGTCGGCGACCGTGCCGGACGAGATGACCTCGTCGATCGCGCTGATGCCCGTGCCGGACGTCCCGGCCTTTCCGGAGCCGCTGCGCGGACGGCATGTCGCCCATGTCCGTATCGCCTACCTGGGGGACGACGGGGAGCGGCTCATCGCCCCGCTGCGCGCCGTCGCGCCCCGGCTGATCGACACCGTGGGCGAGATGCCGTACACCGAGTCCGGGACGATCCATAACGAACCGCCCGTTCCGATGGCGTACCACGCGACGAACTTCGCGTTCGGGGAGCTCGGCGGGGAGACGACCCGGGAGCTGCTCGACCTGGTCGGGCCCGGTGCGCCCGACACGGCGATCGTTGAGATCCGGCAGCTGGGCGGGGCCATGGCGCGGCGGCCGTCCGTCCCCAACGCGGTCGGGAACCGGGATGCGGAGTATGTGGTGGGCGTGCTGTCGAGGCTGGGGCCGGGGGCGGCGGAAGGCGTCGCCGTCCTGCACGGGCGGGTCGCGGACGCGCTGGAGAAGAAGTCGTCAGGGCGGCTCCTCAACTTCCTCTTCGGCGCGAACGCGACCCCTGAGCAGGTGCGGGCGTCCTACGAGCCCGAGGTGTACCGGCGGCTGGCGGCGTTGAAGGCCGAGTACGACCCGTCCAACCTGTTCCGGCTGAACCACAACATTCCGCCTGCCGCCCGGCCCGCCCGGACGGCCGAGGGCCGACGTGGGGAGTGATCCAGTCGCGGGGGTCGCGTAGATCTTTCGCTCGAACGCGTTCTGTCCGTCTGACGGCCGGAATGTCACAAATTCGGGCGGCGCCTTGGTCTCCAGGGCAGAACCCACGAGGAAGGGGAAAGATCATGCGAGTCTTCGTCACCGGGGCGACCGGAGCGCTCGGACGGCACCTGGTTCCCATGCTGGTCGACGCGGGCCACGAGGTCACGGCCACCACGCGGTCGTCCGGCAAGACCGGGGGGCTGCGCGCGGCGGGCGCCGAGCCGGTGATCCTCGACGGGCTCGACCGCGAGGCCGTGATCGAGGCCGTGGTCGCCGCGCAGCCGGACGTCATCGTCCACCAGATGACCGCGCTGGCGGACATGAAGAGCCTTCGCAACATGGACAAGACGTTCGCCGCCACCAACGAGCTCCGGACCCGCGGCACCGACAACCTGCTGGCCGCCGCGAAGCGCGCGGGCACCCGCCGGGTCGTCGCGCAGGGCCACATCGGCGCGACCGCGCGGACCGGCGGCCCGGTGAAGACCGAGGACGACGCGCTCGCCCCGGACGCCCCGTCCCGGACGTCGGCGCGGTCGATGGCGGCGATCAAGTACATGGACGAGGCCGTCACGGCGGGGGCGCCGGAGGGGATCGTGCTGAGCTACGGCAACTTCTACGGGCCGGGCGCCTCGGAGATGCTGCTGGAGGCGGTACGGAAGCGGCAGGTGCCGGTGGTCGGCGGCGGGACCGGGATCTGGTCGTTCATCGAGACCACCGACGCCGCCGCCGCGACGTTCGCCGCGATCGAGCGCGGCGCGCCCGGCGTCTACAACGTCGTGGACAGCGACCCGGCGCCGGTCTCGGAATGGCTGCCGTACCTGGCGGACATCCTGGGCGCTAAGCCCCCGCTGCGCGTGCCCACCTGGCTGGGCAAGCTGCTCGCCGGAGGCTTCATCGTCGCGCAGATGACCGAATGGCGCGGGTCGTCCAATGAGAAGGCGCGGAAGGAACTCGGCTGGGAGCCGCGGTACGCGAGCTGGCGTGACGGCTTCCCCGTCTGGGCCGACCGATAATGCGGGCGCGAGCGCGCTGCCGCCTGTGGAAAGCGGGCGCGGCGCGCTTTCGGCTTTCATGATCTTCGGCACCGCGATGGTCCTAGGGTGGCCTGATGAGTCGTGGTCCCCTTTCGCTTCGATCGGCGCGGGCGGTTCTCAGCCCTTCGCAGAGTCGCCGTCGCTCATGAACACCCGGACCTGGTCGGCGCTCCTCGCCGTCGTGGCTCTCACGGTCGGCGGTACGGCATGGCGGCAGTCGTGGCGCGTGTGGCCGCCCGCTCCGCACGTCGACCGGCACGTCTCCGATGCCGCGCTGCCGGTGATCGACCGCTACCTGGAGGCTGGCCACGCGGTGGTCTGGCCGACCTCGATGCCCGCGCGGCTGCGTCCGCGCTGGTTCTGCGCCGAGGAGCCGATCGAGACCGTCCGGCGCGGCTCCCAGGTGCGCGTGTCGCTGGAGGCCGCGTGCAACGACTACGCCCGCGACGGCGGACGCCTGCTGACCCATGCCGGAACACGGACTCCACTGCTGGTGACGCTGGACCGCAAGGGTGCCGCCCTGGTCGTGCGGGACGTGGCCGAGCCGGTTGACGGCGCGGGGTTCCGTCCGTCCCTGGAGCGGATGTTCTCCGCCCGCGGCCTTGCCGAGTTCGACCGGCGCGAGCGCCGGGGCCAGGGCATGGACGCACCGGACGCCGAAGCCGCCCGCGCGTTCGGCCTGCCCGCCGGGACCAAGCCCCAGCAGTACCAAGGCCAGTAGGGCTGCCGCCGACCCTGAAGCGCGACGGCCGACCCCCGAGACCCAATAACGCGAATGGGCGGCTCGTGTGCTTGCGATGGCATGTTCGGTGACGCCGAATTCCCAGGGGTGAAGGCGGCGGAGTGCGGTGTAAAACGCCTGGTCTTCGGGCTTTAGGCAGTGGTGGTGGCGGCTTCGGGAAGGCGCGTGCATTCGGGGCGTCCTGAAATTTCAATCGCACGGTGAAATCTGGTTGTCGACACCGCATCGAAGTACGTTGCTGCCACACGACGCCTTTACCACCAGGCTCGTGGTCCCCCGCCAACCCCCGAGAGAAGCCGCCGACAAGGTGGTCGGCGGTGAGAGGTGGAACCAGAGTGAACCGTGGATCGCACGTCAGACGCGTGATGACCCCACTGGTGAGTGCCGCGGCGCTGATCACGCTCCCCGTGCTCGGGACCGTTCCCGCAACGGCCCAGACCAGCCCCGCCGGGACCGTCCGGCTCGCGCACCTCCCGCAGCAGGCGCTGGCCGATCAGCTGACCGGCCGGCTCGGCGCCGAGCACGCGGGCTCCTACGTCGACGGCGCCGGAAACCTCGTCGTCAACGTCACCAGCGCGGCCGCCGCCGAGCGGGTCCGCGCGGCGGGAGTCCAGGCCCGCGTCGTCGAGCACGGCATCAAGCCGCTGACCGCTGCCAAGACCGCGCTCGACCGGCTCGCCGGGACCGCCGGTACGACCGGCCTGTCCTGGGGCGTCGACGTCATGAAGAACGCCGTGGTCGTCAGCGTGCCGAAGGCGGACAACGACGCCGCCACCCAGGCGTTCGTCAAGCGCGCACGCGGGCTCGGCCAGACCGTCCAGATCAGGCGCGTCCCCGCGGCGCCGCGGCTGCACCTCGGCCCCGGCGACGCCATCACCACCGGCGGCTCGCGCTGCTCGGTCTCGGCGATCGGCGTGGTGGGCGGCAGCACCGAGTACGTCGTCACCGCCGGGCACTGCACCAACATCGGCGCCACCTGGTCGGCGGGCGGCCAGACCGTCGGCACCCGGGAGATCAGCAGGTTCCCGGGCGACGACTACGGCACGATCCGCAGCGCCGGGCAGGTCCAGCTGAACAACGCCCAGCTCACCGAGGTCGGACGTCCGGCGGCGGGAACCCAGATCCAGAAGAAGGGGTCCACGACCGGCACGACCAGCGGGCGGCTCGTCGGCTACGACCGGACGGTGAACTACCAGGAAGGCGCCGTCCGCCAGATGATCGAGACCACCGCCTGCAGCCAGCCGGGCGACAGCGGCGGCTCGCTGCAGGCCGGCAACATCGCCGTCGGGATCACCTCCGGCGGCACCTCCGGCGGCTGCGGAGCCAACTTCCAGTCGTTCTTCCAGCCGCTGGACGAGGCGTTGCAGGCTCAGGGCGCCACCCTGAAGTGATCTGAGAATTCCGCTCGCGCGGGGCTCCCGGTTCGGTCCGCCGGGAGCCCCGTCCCGCTTTCATGGGCCGCCCGTCACGGTGGTGCCGGGCGCGTCCCGGCCGGTGAGGCCGACCTGGGCGGCCAGGCGGTCGCGCAGGCGGGTGAGGCGGGCGATCTCCGCGTCGAGCGCGTCGAGGCGGCGGCGCGCGATCCCGGAGCCCTGCCCGCACGCCGTGCCGCCGGGTGACGGCGGCGCGCCGTCGTCCAGGAGGTGGAGCATGCCGGCGCAGCCGCGCAGGTCCTCGACGGTCAGGCCGACCGACAGCAGCCGGCGGATGGTCCGCACCCGCGCCACCTCGCGCGGGCCGTACCGGCGCTGCCCGCCGGACGTCCGGGACGGCGGCGGCAGCAGGCCGCGCTGCTCGTAGAACCGCAGGGCCCGCGGGGTGGTCCCGGCCGCCGCGGCGGCGTCGCTGATCCGCATCGGTGCTCCGTCCTGACGACCGGCACCGGGCGGCTGGTGCCCGGCGCCTACAGTTCGACGATGACGGTGCCGAGGTGGCGTCCGCCGATCATCTCGTGCAACGCGCGCGGGGCGTTCTCGATGCCCGTGACCCGCACATGCGGGAACGTGACCTCGCCGGAGCGCAGCCAGCCGCCGAACCGCCCGGCCCACTCGGGGTCGGCCGCCGGACCGGCGGAACTGCCGAAGCCGCGCATCTCGATGCCCTTGACGATCAGCTGGAAGGTGTCGATCTCGACCGGGGCGGTGGTGCCGGCGAGGTCCGGCGACAGCTGCCCGGCCAGCGTGCCGACGATGGCGAACCGCGCGCCAGGACGGGCGGCGGCGATCGCGGCCTGGAGCTGTTCGCCGCCGACGTTGTCCACGAGGACGTCGATGCCGTCCGGCGCGGCCTCCGCGAGCTGGTCGGCGATGGGCCGCGTCCCGCGGAGCACGGCCGCGTCGTAGCCGAGCTCGCTCACCAGCCGCTTCGCCTTGTCCGGCGAGCCGGTGCTGCCGATCACGCGTCCCGCGCCGAGCGCCCGGGCGATCTGCCCCGCCAGCGACCCGATCCCGCCCGCGCCGCCGGACACGAACACGGTGTCGCCGGGACGCAGCCGCGCGTCCCGCGTCAGGGCCGTGTACGCGATCGCCGCCTGCCCCAGGTGGGCCGCGGGGTCGGGCAGCGTGCCGTCCAGCGGCGACCACCGGCCGGCGGGGACGGCGGCGTACTCGCGCCAGCCGAGCCAGTGCTGGACGAGATCGCCCGGTCGCACGCCCGCGTCCGGCGGCGCCGAGACGACCTCGCCGATCGCCTTCCCGTACAGCGTGTCGCCCGGGCGCAGGCCGGGGAACGGCGCGCCCTTCACGCTGCCGCCGATCAGGGTGCGCAACGCCGGGAAGACGTGGAAGAAGCGGTTCCTGACCAGCACTTCGCCGTCCCCGGGGACCGGCATCGGCACCTGGACGACGGCGAAGTGCTCCGGTTCGGGCAGCCCCTCGGGCCGGACGGCGAGCCGAACCTCGCGAGATGTACCGGGCATTCTGGACGCTCCTCAACGCGTAGACCGCTGGACCGCACGACCTCGCGACGCTAACCCTTGACCCGTACGTCAGAGTCAAGCCCGGAATGCCCGGTGCGCGGGCGTCAGCTTGGGGCGATGAACTGGTGGTCGGTGCGGATGCGGCCGTCGTCGTCCAGGGAAAGGACGTCGAGGCCGCTCCCGAGGGCCTCGCGGGTGCGGGTGGACAGCATCGTCCATCGGAGGGCCACCACATTGGGCAGGAGGACGGACGGTTCCCCGGCGGCCTCGAAGACGTGGTCGCCGGACGCGATGAACATGTCGTAGGCGCGTGTCACTCTGGCGTCCAAGGCATCGTGGCCGCGGGCCTCCAGCGGCGGGACGGGAAACGCGAGCGACGCGGCGGCCTCCCGCATCTCCTGCGGCGGGTCGACCAGGACATGGACGCCGTCGCGCGCCCACAGCCGGCGGACGAGCGCGCTCCGCGCCGCCGGGTCGGGCTCGTTCCACTGGGCGACGAAACCGTCGGCCAGACGCTTCGCATCAAGTGGGTTGCTCATGCACAGCAGTGTTGGGCGATGGCGGTTCGTCCCGCGATTCCCCGCAGGGAATCGCGGGCAGTGCGGCGTCGAGGATGGAATGGAGGCATGACGGTGCTGGCGGGGCCCGGCCACTTCGGCCATGAGCTGCGGCGATGGCGGACGCGACGCCGCGTCAGCCAGCTCGACCTGGCGATCAGGGCCGACACGACCCAGCGTCATCTGAGCTTCCTCGAACGGGGGCGCTCACGGCCCGGCCGCGCCATGGTGGTGCGGCTCGCCGAGGCCCTGGGGCTGTCCTTGCGGGAGCGGAACGAGCTGCTGCTCGCCGGGGGCTACGCGCCGGTCTACGCCGAGACGAGCCTCGACGCCCCCGAACTCGGGCCGGTGCGCGAGGCGCTCGGCCGCATCCTCGACGGGCATCTGCCGTACCCGGCGGTCGTCGTCCGGCCGTACGGGGAGCTGGTCGCGGCGAACGCGGCGTTCGGAGTCCTCACCCAGGGCGCGGCGCCCGCGCTGCTGGAACCGCCGGTCAACGTGCTGCGCCTCGCCCTCCATCCGGACGGGATGGCGCGCAGGGTCGTGAACCTGGTCGAGTGGGGCCGCCACATCACCGGCAGCCTGCGCGACCGGGCCCGGCGGAGCCCCGACCCGGCGCTGGACGCGTTCATCGCCGAACTGGACGGCTACGTGCCCGACGTGGAGCCGTCCGCCGACCATCTCGGCTTCGCCGTGCCGCTGCGGCTGCGGGCCGGGGAGGGCGCGGCTTCGCCCGAACTGCGCCTCATCACGACGCTGACGTCGTTCGCGACGGCCGTGGACGTCACGCTCGCCGAACTGCGCCTCGAAGCGTTCCTGCCCGCCGACGAGGAAACGGCGCGGATTCTCGCCCAGCGGAGTTGACCCGTCCGATCGCCGATGCGCCGCCTCGGGGGTGGTTCAGGTGGGCGGGGTCAGCGGATGGGGGCCAGGAACTGGAGCGTGGCGGCGGCGTCCGCGAGGATGTGGCGCGGGTCGTCCTCGCCGGAGTCGGGGCCGGTCGTCCAGCCGCTCTCGTCCAGGCGGGCCACGGCGGCCGTGAACTCCTTGTGCAGGTGGGGCGGGAGGCAGTCGATGTGGGCCTCCAGATTCTGGACGATGGAGAGGATCTCCCACCGGACGTCGGGCCCGGCGAGCTCCTCCAGCAGCCGTTCCAGGGCGCCGGGCCAGTCCGTCTTGACGGCCCACGTCAGCGCGTGCGCGCGGATGACCGGATCGGGATCGTCGAGAAGCCGGACGAGGGCCTCGACGATCAGGTCGTCGGCGTCGCCGGGCCGGTCGGCCTCGCCCATGCTCGCCAGCCCGAGGGCGGCGTCCGCGCGGACGGCGGGATCCGGGTCCTGGTCGATGAGGCGGATCAGCCGCACCGCGATCCGGCCGGCGACGGCGTTGCCCGGCAGGGTGCTCGACGTCGCCGCCGTGGCCCTGACCTTGGCGTTCTCGTGTTCGAGCAGATCCAGGACGACCTCGTCCACGCGGTCGGCGGCCGGGTCGAGCAGGCCGCGCGACGCGAGCCCGGAATAGGTGCGCAGCATCGCCGCCAGGACGATCGGGTCGTCCGGACGGCGGGCGCGCAGGTCCGCCATCGCGGCGCGGATCCGGCGCGACCGTCCGGCGTGGCCGAAGGACACCAGGATCGCCAGCGCCTCGACGCCCAGCGCGTCGGGGCCGGGCGCCTCGACGCCGGGCGCGTCGGTGCCCAGCGCGAGCGCCTCGTCGACGGCGATGTTGACGGCGTGGCGGTCGGTCCAGGCGGGCGCCGACACGTCCGGGACCAACCGGAAGAGGAGCTCCTCGCGTCCGTCACTGCCGGGCGGAAGGCTGCGGGCACGCTGGAGCAGGTCGCGGACGGTGGCGCGATGGCCCGGCGCGTCCCAGCCCGGGGCGGGTGCGTACCGGCGCATCGACCCGTTGACCGCGTCGATGAACATGCCCATGACCTGCGCGCGAATCTGGTGGTCGGGCCAATCCAGGCCGCGCAGGCTCGCGAGGCGTTCCCGGAGTTCGTCGTGAAGATCGTCCGACAGGGCGGGGTCCGGTCCGTCCCCCGGGTCGGGGCCGCCGAGCAAGATCGCTCTTGCGCGGTTCCACGCGTGGACGGCCTGGCCGGGGTCGTCCAGATGGGCGGCGAACAGCGCGGTGATCACCTCCGCGGCGGACGGATCGCGGCAGATGGTGTGCGCGAGCCCGGTGGCGGCGGCGGTCGCGACCTCCGGCCGCGGATCCTCGTCCAGCAGCGCGAGGAGCGCGCTGATCACCGGGACGGGGTCGTGCGCCGCGGCGGCGGACGTGGCGGCCGCGGCCCGGACCCGGCCGTCCTCGTGGCGGAACATCGCCCTCAGAAGGTCCGCGGGGTCCTGGTCCTGAGCGACCATCGCGCTCGCGTGGACGGGCAGCGCCGCGGCCAGTATCTCGGCGTCCCGCTGGCCGGGACCGCACAGGACGCCCGTGACCTGCCCGATCTCCGGCCACCGGTCGCGCGGAACGAGCGGCGCCGGCACGGTCGCCAGCGCCTGGAGACCGACCACCGCGTCGTCCGGCCGTCCGCCGCGGCAGAAAACGAGCGCCTGCTCGACGACGATCTTGGCGTCGAGGCGGACGATCTCGTCCAGCGCCGCGATTCGTGGCAGCGAGCCCGCCGGGTGGGCGCGGGCCCGGCCGAGCACTTCGGAGACCTCCGCTTCACGTCTGGCTTTGCGACCGAACACGCTCGACTCCTCAGGTGGGACTGCTCCCACTGTCCACCGTGGATCTTGGTATCTCCTTAGAAAGACGCTCGAGACGGGCCCGATGTGACATGCGCCAGATGAGAACCGCGCTCACCCTTTGCCATGCGGCTGGACGAGAACGACGCTCCCCTTTGCCCGGTGGCCGGGTGCGCCATAGGCGCAAGCGCGGGGACGGCGCTCAGCGGCGGGCGTTGAGGACTTCGCGGGCCACGGCGGCGCGTTCGGCCGCCTCCTCCTTCGCGGCCTTCCGCTCCGCCTCGATGCGGGCGTCATAGGTGGCGCGGGCGGCGGCGATCGCGTTCTGGTGCGCTTCCGTCCAGGTCACGAGCGAGCGGATGGTCTCGTGCAGGGTCGAGCCCAGGTCCGTGAGGGCGTAGTCCACGCGCGGCGGGACGGTCGGATGGACGGTGCGGCTGACGAGCCCGTCCCGCTCCAGGTGCCGCAGCGTCCGGGCGAGCATCCGCTGGCTGATGCCGTCGATCCGGCGGCGGAGTTCGGTGAACCGGAGCGACCGCTGGTCCAGCAGCGCGATGACGAGCAGCGACCACTTGTCCGCGATGCGGTCGAGGATCTGCCGGACCTCGCAGTCGTTGCGGGTGTCCCACTGCAGGACGTCCTCGTCGGCGGCGGTATCCCCGCAGTAACCAGGGGCCGCGAAAGTTCCGTCTTCCATGAGTCCCGATGGTGACTGAGGATGTGGCCGGTAACAAGAGGGAACCGGCCTCCCGTAGGGGAACCGGGCTCCCGTCGGCTGAGTCGAGAGAGGAGCCCGCTCATGTCCACACCCGCGGCCCGCATGGACGGACGCGCCTGGGCGTCGCTGTTCGTCCTGTGCGGCGCGGTCTTCCTGGAGGGAATCGACGTCGCGATGCTCAACGTCGCGCTTCCGTCGATCCGGGCGGACCTGGGCTTGTCGACCGGAATGCTCAGCGGCGTGATCAGCGCCTACGTCCTCGGCTACGGCGGGTTCATGCTGCTGGGCGGACGGGCCGCCGACCTGCTGGGCCGCCGCCGCGTCTTCCTCTTCTGGCTGGTGGTCTTCCTGGCGTTCTCCGGGCTCGGCGGGCTCGCCACCGAGGGCTGGATGCTGCTGCTCGCCCGGTTCGTCACCGGGGTCGCGTCGGCGTTCATGATGCCGGCGGGGCTCGCGCTGGTCACCGCCGCGTTCCCGGCCGGGCCCGCGCGCACGAAGGCCCTCGGCGTCTACGCGGGGACGGCGGCGGGCGGCTACACGCTCGGCCTCGTCGCCGGTGGGCTGCTGACCGCGATCGGCTGGCGCTGGGTGTTCTTCGCCCCGGTCATCATGGCGGCGCTGATCCTGATCGCCGCGATCCCCCTGATCAAGGAGCCGGACACCGCCGAATCCACCGCCGAAGTCCCCGCCGCGTCCTTTGCCGAAGGCTCCGCCGGGCGGTCGCGCGGCGGCTTCGATCTCGTGGGGGCGTTCAGCGTCACCGGTGCGATGCTGCTGCTCGCGTACGGGGTCGTCCGGCTGGAGCGGCCGTCCCACGGCGCCGCGCTCACCGCCTGCGCCTTCGCGGGCGGGCTGGTGCTGCTCGCCGCGTTCGTCGCGATCGAGCGGCGGGCCGCGAGCCCGCTGCTGCGCCTCGGCATCCTCCGGTCCGCCGCGCTCGTCCGGACGAACCTCAGCGCCGCGCTGTTCCTCGCCGCCTTCGCCGGATTCCAGTTCCTCATGACGCTGTACCTGCAGGAACTCCGCGGCTGGACGACCTGGCAGACCGGGCTGGCCATGCTCGTCGTCGGCATCGACACCGTCCTCGCGCCGACGCTCACCCCGCGCCTCGTCGACCGTTTCGGCAACCTCCGCGTCCTGCTCGGCGGCCTCGTCCTCGCGGCCGTGGCGTACGGGCTGTTCCTGCCGGTCGGGCTCGACTGGGCCTACCTGCTCATGTTCCCGATCATCGCGCTGCTGGGGACGGCGTTCGCGCTCGCCTACGGGCCGCTGACGATGGCCGCCACCGAAGGCGTGGACGAGAGCGAGCACGGCACGGCGGGCGGCCTCTTCTACACCTCGATCCAGTTCGGCACCGCGCTCGGCCTTTCGGCGGTGACCGCCGTCCAGGTCGCGGCGCTCGGCGGCGGGACGTCCCCCGGCGCGGGCCTCGACGCCCTCCGGACCGCGCTGGCCGTCCCGTTCGCCGCGGCCCTCCTCGCGGCCCTGATCACGGCGTTCGGCCTCCGCGCCCGCGCCGCCGTCCGGACCGCCGACCCCGCGCCACAGCCCGTCAAGACCGCCCTCTAGGAGGCCGGCCGCCCGGCGGTTTGCCTCGCGCTCCGCCGGGCACGCAGCGATAGTTACCCGGCCGTAATTCATTCCGTGTCGCTGGGTAGACTCTTCGTCCGGTACGCCTGACCCCGATCCGAGGAGCGCCACTCGTGGCCCTAGTCGTGCAGAAGTACGGTGGCTCCTCCGTCGCCGACGCCGACGGCGTCAAGCGGGTCGCCCAGCGCATCGTCGCGACGAAGAAGGCGGGCAACGACGTCGTCGTCGTGGTGTCCGCCATGGGCGACACGACGGATGATCTCATCGATATGGCCAAGCAGGTCAGCCCGCTGCCGCCGGGCCGCGAGCTGGACATGCTGCTCACCGCCGGCGAGCGGATCTCGATGGCCCTGCTCGCCATGGCCATCGCGAACCTGGGCCACGAGGCCCGCTCGTTCACCGGCTCCCAGGCCGGCGTGATCACCGACGGCTCGCATGGCAGGGCCAAGATCATCGACGTGACGCCGGGACGGATCCGCACCGCGCTGGACGAGGGCTCGATCTGCATCGTGGCCGGGTTCCAGGGTGTCTCGCAGGGCACCAAGGACATCACGACCCTTGGCCGCGGCGGTTCCGACACCACGGCGGTCGCGCTGGCCGCCGCGCTGGACGCCGACGTCTGCGAGATCTACTCCGATGTGGACGGCGTCTTCACCGCCGACCCGCGCATCGTGCCCGCCGCCCGCAAGATCCCGAAGATCTCCTACGAGGAGATGCTGGAGATGGCGGCGAGCGGTGCGAAGATCCTGCATCTGCGCTGTGTGGAGTACGCGCGCCGCTACAACATCCCGATCCACGTGCGCTCCTCGTTCAGCCAGAAGGAGGGCACATGGGTCGTCGACAGCAGCGAGATCGGAGGACAGGACATGGAGCAGGCGATCATCTCCGGCGTCGCGCACGACCGGAGCGAGGCGAAGATCACCGTGGTCGGGGTGCCCGACAAGCCCGGTGAGGCCGCCGCGCTCTTCACGGTGCTGTCCGAGGCCGAGATCAACATCGACATGATCGTGCAGAACGTGTCGGCGGCGTCCACCGGCCGCACCGACATCTCGTTCACGCTGCCGTCCACCGACGGCCAGAGCGCGCTGACCGCCCTCAACAAGCTGAAGGAGCGGATCGGGTTCGAGTCGCTCCGCTACGACGACCGCATCGGCAAGGTGTCGCTGATCGGCGCGGGGATGCGCTCGCACCCCGGCGTCACCGCCACCCTGTTCGGCGCGATCGCCGACGCCGGAGTGAACATCGAGATGATCTCCACTTCGGAGATCCGGATCTCCGTCGTCGTCGCGCAGGACGACATCGACACCGCGGTCGCCGCCGCGCACCACGCCTTCGACCTCGACGCCGAACAGGTCGAGGCCGTCGTCTACGGCGGCACCGGCCGCTGACCCCCCGCACCTCGAAGACCCGCACGCCGGACACCCGCGGTCCGGCGGACGCGTCACGTGACGCAGTCGTGCGTTTCGGACGGTGGCAGCATCCTCCGGGAACCGGTCACGAGCGACGGTAGTTCAGAGGATGTGAGTGCGACGATGGACTCGGCTTCCGGGCTGCCGACTCTCGCGGTCGTCGGCGCGACGGGCGCGGTCGGGACGGTGCTGCTCGACCTGCTGTCCACCCGCCAGGACGTGTACGGGGAGATCCGGCTCGTCGGCTCGGAACGGTCCGCCGGGCGGGCGCTGAAGGTGCGCGGCCGGTTGGCGGAGTCCGTGGCGCTCGCCCCCGAGGTCTTCGACGACGTCGACATCGCGGCGTTCGCCGTCCCGGCGCCGGTGGCTGAGGAATGGGTCCCGGTCGCGGTGGGCCGCGGCGCCGTGGCCGTCGACGGGTCGGGCGCGTATCGGATGAGAGGGAACGTTCCGCTCGTCGTCCCGGAGGTGAACCCGGAGCGGGTGCGGGAACGTCCGCGGGGCATCGTCGCTGGTCCCGGCTGCACGACGCTGTCGATGGTCGTCGCGCTGGGGGCGCTGCACCGGCGGTACGGGCTGCGTGAGCTGGTCGTCGCGTCCTACCAGGCCGCGTCCTCGGCGGGACGGGACGGGATCGACACGCTCTACGCGCAGCTGGAGAAGATCGGCGGGGACCGCGCGCTCGGCCACCGCGCCGGCGACCTCCGCGGCGTGGTCGGCGAGTTCGGCCCCTTCCCGGCGCCGCTCGCGATGAACGTGGTGCCGTGGGCGGGGACGCCCGAGGACGGCGGCTGGACGTCCGACGAGATGGCCGTCCGGGACGAGACGCGCAAGGTCCTCGGGCTGCCGGAGCTGAAGGTGTCGGCGACCTGCGTCCACGTCCCGGTGGTGACCGCGCATTCGGTGGCCGTCCACGCCGTGTTCGAGGAGCAGACCGACCAGCGCGAGGCCCAGGAGATCCTCGCGAGGTCCCCGGGCGTGGTGCTGTGCGACAGCCCGGAGACGCGCGAGTTCCCCACGCCGTCCGACGTCGTCGGCACCGACCCGACCTGGGCGGGACGCGTCCGCCGCTCGCTCGACGACCCGCAGGCCCTCGACCTGTTCGTCTGCGGTGACAACCTGCGCAAGGGCTCCGCGCTGAACACCGCCCAGATCGCCGAGCTCATCGCCGCCGAACTCACGGCGTGAGGCCCGCGTCCGGGGCGTGTTCGCGGCATGAGCACGACGGCGGGGCGGGGCCGTAGGCTGGCAGGCGTGACCGAGACGAAGGCCGTGAAGTCCGAGCAGACACGGTCCCTGATCGTCGAGACTGCGCTGAAGCTGTTCAGGGACCGCGGATACGAGGCGACGACGATGCGCGCCATCGCCAAGGAGGCGGGCGTCTCGGTCGGCAACGCCTACTACTACTTCGGGTCCAAGGAAGAGCTGATCCAGGCCTACTACGACGAGCTGCAGGACGAGCACGTCGCCGCCTGCCGCGCCGTCCTGGACGCGGAGACGGCGTTCGCGCCGCGGCTGCTCGGCGTGCTGAAGGCCCGGGTCGACACGATGGTCCCCTACCACGAGTTCGCCGGGAAGTTCTTCAAGTTCGCCGCCGAGCCGACCAGCCCGCTCAACCCGTTCAGCGCCGAGTCCGGCCCGGCCCGCGAGTCGGCGGTCGCGATCTACCGCGAGGTCGTGGACGGCTCCGACCTGAAGATCGACAAGGAGTTCCGGGCGGAGCTGCCGGAGCTGCTGTGGATCTACTCGATGGGCATCGTCCTGTACTGGGTGCACGACAGCTCACCGGGCTGCCGCAAGACGTACCTGCTCGTGGAGCGGACGGTCCCGCTGGTCAACCGCATGGTGTCGATGTCGCGGATACCGGGCTTCAAGTCGGTGACCCGGGAACTGGTCGGCATCATCCGCGAGGTCCGCGCCTGACGAACAAGTGGCGTCAGCGGAAGGTGATGTCCCAGTGATGCGGCTCGCGGGCGAACAGCGTGCCGTTCGGTGAACGGTAGAGCCGCGCGCCGTCGCTCCGGACGCCGGCCGGCGGGTAACGCTTGATCGCACGGTCGACGCACGCGTTCGGCGCGATGTCGAGCTTGTAGCCCTTCCAGTGGCTGTAGGGGCCGCTCGCGTGGCCGCGCTCGGTGCCGCCGGTGACGGCGATCTCGCAGCCGCTCGACTCCGCGAAGCCGACCAGGCCCTTGATCGTCCCCCAGCGGACGTTCTCGAACGACGTACAGGACGTGATCGTCCGGTCGGAGCAGCGGCCGGTCGAGCGCCGCTCGATGCCGCTGCCGCGCAGCACGTCCTCGGCGAGCTGATGCCGGAGACGCACCGACGCGGGTGTGTTCTGGAGTGCGGTAAACGCGGCCGGCTGCTGCATCGGTTGCTTCTGCTCCAGTTGCTCCTGCTCCGGCTCCACGGGTTCCGACACGAAGGCCGGTCGCGGTGCCGCCGCCTCGGACCGTCCGACGGAGTCGTCGTCCGGTCCGGTGGTGGGCAACCCTGGACGCGTCGCGGCGATGGGCGGGCGCGCCGGTGCGAATTCGCCGATCGATGCCGGACGCGCGGGCGGCGCAGGCCTTGCCGTCGAGACGGGCCGCCGGGCCGAAGGCCGTCCGGCGGCGGACGCTTCCGGCGTCGCGGTGGCGAGGACGGTGGTCGCCATCGCGGCGCCGGTCGCCAGTGCCATCAGGCGGTGTGCGGGCCCGTGAGCCCCGGGTATTCGATGGCGGGCGGCGTGCCGGACGAGCGCATGGACGTGCAGAAGCCCTGTCATGTGATCCCCCCGATCAGTGACGAACGAGCGCCGGGGGGCGAGCCGTGACGGTCACGGCTCATTGCTCACTAGCGGCCGATCGGAGGGGTGCCCCGCACTTCGATCTTGTAAACACGGCGGGATGGGAGGGGTGTCCGCAGGTCAGAGGCGGGGGACGGGCGGGGTATCCGCCCGTCCCCCACGCCGGACGCGCCCGTCCTGTCGCACGGAGCGCGCCCGGCGTGCAGGGCGGGGGCGCGGTGGTGCCGGGAAGATCAGGACATGCCCAGATGTTTGCGGGCGAAGTCCATTTCGGCGGCCATCTGGGTGATCCGCTCCTCGACGACGAGCGATCCGTGCCCGGCGTCGTACCGGTACATCTCGTGCGGGTGGTCCAGCTCGGCGAGCCGGCGCAGGTAGTTGTCGATCTGCCGGATGGGGCAGCGCGGGTCGTTCTCCCCGGCCAGGATCAGCACCGGCGCCTTCACCTGCGAGACGTAGGTGATCGGGGACGACTGGCGGTACAGGTCGGGGACCTCGTCCGGGGAGCCGCCGAACAGTGACCGGTCGAACGCCTGCAGAGCCTCCATTTCGTCCTCGTATGCGGCGACATAGTCAGCGACGGGGACGGCGGCGACCGCGACGCTCCAGTCGTCCGGCTGCGTGCCTATGCCGAGGAGGGTGAGGAAACCGCCCCACGAGCCGCCGGTCAGGACGAGCCGCGTCGGGTCGGCGAGCCCGCTCGACACCGCCCAGTCGCGGACGGCCTTGATGTCCTCCAGCTCGGTGAGCCCGACCCGTCCCTCGATGGCGTCGCGCCATTCCGAGCCGTAGCCCGTCGAGCCCCGGTAGTTGACGCGGACGACCGCGAACCCGTGGTCGACCCAGGCGGCGGCCGATGCGACGAACGAATCATCGTCCTGCGCCGTCGGTCCGCCATGGACGTCGAACACGGCCGGATAGGGGCGGTCGCCCTCCGGCGGCTTGCTGACCAGCGCGTGGATGCGGCCTGCGGGACCGTCCACCCACACGTCCTCGACCGGGACGGACGGCGGCGCGACCGGCCCGGGCGGCGTCAGCACCACCGACCCGGACGTCGACCTGATCACCGGCGGCTCGGCGGCGGACGACCAGAAGAACTCGACGGTCCCGTCCGGCCGGACGGCCGCGCCGCCGATCACCCCGCGCGGCGTGTCGATCCTGGTCAGCGACTCGTCGGCGAGGTCGTACCGGTACAGCTCGTCGCGCGCCTCGTGGGAGTGGGAGATCAGCAGCGCCGTCCCGTCCGGGTACCAGCCGGCGCCGATCTCGCCGGGCAGGTCGAGGACGATCTCGCGCTCGGTCCCGGCGACCGGATCCCAGATCAGCATCTCGTCCCGGCCGCGACGCTCATGGTTGACGAGAAGCCGTGAATCAACGTCGACCGGGGCGAAACCGGCTCCGTAGACGCCCTTGCCCGGCCCGTCCCACAGGTCGGCGACCGTGGAACCGTCGGGACGCAGCACGCGCAACGCCATGTGGCGGCTGTCGCCGTGCTCGCTGTGCCCGATCGCTACCAGGGACTCGTCACGGGACAGGGCGGCGATGTGCGCGTCCTCTGAGTGGTGGTAGAGCACCTCTGGCGACGCGTCAGGACGGCACAAATGGATGGTGTTTCCTGTGTCGGTCGTCCGTCCGATGACGGCGAGACCACTGCGCCCTAGGGACAGCCCAGACGGGTACGACGCCTCCAGCTCGGGGACGGCCGGAACGCTCTCCGCCCCTTCGTCCGCGTTGAACGGGACACGCTTCCATACGCCGAACTCGTCGCCGTCCGTGTCCGCGAACCACCACACCCATTCGCCGGACGGGTCGATGGTGCCGATCCAGGTGCCGTTGGGCCGCTCGGTCACCTGGCGTTGCGCGCCGGTGCCGCGGTCCCACGTGTAGATCTCCCACGTCCCGGTGACGTTCGACCGGTAGATGCTGTGGTTCGGGGCGTCCCGCGCCCATCGGGGCAGGCTGATCCGGGCGGCCCGGAACCGCGCCTTCCAACGTTCATCGTCGACCATGCCCCCAGTATCGCGGCATGATCCGGGTCGATCGCCGCGCGCTCAGCTCGCCAGCCGGCCGAGGGCCTGGTCGATCGCGGCGCGGACCTGGCGGTCCATGGCACGGGCGAAGCCCGCTTCGACGGTGACCTCGGCGCCGGGACGCAGCCGGGCGAGGGCCTCGGTGAGTTCACCGAGGTCGTGGTCGTTATGGCCGTGGCCCTGGTGGTGGTCTTGATCGTGGTGCTGGTCGTCGATGCGTCCGACGACGTGCGTGGCGATCAGGCGGACGTACATCGCGGCCAGGTCGTCCATGCTGCGCTGGAGTTCCCGTCCGGCCGACAGCACGTCCTCCAGCGGCACTCCGGCCCGGACGAGCGTCACGGTCGCGTCCAGTTGGCGGCGGCTCCAGTGGGTCACGCGGTCGCCCTCGACCTCGATGTGTCCGAGTGCGATGGCACGCTCCAAGGACTCCCGGCCGAACAGCGTCGTCAGCTCGTCCAGCGTCATGGTCACCGGCACCTCGTTCGACCACGGCGTGGTAACAGCCTTCTCGACGCCGAGAACGGCCCGGATGTCGCGCCCCTGCTCCCACGCGGACAGCAGTTCCCGGATGCCTTCGAGGGTGTGGCCGCGCTCAAGGAGATCCGCGATCATGCGGAGGCGGGCCAGATGGTCTTCGGAGTAGAGGCCGATCCGTCCCGCGCGGCGGGGTGGCGGCAGCAGCTTGCGCTCCTGGTAGTAGCGCAGCGTCCGCACCGGGATGCCGGCGGCTTTCGCGAGTTCGCCGATGCGGTACTCACGCCCACGGTCGGGGCCGTCGGGCTCCTCCATCGGCTTCTCGGTCACGGCCGCAAGCATAGGCGGTCACGCCCAGTACGTGCCGTTTCGATCCGTTCGTCGTCTGGTCGGTCGGTCAGTCAGGCGGAGTCTGCGGGACGTCGTCGCACGGTGGCGGTTCCGGCGTCGAGATCGACGCGCGTGCGCGGGGGTGCGCCGTCGCTCTCCTCGTCCCGCAAGATCAGCGAGGTGCGGCGCTGCTCTTGCTGGTGGCGGTGCGTGCCGTGGAAGAACACGTCCAGCTCACCGACCGCGACCGCCGAGATCGGACGGCCGGTCTCGTCCCGCCGCCAAGGCAGCCGGAACCTGCGGTTCGCCCACAGACCGGCACGGTCGAGGGCGGCGAAGGCGACCAGAGCGATCACAAGGCCGGGGATGGTCAGGAAAGCGATCAATGCCACGTCCGTCCAACGAACGTGCCTCATCACAGGTTGCGCGGCGAGACAGGCGACCGTGCGGGACGGACGGAGAGTTGGGACGTGGCGCGTCCCTTGGTGGCGATAGCTATGTGACGCGCCGGACGGTCAAGGTCTTTCGTTGTCGGCGCGGGCGCTTTTCATTCGTGACCTGGGACGCGTCGGCGGCCAGCAGGTCGCGAAGCGTGCGCGGAACGATGTCCTCACGCCGGTCGGTGAACGGTGAACGCATCAGATGATCTCCCTTGTCGCGGGTCGATGTGGGTTAGTAGCTGATGAGGGGAGGGGTCAGGCGGCCGTGGTGAACTCGCGGTACGCCTCGGACACGGTGGACAGGGCCCAGCGCATCCGCGTCATGTAGGTCTCGGGGTGGTCGCCGGCCTCCTGGGCAACGACGGCGACGCATGCGGAACGGTCGCCGCCGCAGGCACCGAACCTGTCGTCGATGGCCCTGCGGACCTGCTCGGCGGAGGGGTGGTCGGACTCCTGCAGCCTGCAGCAGAACAGGATCTCGGCCAGGTCGGCGGTGCTCAGCGAGGTGGGGGTTGGCGTGTTCGACATCGTGTGCCTTCTTCCTGCGGAGGGGTCCTCGTTCCCCTGCTGCTGAATATGACTCTGCCGCTTAGGCAAACTCATCGCCATAGGGGAAAACCCCCATCCACGGTGGAGTAATCCCCCGGTAGACCCGTAGCCCGGATCCTTTACACACTCTTGAGTCTAGCAGAACGGAACACTTTGTTCCATAGTTGCCAGATGTGCGTCATGACGATGACCTGCGAGGCTGAAAGAAGTTCGCTCGCCGCACCCCATCGGATGAACCCTGACCGACCCTGAGTGCGTGCGCTCAGGGTCGTGCGTCGTCGGCCCGGACTCCCGCCCGCGAGCCCGCTCAACGGCCGTCGCACCCCCACCCGCATGCGGCCGGTTCGACGCACGCAACCACTTCAGCGCCTGCAGTCACGTCGCCCACGTCGACACCTGCATCACCTCGACACCTCCACCAGGACGCCCGTGCCGAACGAAATCCGCTCGTTCTCGGCGAAGTTGTTGTCCACGTTGCGGTCGAGGAACACGGGCTCGGGCTCAGCGCCCCGCCCGTCGCCCGCCGGTGCCCAGGCTCGGCGAACAAGCGTCGACGCGCACCCGACGCGCGATCACCCTGCCCCTGCGGGAGTGTTTCCGTCCACGCTCGGCGGGCTGCTCATCGTTGCGCTCGCGGGTGCTTGTTAGGTGCGGCCAAGTGTGATGCTCAGGTCGTCCAGGTAGCGCGAGACCGGGCCCAGAGTGATCAAGCCGCTACCGGCTCCTGCCAATTCCGCTGCGGCGGGGGCAAGTTCGCCGTATGCGCGTTGCATGGTGTCGCGGTCGTCTACGGCAATGGCGGCGCGGGCCGTCAGGCACCACATGGCCTCGAAAAGCAGATCGCGCGGCGGCTCCGGCGCCCTCCGAAGCGCAGCCCCCGCCTCAGACGTCCGGCCGCGGGCCACCCACACCAAGGGACGGACCCACGGCTCGTAAGGCCCCCAATCGGTGTGCGCATCAGTCTGCGCAGGCAGCCCCTGCCGGACGCGCAGGCACAGCCACGTCAACGCCGGCAACCCGCTCTCAAGGCCAGGCATCCCAGCACCGTCCAGCCGCGCGATGGCGTCCCGGTAGGCGGCCTCCACCTCGTCCGCTCCCGCCTCACCGGACGCGGCCAGCCGCAACGCCCGGTACCACTGCGTGAACACGCTGACCAGCGGCAGCTCATGGCGCGCAGCCAGCTCATCAGCGACGCTCGCGTGCTGGTCGGCTCCGTCGAAGTCTCCGAGCGCACTCCGTGCCTGCAGGCGGACGAGACGCCCGAGCACCTCGGACGTGACCAGCCCATGCCGTCCGGACAACCCGACCAGCTCGGCTCCGATCGCGTCCCGCTCCGGCGCCAGGCCCGCCCGCTGAAATGTCTGCATATAGACGCCGTTGAGGACGAACGCGAGCAGCCCGGGATCGTCCAGCCCACGGGCCATCTGCTCCGCCTCCAGCGCCGCCTCGCGCCCGCGCCCCGAGCGATCGCCGCGCGACTCCAGCGCCACCGTGGCCAGCAGCCGCGCTCGCAGCACATCGTTCCCCGCAGGCAGGACGCCGAGAGTACGTTCGGCCGCCGCCACGACCTCGGCGGCCTGGCGCGGATCGTCCGACCGTGTCCAGATCGCCGGGACGTCGTACGCGCCGATCACCCGCGCGGTCAGCTCCGCATCGCCCAGCTCCTCGGCTGCCGCGATCGCCGCCGTCCGCTGCTCCCGCGCCGCCTCCAGCCCGCCGCCGCCCGTCACCGCAAGGTTGCGCAGGATGCCCACCGTCGACTCCAGCCGGGCCCGCGCCCCGGACGCCACAGCCCGGTCGTACGCCTCGGCCGCCTGCGCCCACACGCGCGCCGCCGCGTCCTGCCCGAGCTCCGCATGATCGGCCTGGCGGAGGATGTCCTCCTCCAACCGGCGCAACGCGGGGCCGGGATCGAGCCCGAGCTGCTCAGCAAGCAACGCCCGAGCCCGCCGCAGCACCGCGAGCGCGTCCCGCTGCCGACCGGTGCGGTAAAGCGCAAGCGCCAAGAGCCGCCATGCATCCTCACGCCAGGGATGCTCGGTCACATGGGCGTCCAGGTCCGGCACCGCTTCCGCGGCCCGTCCCAGGTCCAGCTTCGCCTCAGCCCTCCGCTCGACGGCCCGCAACCGCAGCTCTGCGAGCCGGGAACGCTCCGCCCGCGCCCACCCCTGTCTCTTAAACACATCTGACGCTGCCGACGAATTAGACGGTG
>NZ_VCKW01000615.1 GCF_005889715.1 Actinomadura soli
CACCGCCACCGCCACCGGCACCGGCACCCCCATCGCCACCGGCCTAGCCACCGCCACCGCGACGCCCACGGGCCACCGGCACCGGCACCACCATTGGCACCGGCCTTGCCACCGCCATCGGCCTTGGCCTTGGCCGCCACCGCCACCGGCCTTGCCGCCTCACCGGTGGCGCCATCGTCCAGGGCAAATGCGCCGGCATCGTGAGGGCCATGGGCGCCAGCATCGTCGGGGCCGTCGTCAGGGCCATGGGCGCTTGGTGCGCTGACCCCGTGGTTTAGGGCCGTCCGGCTACAGGTACGTATGACTGGCCGCAGGTGAACGCGGAAGACTAGTGTCGCGACAGGGTCCAGCAGAGCCGCGGAGGAGGGGCATGAATCGCAGGGCGAACATTTTCCGGCGCATGTCCCGGCCCCAGGGGTCGGCGCGGCTCGCCGACGCCACCGAAGGGCTGGAACAGGCCCGGGTGCTCGACCGCGTCGTCCGCACCCTGTCCATGGCCGTGCGGCGGACGCTGCCGCCCGGCCCCGTCAAGGACGCCCTGCAC
>NZ_VCKW01000067.1 GCF_005889715.1 Actinomadura soli
ATCCGTCTAATTCGGCGGCAGCGTCAGATGTGGATAAGAGACAGACTCGGTGGGCGCCGGGCCGTCGTCCTCGGGGGACGGCTGCGTCACCAGCTCGAAGTCGCCCTCGTGCCGCTCGGTGCCGGCGACGACCGCGTCCTCCAGCACCTCGGCGCCCTTGGTCTGGCGGCGCATCATCGGGTCGTCGCGGACGTCCCTGGCCAGCGAGAAGCACAGCAGGATCAGCACGATCGCGAACGGCAGCGCGCCGATGAAGGTGATGTTCTGGATGCCGTTCAGCGCCTTGTCCCCGCCGATCACCAGCATGATCGCGGCGACGCCGCCGGTCATCGCGCCCCAGAAGATGACGATCCAGCGGGCGGGCGTGGTCGAGCCGCGCTGCGTCAGCGTGCCCATGACGATCGACGCCGCGTCCGCGCCCGACACGAAGAAGATCGCCACCAGGACCATCACGACGATCGCGGTGAGCATCTCCCAGGGCAGGTTGCCGAGGACGTTGAAGGTGATCTGCTCCTCCGAGCCGTCCCCGTACGGGTTCAGGCCGTCGCGCTGCTGGTGGATCGCCGTCCCGCCGAAGATCGCGAACCAGACCAGGCTGACCACGCTCGGCACGAGGATCACCCCGGCGACGAACTGGCGGATGGTGCGGCCGCGGCTGATCCGGGCGAGGAACATGCCGACGAACGGGGACCAGGAGATCCACCACGCCCAGTAGAAGATCGTCCAGCTGGCGAGGTACTCCTGCATGGGCGTGCCGCCGGTGGCGCCCGACCGCGACGCCATCTCGCCGAAGTCGCGGATGTACACGCCGAGCGAGGTGGGCAGCAGTTCCAGGACGAACACCGTCGGCCCGACGGCGAACACGAAGAACGCGAGGACGGCCGCCAGCACCATGTTGATGTTGGACAGCCACTGGATGCCGCGCGCGATGCCGGACACCGCCGACAGGATGAAGCAGATCGTCAGCACCACGATGATCAGCACGAGGACCGTGGTGCCGAGCGTCTCGATCCACCCGGCCTCCTGCATCCCGGTGCGGATCTGCAGGGCGCCGATCCCGAGCGACGCGGCCGAGCCGAACAGCGTGGCGAACAGGGCCAGGATGTCGATGAGCTTGCTGATCGGGCCCGTCCCGTGCCGGCCGATCAGCGGCACGAACGCCGCGCTGATCAGCTGGCTGCGGCCGCGGCGGTAGTGCCCGTACCCGATCGCCAGCCCCAGCACGGCGTAGATCGACCACGGATGCAGCGTCCAGTGGAACATCGTGGTGGCCATCGCCGTCTCGATCGCCGGCTCGCTCTGCGACGGATCGGTGCCCGGCGGCGGCTCCACGTAGTGCGTGAGCGGCTCCGCGACGCCGAAGAACATCAGCCCGATGCCCATGCCCGCGCTGAACATCATCGCGACCCACGAGACCGTCCGGAACTCCGGCTCCTCGTCCTCCCGGCCGAGCGGGATCTTGCCGTACTTGCTCAGCGCCAGCCACAGCGAGAAGATCACGAACCCGGTCGCGGCGAGGACGAACAGCCAGCCCACGTTCGCGAGGAGCCAGTCCAGCACCGACTGCGCGGTCGAGCTGAGATTGTCCGTCCACACCGCGCCCCAGATCAGGAACGCCATCGACAGGCCCGCGGTCAGTCCGTACACGAGCCAGTCGGTGCGCGCCGGACCCTCCTCAGGGAGGGAGACGGCGGAACCGCCGGGTTCGTCGTCCCGCCCGCCGGATCCGCTATCGAGGGTCTCCATAACCCTCAGTCATTCCCGATTACGCACCGATAACTTTCATGAACAAGTAATTCGTTCGAGCCCGGCGGCTCCGGCGGCTCCCGCGCGGGACGGGCTTCAGCGTCCGCCGCCAGGCCGGGGCCGCCAGGTGGCGGGACGGCGGGCCGCCGCGTACACGGCGTCCACCTGTTCCGGTGTGAGCGTCCGCCCGCACCGGCGTAACCAGCGTCGGAGCGCCCTGACGTCGGCGAGCACGGCGACGTCCCGCGGGCCGCCGTTCTTGACGGTGATTCCTTTCGCGCCGACGAAGACGATGACGGACCGGACGGGGACGTGCCGTCCGCACGCCGTGGCGAGAAGCTTCCGGGCGCGTTCGGCCTCGTGGCGGGAATTGCGCAGGTAGTCGACTTTGGTGCCGCCCACCATCAGGGCGTTCTCCGCCACCCAGACCTTGCTCCGCGTGGTCTTGGTGTTGACGGTGACGACGCCGAACGGGCCGATGAGGACGTGGTCGATATCGGCGCCGTTGCGTCCGACGGGGACGGCGTGCAGGACGCGCCAGCCTCGTTTCCGCGCCCATTTGTCGAGCCTTCCGCCGACGAACCGCTCACCTTTCGCGCCGACCGCGAAGTCCCGCGCCTCCGTCCGGACGC
This sequence comes from Actinomadura soli, assembly GCF_005889715.1. Classification (GTDB taxonomy): domain Bacteria; phylum Actinomycetota; class Actinomycetes; order Streptosporangiales; family Streptosporangiaceae; genus Spirillospora; species Spirillospora soli. The sequence goes on from NZ_VCKW01000067.1 coordinate 2,379, forward strand.
CGATCAGGGCGGCAAGGCGCGTCCGCCAGCCGCGCAGCTCGTCGGCCCGTGCCTGCGCCGCCGCGCCCGCCCCGGTGCGGCCGAGATCGGCGAGCGCCTCGGGCAGCCCTGACGCTTCGGGCGGTTCGGGTCGCGCGGGTGGCGTGGGCGGTTCGGGTGGTGCGGGCGGCGTTGTGGCCTGGGGTGTCGCGTGCGGAGGCGGGGCGGGTGCCGGTTCGCCGAGCTCGCGGCACTTCGTCCGGACGGCGTCCCAGAACGCCGCGGACAGGGCCGGAACGCCGAGGTCGTGCCGGCCCGTCCGGACGTCGTACCAGCCGACCGCCGCGCCACCGCGGGAGACGTAGATCCGCAGGTGCCCGTACCGTCGCCACACCTTCGCTTCGAGATCGTCCACCACGACCCCCACCACGATCATTGACCGACATCGGCACCATAAGTCATGGCGGGGGTCGATGTGCGGGTTTCAGCGGCGGCGGGTGATCTGGGTGGGGAGGGAGGCGAAGCCGCGGTCGTTGGAGGAGCGGACGCGGCGGGCCCGGGCCATGTCGATGTCGTAGTCGGCGATCGCGGTGGTGAGCTCCGTGAGGGCGATGCGGGCCTCCAGGCGGCCGAGGTTCGCGCCGAGGCAGTGGTGGCGGCCGTTCCCGAACGCGAGGGACGGGCCGGTGTCACGGTCGAGGTCGAAGCGGGACGGGGCGTCGAACACGTCCGGGTCGTGGTTGGCGGAGCCGACGAGCAGCAGGACGCGCGCGTCCGCTGGGATCGTCACGCCGTGCAGGTCGACGTCCTCGGTGGCGGTGCGGGCGAGGGCCTGGGACGGCGGGTCCCAGCGGAGGGTCTCCTCGTCCTGAATCGCAAAGTCGAATGGACTGTAGAAGAGGTCCACGGCCCCGCCTTCCGTGTGGAATTCCGTCGCGGGGCGCCGCGGCGGGCGACGAATCGAGGACACCGTGGAGGTTCCGCCGGGGATCGACCCGACGAAGGCGCACCCGTCCCGCCGCTACAACTACTGGCTGGGCGGGAAGGACAATTTCGCCGTCGACCGGAAGTCCGCGCAGGTGGTCGCGTCCGCCTTCCCGACCGTCGCGCTGTCCGCCCGCGAGAACCGCGCGTTCCTCAAACGCGTGGTGACCCACCTGGCCGGTGCGGCGGGCATTCACCAGTTCCTCGACATCGGCACCGGGCTGCCGTCGGCGGGCAACGTCCACGAGGTCGCGCAGTCGATCGAGCCGACGTCCCGGATCGTCTACGTCGACAACGACCCCGTGGTCCTCGTGCACGCCCGGGCCCTGCTCACCAGCGAGCCCGCGGGCCGGACCGCCTACATCCAGGCAGACCTGCGCGACCCGGACAAGATCCTCGCGAACGCGGACCTGGCGCGCACCCTGGACATGTCCCGTCCCGTGGCGCTGATGCTGGTCGCGACCATGCATTTCATCACCGACGAGGATGACCCGTACGACATCGTCCGGCGGCTGCTCGCGGCGCTTCCGCCGGGCAGCCACCTCGTCATGACGCACGCGACGAAGGACCATCTGACGTCCGAGCAGTACGCCTCCAGCGTCGAGGCGAACGAGCGGAGCGGCGTTCCGTTCCGGCTCCGCAGCCGTGCCGAGTTCAGCCGGTTCTTCGACGGCCTGGACCTGCTTCCGCCGGGTGTCACGTCCGTTGTCGAATGGCGTCCGGAGGTGCCGGAGGCGGAGCGTCCTTCCGTCGAGGACGTCTCCATGCTCTGCGCCGTCGCCCGCGTCCCCTGATTCATTTCCGCGCGTCGTTCACCGCCTGGACGAGTTCGCCGATGTCGGACGGCGCCGTGCGGTGGCTGATGACGCAGGCGCGGAGGGCGGCGCGCCCGTCGAGTCTTACGGGGCTGATCCAGGCCCGCCCGCTGCCGACGACCCGCTGGGCGAGCGCGTCGTGGTGCTCCCACGTCCCGTCGCCGGGGTCGGCGAAGCAGACCACGGGGAGCGGGGTGTCGTTGACGATGGTCCAGCCCGTGCTCGTGAGGCGGTCGCGCAGGTCGTCGGCCAGAGCGGCGTCGCGGTCGAGCTGCTCGGCGTATCCGGCGCGGCCCGCGACCGCCAGGCTGAGGAACAGCTTCAGGCCCATGAACCTTCGCGACCACTGCTGGCTGGACGTGTACGGGTCGACGGTGTCGGGGACGCCGTCCGGCATATACGACGTGGTCACCCGGAACGTCTCCGCCAGCCCCTCGGCGTCGGTGGACAGCAGCGCGCCCGCCCCCATCGGGACGCTCAGCCACTTGTGCGCGTCCACGGTGATCGAGTCGGCGCGCTCGATGCCGGACAGCGCCGGGCGCAGCCGGTCGGAGAGCGCGGCAGCGCCGCCGTAGGCGGCGTCGACGTGGAGCCGGAGCCCGAGGTCCGCGCAGAGGTCGGCGAGTTCGGGCAGCGGGTCGATCGCTCCGGCGCCCGTGGTCCCGGCGGTCGCGACGACGAGGAACGGCAGGTCGCCGTCCGCCCGGTCGGCGGCCACCCGGCGGGCCAGCCGCTGGACGTCCAGCCGCAGGTCAGGCCCGGTGGGGACGAGGTGCACCGCGTCCCGTCCGAGCCCGGTCGCGTGCGCGATCTTGAGCCAGGCCAGGTGGCTCTCCGCGGACGCGTACAGCACCGGCCGGCCGGGCAGCCCCCGCAGACCGTCCTCGCCGTACCGGGGCCACGTCCTGGTGAGCGCCAGCAGCACGCCCGTCAGGTTCGCCTCCGCGCCGCCGCTGGTGAACGACCCGGCCACCTTCCCGGGCGGGTAGCCGAGCCGTCCGCCCAGAAAGCGCAGCAGGTGAGCCTCGATCTCGACGGCCGCCGGGGCATGCGACCATGCCGCCATCTGCGGGTTGAACGCGGCCGCGAGCGTGTCCCCGACCACGCCCATCAGCGTCGGGGCCGGGTTGAACAGGCCGAAATAGCGCGGGTGCGTCGTATGGACGGTCGTCGTGCGGAGCAGTTCCGCGACGTCGTCGATCACCTCGCCGGGCGACGCCGGACGCCCGAAGTCGTACGCGCCGATCGCGTCGCGCAGCCGCCGGACGTCGACCGGCGCGCTCACGTCCCGCCCGGCGATCTCCTTGCGCTCGCGTTCCAGCAGCTCGATGACATGCCGCCACACCTGTTCGGCGACCGGTGGGGCCGGGTCGAAGGAGCCCCGCCCGACAGGGAAATCGTCCATACCCCTGACCCTCGCGCCGCCGGGGCGGCGTCCCAAGTGGCACGAGCGACCATCATCGCTAAAATAGTGACATGCACAAGCTCGCCGTCGCCGTGACCGAGGGTGTGCCGATCTTCGAGCTGGCCATCCCGTGCGAGGTGTTCGGATACGAGCGGCCGGGCCTCGCCGACTGGTGGTACGACTTCCGCCTGTGCGCCCCCGCCGGGACGCGCACCGCCGCCGGGTTCGCCGCCCAAGCCGAGCACGGGCTCGACGCGCTGGCCGAGGCGGACACCGTCGTGATCCCCGCGTGCGCGAACGTCCTCGACGACCAGCCGACCGACCTGGTCGAGGCCGTCCGCGCCGCGCACGGCAACGGCGCCCGCATCGTGTCGCTCTGCACGGGCGCCTTCGTCCTCGCCGCCGCCGGGCTCCTCGACGGACGCCCGGCCACCACCCACTGGATGCACGCCGACCAGCTCGCCCGCCGGTTCCCGAAGGTGCGGGTGGACGCGTCCGTCCTCTACATCGACGACGGCGACATCCTGACCAGCGCGGGCACCGCCGCGGGGCTCGACCTGTGCCTGCACGTCGTCCGCGCCGACCACGGCGCCGCCGTCGCGAGCGCCCTCGCCAAACGGCTCGTCATGCCCGCACACCGTCCTGGGGGCCAGGCCCAGTACATCGCCGCGGCCACCCCCGTCCAGGCCCCGGACGAGCTGGGCCCTCTCCTCGACTGGGCCCGCCGAAGCCTCCACGAGCCCCTGACCGTCACCGCCCTCGCCCGCCGCGCCAACGTCACTCCCCGCACCCTGATCCGCCGTTTCCACGCCACGACCGGCACGACCCCGATGGCCTGGCTCCGCGGCATCCGGATCGATCACGCCCGCGAACTCCTGGAGACGACGTCCCTGCCCGTCGACCAGATCGCCCAGCGCTCCGGCCTCGGCAGTCCGGCCAACCTCCGCCACCACTTCACCCGCGTCGTGGGCGTCCCCCCGACCACCTACCGCCGCGCCTTCTCCGCCAAGGCCCGCTGACCGGCGAGAACCGCTGACCGGCGAGTCGTCCACAGCTCATCTCCGTGCTGTCATGCATAAGCCGCTTAAAGGTTGATTCCGGGCAAGCTGTAAAGCCTTTGATGATCGCGCAGTTTCGATCTTGCCTGATCAGAGAGGTTCTCCATGCGCCCCACACCCGTCCCGGCCCTGGCGGCGGTCGTGACCGCACTCGCCGTGACCATGCCCGTCGCGGCGACCGCGCAGACCGTGCCGGCCGCTCCGGAGTCCGGCTTCGGCGGCGGGCTCCCGCTGAGCGCCCGGCCGGTGACCACCACGGTGGCGCCCGGAGTGACGCTGACCTCGATGTCGCTCGGGGCCAAGGACGCCGACGACTACTGGACCGTCCACGTGTACCTTCCGGCCACGATCGACGGGCCGCTGAACACAGCCGCCACCGCGCTGGGCCCGGAGGAGATCGCCCGCCGGGTGGCCGGTGCGGTGCGTGACAAGGGGTTCGAGCCGCGGGTGGAGCGGGTCTCCACGCCCGCCTTCGCCGACCGTCCCGCCGGGACCCTCGGGTGGACCGTCCGGGTCGGGCGGTACGCCACCGGCGCCGAGGCGTCGGCCGCGCTCTCCGCGATCAGGACCGCGGGGTTCGCGGGCGGCACGCGCTACACCGCCCAGGACGGCGCCGACCGGCGGGCGCCCCAGAAGGTGCACATGATCCGCGTGGACTTCCGCGAGTTCCGCGGGACGGTCGGCACCGAGTTCGGCCCGGCCCTGAACGGCACCGAGAAGCTGACCGACCTGGCCGCCGCGACGGGCGCGGTGGCGGGGATCAACGCGCAGTGGTTCTACAACAGCGCGCCCGGCGGCCTGTACGTCAAGGACGGCAAGCTGATCGGCGGGGCCACCCAGGGCCGTGCGGGCATCAAGATCACCAAGGGTGGACGCGCGGTCGACGTGGACGCCTACACCGCCCATGTGACGCTCCGGGCGGGCCGGGCCACCGTCGAGCTCGACGGCGTCAACCGGGTGCCGGGTGAGATCTGGAACTGCGGCGGCATCGGCGGCGACCAGCCGACCGAGAAGGCGCAGCACGACCTGAAATGCACCGACGACAGCGAGCTGGTGCTGTTCACCCCCGAATGGGGCGTCCCGCCGACCGGGGCGGGCGCCGAAGTCGTCCTGGACGCCCGCGACCGGGTGACGGCGGTGAACACCGCGCGCGGTGCGGCCGTCCCCGCCGGGGGTTCCACCATCCAGGCCACCGGCCAGAGCGCCGCCTGGCTGCTCGACCACGTCAAGGCGGGCGACCGGCTGCGGGTGAGCGAGCGGGTCGAGGACGGCCGGGGCCGACGCGTCGCGCTGACGCCCGACACCACGATCCTCCAGGTCGGTCCCACCCTGGTCAGGGACGGGAGGGTATCGGTGAACGCCATGGCCGATGGGGTGATCCGCGAGGGCGACGACCAGACGTTCACCTACAACTGGACCGTGCGCGCCAACCCGCGCTCGATGATCGGCATGGACCGGCGCGGACGGCTCATGCTGGTCGTGGTCGACGGCCGCCAGGACGGCTACAGCGAGGGGCTCGGGATCGCCCAGGCCGCCGAGCTGATGAAGCTGCTCGGCGCCCGGGAGGCGATGAACCTCGACGGCGGCGGCTCCAGCGTCCTGGTCACCCGGGACGGCGGCATCGTGAACCGCCCGTCCGACGCGGCGGGGCAGCGCTCACTCGGCAACGTCGTCCTCGTCCGGCCATGACCGCGCCGTCGCGGCGGCGGCGCCGGGGCCGCGGCCCGTGCCCGGGAAAGGCTAGGACGCTCCCGCGTGGCGGGTGATCAGGGCGGCCAGCTCGCCGGGGGACTCCAGCTCGATCACATGGCCCAGGTCTGGGAGGAGGATCAGTTCCGAGCCGGGTATGGCGTCGGAGATCGGGCGCGCGTGGTCGTCGGGTGGGGCGACCTTGTCGGCGGTGCCGCAGACCACCAGCGTGCGGGCCCGGATGTGCGGGGTGCAGGTGAGGAGGTCGCCGCTCGCCAGAGCGTGAGCGGCCTGCATGTAGGCGGCGGGGTCCAGGGCTCGGGTCGCCTCCTTGACCGCGCGCAGGGGGCCCGGTGCGTTGCCCGCGATGAGCTGGGGGGCACGGGTCTCGGCCATGCGCTCGGGACCCAGCGCGATCAGGTCGGCGCGGGCGGTCAGCTCGGCCTGGCGGGTCTGCGGGGTTCGCCCGGCGCCGGTTGCGGGAGCTGTCAGCAGCAACGACTCGACCCGGTCAGGGTGGGCGGCGGCGATTGCAGCGGCGATCAGGGCGCCCATGGAGCTGCCTACCAGGTGCCAGCTCGGGAGGCCGAGGCGGTCTAGGAAGGCCACTAGAGCGGTGGCGTAGTCGGTGACCGTCGGACGTGCGGCGGGCAGCGGCGCGGAACCGCCGTAGCCGGGGGCGTTCGGGGCGATGCCCTGGTAGGCGGGGGCCAGCAGGTCGAGGACGCCGCGGAACGCGTCCGCGTTGGAGCCGATGCCGTGCAGGCACACCACGGCCGGTGCCCCCGCCGGGCCCGTCCGGACGTAGGTGACCGGCTCGTCGCTCACTTGTGAAGGCTCTCGCGGAGGAAGCCGATGACGTTGACCGACGAGTTGGCGATGTGCGAGTACATGGCGGCGTAGGCGGCCTGCGCGTCCTCCTGGAGGATGGCCGCCAGCAGCGCGCCGTGCTCGGCGTAGGAGTTCTTCATCCGGTCGTTGGTGATGTAGAACTGCGGCACCCGGAACGGCGCCGTCCGGTGCCGGAGGCCGCGCACGATCTCGTACAGGGCGTGGTTGCGGCTGCCCTGGTAGATCGAGTTGTGGATCTGCTCGTTCAGCCGGGCGTAGCCCTCGTGGTCGCCCGCGGTGACGTACGCCTCCGACTCCTCGTGGAGCAGCTCCAGCCGCCGCCGCTCGATCACCGTGAGCCGTACCGCGCACAGCCGCGCGCACAGCGCCTCGATCTCGGCGAACGCCTCGAAGAGCTCCTCCAGCTGGTCGGAGTCGATCTCGGCGACCCAGGTGCCCCGGTTCGGCCGGATCTCGACCAGCCCCGTGCCGCTGAGCTCGCGCAGCGCGTCGCGCACCGGCGTGCGGGACACGTTGAACTGATCGGCGAGCTGCAGCTCCTCCAGCCGCTGCCCCGGTCTGAGCCGGCCGGAGACGATGTCCTCCGCGATCCGCTGCCGGATTTCCTCCGACCTAGTACCAGCGATGTGGATCATCCTCCCTCTCCATGTCGAATTCCCCGGCGCCGCTACACAAGCGCGCAGGCGTCCTCGAACGGCAGCCGGGGAAGCCTCGGGAACTGTGCGGCACGATCGGCGAAGCCGAGGTTGCACAGGAAGTTGACCCGCGTCTTCCGGTCGGGGAAGAAATCCCTTTCGATTACTTCTGGGTCGAAACCCGACATTGGCCCGCAATCAAGGCCCAATGCCCGGGCGGCAATGATCATATACGCTCCCTGGAGGCTGGAGTTCCGGAATGCGACCTCCCGCCGGATGTCCTTCCGCTCGTCCCCGGCGTGGCGGGCGACGAGGTCGGGCCGTCCGGGGAAGAGGTCCGGCGCCCGGAGGTGGAAGTCCTCGTCCCAGCCGACGATCACGGTGACCGGCGCCTCCCTCGTGCGTTCCACGTTCCCCGGTTCGAGCGCGCGAAGCAACCGTTCCTTGGCCACGCGTCCCCGCACAAAGGTGAACCGGGCAGGACACAGATTGCTTGCGGTCGGGCCGAATTTCACCAGGTCGTACAGTTCGCGCAGCAGGCGGTCGGGGACCGGACGGCGCACGAACCGGTTCGCCGTCCTGGCCCCGGTGAACAGGCGCTCCAGCACCTGGTCCGCGAGAGCGTCCGGGGCGGTCGCGTTCATCACCTCCGCCATTCACGCCCCGCTTATCGCCGGAACGGCGTCCCGCTCGAATTCCCTGATCTCCTCGACCACGGCGGCGAGCCGCGCCCGCCGTTCCGGCGGCAGCGGGGAGATCGGGGCGCGGGCCGGTCCCGGGTCCAGGCCGACCTCGTCCATCGCCTCCTTGATGACCACCGGGAACGAGCCCAGCGCCCACGCCCGGCGCAGCGGCGCCAGCGCGTCGTTGATCCGGCGTGCGGTCGCCAGGTCGTCCGCGCGGACGGCGTCGTACATCCGGCACATGAGCCGGGGGAACACGCACGCCGCAGGCGAGATCGCGCCCGCCCCGCCGTGCGCGAGCAGCGCCATCGTGATGGTGTCGCGGCCGGAGAACAGCAGGCAGCCGCCCGGCTCGGTGAGCAGGTACTCCACGCCCTGGCTGAGGTCGCCGCTGCTGTCCTTGACACCGATCACGTTGCCGGACCGGGCGCAGTCCGCGTAGACGTCCGGGGTCACGTTGACGCCGGTGCGCGGCGGGTTGTTGTAGAGCAGCACGGGCAGCGCGGTGGCGGCGGCGACCGTCCGGAAGTGCTCGGCCAGCTCGCGGCCGGACGGCGCCAGGAAGTACGGGGTGATCACCATCGCCACGTCGACGCCGATGGACTCGGCCGCCCGGGTCAGCGCGATCGACTCCCGGGTGGAGACCGCGCCGGTGCCCGCGTACACCGGGACCCGCCCCGCGACCGCCTCGACGGTGATCTCCATCAGCCGCAGCCGCTCGGCCGTGTCGAGGACGTAGAACTCGCCCTGGCTGCCGGCCACGGACACGCCGTGGACGCCCGCCGCGACATAGCCCTCCACGAGGTCGCGGAAACGGCCCTCGTCGAGCCCGCCGCCCGCGTCGAACGCGGTCGGCGTGGCGGTGACCACGCCGTGGAGGCGCTCGCGCGTCCCGTCCTGTCGCTTCAAGTCCGTTCCTCCTGCTTCAAGATCGTTTCTGCTGTCTCAGGGGCATGCCGCTACGTGACGCCCATCAGGCGGCTCAGCCGCTGGGCGGTCTCGGTGAACTCGGGAAGGGCCCGGGTGGTCGCCGGGTCGCGGGGGCGGGCGATGTCGACCCGCAGGTCCTCGACCACGGTCCCCGGACGCTGGGACATGACGATGATCCGGTCGGCCAGGAACACCGCCTCGGCGATGCTGTGCGTGACCAGCAGCACGGTCTGCCGCAGCTCCTGCCAGATCCGGAGCAGCTCGACGTTGAGCCGGTCGCGGGTCAGCGCGTCCAGGGCGCCGAACGGCTCGTCCAGCAGCAGGATGTCCGGGCGGCACACCAGCGCCTGGCCCAGCGCGGCCCGCTGGCGCATGCCGCCCGACAGCTCGTGCGGGTGCTTCCCGGCGAACCCTGACAGGCCGAGCATCTCCAGCATCGGCGGCACCCGGCGGGCGACCTCCGCCTTGGGGACCCCGGCGAGCCGCGCGCCGAGCCCGACGTTCGCCTCGACGGTCCGCCACGGGAGGAGGTTGTGCGTCTGGAAGACGACGCCGAGGCCGGGCGGGGTGCCGTCGACCGGACGGCCCTGCACCTCCACCCGCCCGCCCGGGTCGGCGTCGACCAGCCCGGCCACGATGCGGAGCAGCGTGCTCTTGCCGCACCCGCTCGGCCCGACGATCGCCACGAACTCCCCGGCCGGGACGGTCAGGTCGACCGGGTCGAGGGCGCGCACGTCCTCGCGGCCCCGGAAGGTCTTGGACACCCCGCCCAGCCGGACGGCCGTGGGCGTCCCCGGCCCGGGGGACGCCGACGGCTCCATGACCCGCCGGGTGGACCGGGTCATTTGGCCGCTCCCACCCAGCCGTTCTCGGAGATGTCGAAGATCACGCCGTCCGGGTCGCGGTACTTGGCCTCGTAGTAGAGGGAGTCCTTGGCCAGCGGGAGGTCCATGAAGAACCGTCCGCCGTTGGCCTCGATCAGCTTCCCCTGCTCGTCGAGGTCGTCGCACCAGAAGCCGAAGTGGTGGACGCCGACGTACTCCTTGCCGCGTTCCAGCCCGGCGGCCTCGTCGGTCTTGTAGTTCAGCAGCGCCAGGCAGACCGTGCCGTCGGTCAGGTAGACGCCGGACGCGATCGGCGACTCGGTCTCGCCGGCGACCACCATCTCGAACGTCTCCTGGTAGAACCTCGAGGCGGCCTCCAGGTCGTTGACCGCGATGGCGATGTGCCGCAGCTTGGCCACGGGGATCAGCTCCAATCAGATTTCAGGCGGCGGCCCGGCCCCGCCACCACACCAGGCGGCCGAGCAGTTCGATGACGCCGTACAGGACGAAGGACAGGGCGGTGACGAGCAGCAGGCAGGCGAACACCAGATCGGTGCGGTTGCTGGACGCGGCCGACTGGATCAGCATCCCGAGGCCCTCGTCCGCGCCGACGAACTCGCCGACGATCGCCCCGATCACCGCCAGCGGCATCGCGACCTTGCAGCCGTCGATCACCGCGGGCAGCGCGTACGGGACGCGCAGCTGCGCGAACGTCGCCCACCGGGACGCGCGGAGCGCCCGGAAGTGCTCCTCCAGGTGGGCCGGGGTTCCCGCCAGCCCGCCGAGCGTGGAGATGGCCACCGGGAACAGCGCGAACAGGAAGGCCATCAGCACCTTCGAGCCGAGCCCGTACCCGAACCAGATGACGAACAGCGGCGCGAGCGCCACCTTGGGCAGCCCCTGAAGGACGACCAGCAGGGGGTACAGCGTGCGGCGCAGGAAGCCCGACCCGTAGATCAGCACCGCCAGCACGAGCCCGCCGGCCGCCGCGAGCAGGAAGCCGAGCAGCACCTCACGGGACGTGATCCACAGGTAGTCGGTCAGGCCGGACCGGGCCGTCCACCCGGCCGACAGCACGTCGCTGAAGGTGGGCAGCAGGTAGGACTTGACATCCAGCGCCCCGGGGAGGAACTCCCATGCGGCCAGGATGGCGGCGACCAGCAGCACCGGCTCCGCCACCCTGAGCGCGCGGCGGGTCATGGGCGGCCCTCCGCCTTCTCCTCGTAGAGGGCCGGGGCCGGGACGCGGAAGCGCTCGAAGCGCCACTGGTCGTACGCCTCGACCGTGTCGTCCCACACCTGCGCCGTGTGCGGGTGATCGGCGTCGACCTTCACCATGTCGGCGTAGAACTCGACGTAGTTGCCGTCCGGGTCGAGGAAGACGAGGAAGAGGTTCTCGCCGGGCCCGTGCTTGCCGATGCCGCGGACGATCTCCACGTCCCGCTCGGCGAGGAAGTCGGCGGCTGCCTCCAGCTCCTCCAGCCCGCCGACCTCGTAGGAGAAGTGCTCCAGCCCGGCGCGCTCGCCGACCTGTCGCGGCGGCCGCGCGGCCTCCTCGGGGGGAAGCTGGGCCAGGCCGAGGTCGTGGTGGTCGGGCCCGCAGCGCAGGAACACCATCTGGTCGGCGATCCAGTCGGACACGGTGAGCCCGACGATCTCGGTGTAGAACTCGACGGACTTGTGGATGTCGCGCACCTGGAGCACCAGGTGGCCGAGCTTTCGTGGACGTGCGGCCGGCATCGCGGTCACCTTCCTCGCGGGGTCTGACGGGCTCTCACTTGAGGTGGTCGTTGGTGTAGACGTCGGACGGGGCGATCTCCCGCTTCACCTGGAAGGCGCGCCGGATGGTCTCGACGGTCGAGGTCATCCGGGCCGCGTCGAACCAGCCGGGCCCCTGGGACGCGGTGCGCGGGTCGTTGATCAGCTTGTTCATGTCGGTGGCCTGCTGGGTCAGGACCTTCGGGTCGAGCTGCGGGTTCTTCGACGCGATGTACTCGGCGACCTTGTCCGGGTGCTCGCGCATGTACGCGTAGCCCTTGTAGGTGGCGCGCAGGAACGCCTTCACCAGCGCGGGGTCCTGCTGGATCCGCTGGGCGGACGTGACGATGCCGTTGCCGTACATGTCGAGCTTGTGGTCGCGGTACTCGATCCACTTGATGTTCTTGCCGGCCTGCTCGGCCAGCTTCAGGACGTTGGCGCGGTTGCTGGCGGCCCAGCAGTCGTCCAGGTCGGTCTTGCCCTGGATGAACGAGGTGTCGACGACGGCCGGGTCCATCTTGAGCAGCTTGATGTGGTCGCGGGGGAGACCGTTCGCCTCCAGCCACACCGGCAGCAGGCTCTGGATCGGGGACGTCGCGCCGCCGCCGAGCACCAGGCCCTTGAGGTCCCGCAGGGTGTTGATCTGGTGCTTGCCGGCGTCGTAGCACAGCCCGCCCGGCCACACGGTGTTGAGCGCGCCGACCATGACGGCCTTCCCGCCCGCCGCCCGGTTGAGGATGACGCTGACCGGGTCGCCGTAGCCGAAGTCCCACTTGCCCTGGTCGATCTCGTTGACCGTGCGGGTGCCCCCGTACCCGCGCACGGCCTCGACCTTGAGCCCCTCGGCCTCGTAGAAGCCCTGGTCGATCGCGGCGAAGACGCCGCCCGTGCTGCCCTGCGGGAAGTACGCCAGATTGAAGGTGATCTTGCGGAGCGGCTTGCCGGAATCCGCGGCGCCGTTCGAGCCGCACCCGGCCAGCGTCGCGATCAGGGCCGCGACCAGCGGCACCGCGATCGTGAGGCGGCGCGTGCGTACCGGACGCCGTGGGTCTGCTTTTCTCATGGGGACTCCCACAGGAATGGACGAAGGAAGATGCACCACCCCCGGTGACCGGTCAGCGGACCGGGTTCTCCAGGGCCCCGATGGCCTCGATCTCGGCGCGCATCACGTCGCCGCTCTTGAGGTAGACGCCGCGTCCCATGCCCACGCCGTCGGGGGTGCCGGTGGCGATGAGGTCGCCCGGCCGCAGCGTGAGGATCTCCGACAGGTAGGCGATCTGCTCCGCGATGGTGAAGATCATTTCGCTGGCCTTGGCGTCCTGCATGACCTCGCCGTTGACCGCCAGGCGCAGCCCCAGCGACTGCGGGTCCGGCATGCATCCGGCCGGGACGAGCCAGGGCCCGAGCGGCGCGAAGGTGTCGAAGCACTTGCCGCGGAACCAGTCGAACTTGAACGGGAAGTCGTCGCGCATGTTGAGGTCGCGGGCGGAGACGTCGTTGATGATCGTGTACGCCACGACGTGGTCGAGGGCCTCGTCCACCGTGATGTGCCGGCCGCCCGTCCCGATCACGGCGGCGAGCTCGACCTCCCAGTCGACCTGTTCGGACGACGCCGGCAGCTCCACCGTCCCGCCGGGGCCGATGACGCTGGAGTCGGCCTTCATGAACACATACGGCCGGCTGTTGGCCTTGGCCGCGAGCACCGTGCCCATCTCGTCGGCGTGGTCGACGTAGTTGGAGGTCGCGGCGAAGATCCGGGCCGGCCGGTAGGGCGCGGCCAGCCGGTCCGCGCCGCCCGGGACCTCGGTCAGCGCGTCTGGGCGGGCCTGGGCGGCGGCGGCCAGGGAGCGGAGCGCGTCGAGGGTGCGCGGCCAGTCGGCGAGCAGGTCGTCCACGGAGCCGTCGAGGGCGCCGCCGTCGTGGCCGAGGGCGTCCCGCGTGCCGGCCAGGTCGTGGATCCGTCCGTGGTCGAGGACCAGGGCTGGACGGATCTCTCCGCCCGTCCCGGAACGGTACGAGGCGAGCGCGAACCAGTCCACATTCGCTTCATTTCGTGTGCTCATAGCTCAGTATGTATACATGTGGCGCTCTGAGCGTGCAATAGGTCACACGGGATTTCTCAGCCGAGGGTGACGGCGAGGAGGGCGATGGCGGAACCGGCGAAGACCGTCGTGTTGCGGACGTGGGTCTGCGCGCGCACCCAGCGGGGCAAGGCGCCCTCGGCGGCCTTGAGGAAGGGCGCGACCGCGACGCGGGCCAGTTCCGGGTCGTTCTTGCGGCGGAAGGCGGCCTGGCGCGGGGTATTGGCGGCGGCGACGAAGGGCGCGTCCGTGTGGTCGGAGCGGGCGGCGATTGGGCAGGGCCAGGTGGACGGGTCGTCGGGGTCGGCGCCCAGGTCGCGCCAGATGATCGTGCGGCACCAACGACGACGGCCGTGGTGACGATGCTGCCACCCATTAACGACCTGGGTCCTGGACGAGGGACCACCGTCCGAAATGGGGGGCCGGTGGCGTGTGGTACTCGTCACAGTGATCGACCGCTGTCCCAGCAGATTCCCTACAGAACGCGTTCGTTCACTTTCGCCGCTGTTGCCGGGTATGACGTTTCGTGTTCATCTATTTAGGGCGATGTCCGATTGTGGCCTCGCCATCGGCCGATCCACCAGCCCACCCCGCTACCCAGCCACCCAGCCACCCACGACGCACACCACCACGACGACGCACGCGGCGACAGCGGAGGTCCGATGCGGAAGGAGACGCTGGAGAGTTTCGTCCTCGGGGACGTTCTCCGGTCACAGGCGCAGATCCACCGACGACAGACGTTTCTCAAGTTCCGGGACGGTGAGATCACCTACGGCGAGGTGGACGCCGCCGCCGACCGGATGGCCCGCGCGCTGGCCGGGGCCGGGATCGGGCGCGGCGACCATGTCGGGCTGATGCTGCCCAACTGCGCCGACTTCGTCCAGCTGATCTTCGCGCTGGCCCGGCTCGGCGCGGTGGCGGTGCCGATCAACATCGCCTACCGGGGGGAGCTGCTGCGGCACGTGCTGGACAGCTCCGACTCCCAGTGGCTGATCATCGACGGGCCGTACGCGGAGCGGATCACCGAGGTCGCGGAGCGGCTGCCGAAGCTGGGCGGGGTGATCGTGCGGGACGCCGCCGCGAGCGGGGTGCTGCTCGAACGGCTGGGCAAGCCCGCGCGGGACCTGGCGGGCCTGCCGGACGACGGCGACGCCGACGGGCGCGTCGAGGTCCCGGTCGGGTTCGCGGACATGCAGGCGATCATGTACACGTCCGGGACGACGGGACCGTCCAAGGGCGCGATGGTCCCGCACGCCCTGGCGCTGACCTGCGCCTACGACTCGCTCGACTTCCTCGACCGGTGGGGCAAGACGATCTACTGCCCGCTGCCGCTGTTCCACGCGGCGGCGCTGTGGGACGGCATGCTGTCCGCGCTGCTCGGCGGCGGGTCCATCGCGATCGTGGAGCGGTTCAGCGCGTCCAGGTTCTGGGACGACGTGCGCCGCTTCGACGCGCAGGTCTGCATGAGCGTGTTCTCGATGATCCCGATCCTGCTGAACCGGCCGCCGACGTCGAAGGACAAGGAGCACCGGCTG
Organism: Actinomadura soli; assembly: GCF_005889715.1. GTDB lineage: Bacteria > Actinomycetota > Actinomycetes > Streptosporangiales > Streptosporangiaceae > Spirillospora > Spirillospora soli. The sequence goes on from NZ_VCKW01000067.1 coordinate 17,606, forward strand.
GAGACGTTCTACATGGGCAAGTCCAACCTGGACGAGCCGATGCGGGAGCGGTTCGGCGTCCGGTCGGTGGAGACCTACACCAGCACCGAGGCGGGGATCGCGACGGGCAGCCCGTACGGGGAGTGGCGGGTCGGGTCGTGCGGGCAGGCCCACGAGGAGCGCTTCCAGGTGGCCGTGGTGGACGAGCACGACCGCGAGCTCCCGCCCGGGGAACCGGGAGAGCTGGTGCTGCGCCCGAAGCAGCCGTTCGTCCTCACGACCGGCTACTACGGGAACTGGGAGGCGACGACGCACTGCTTCCGGAACATGTGGTTCCACACCGGAGATCGGGTATGGCGCGATGACGACGGGTACTTCTTCTTCCTCGACCGGATGAAGGACGCCATCCGCCGGCGTGGTGAGAACATCTCCGCCTTCGACCTGGAGACGGAGATCAACCAGCATCCGGCGGTGCTGGAGTGCGCCGCGATCGGCGTGCCCTCGGAACTGGAGGACGAGGACATCAAGGTGTCGATCGTGGTGCAACCCGATACCGGCATGGACCCGGCCGAGCTGATCGCCTACTGCGAGGAGCGGCTGCCGCGCTCGATGGTGCCGCGCTATGTCGAGTTCGTGGAGGCGCTGCCGCGCACCCCGACCGACAAGGTCGCCAAGTACAAGCTGCGGGCCGAGGGCGAGCGCGGCGTCACCGACACGACCTGGGACCGGGAGGCGGACGGACGGTGAACTGGGACGACACGCCGGAGGAGGCCGCGTTCCGCGAGGAGGTGCGGGCCTTCGTCCGGGAGCGGTTCCCCGAGTCGTACCGTCCGGCCGGGGACGAGGAGCAGAGCCTGGAGCCGGAGGACGTCGCGGGCTACAACTGGCCCGTCGACCGGGTGGCCGACGACCCGGGCCGCCGCGACGGCGCCCGCGCATGGGCCGAAGCCCTGGCCGAGCGCGGCTGGATCGCCCCGCACTGGCCTGAGGAGTACGGCGGCGCGGGGCTGTCGGCGCTGGAGGAGTTCGTCCTGCACGAGGAGATGATGCGGGCGCGGGTCCCCACCGTGAACGGCATCGGCGCGTTCCTCCTGGGCCCCACCCTGCTGGTGCACGGCACGGACGAGCAGAAGGCCGCGCATCTCCCACCCATCGCCAAGGGCGAGGCGACATGGGCCCAGGGCTTCTCCGAACCGGGCTCCGGCTCCGATTTGGCGTCCCTGCGCACCCGGGCCGTCCGCGACGGCGACGACTACATCGTGGACGGCCAGAAAGTGTGGACGTCCCTGGGCCAATACGCCGACTGGCTGTTCGTGCTGGTCCGCACCGACCCCGACGCCGACCGCCCCCATCGCGGCATCACGTTCCTCCTCATCGAGGCGAACGCGCCCGGCGTGACGATCCGTCCCATCACCGACATCCGCGGCGCGGTGCCGTTCTGCGAGATCTTCTTCGAGGGCGTCCGGGTGCCGGTGGCGAACCGGGTCGGGGAGGAGAACCGCGGCTGGTACGTGGCGATGTCCGCGCTCGGCTTCGAGCGGGCCGGGATCGGCGCGACGATCAAGTACGAGCAGGCCCTCGCCGAACTGGTCACGTACCTGCGCTCCCCGGACGGACGCCGCTTCGCGCGCCGCAGCCCCGCCCTCCGCCAGGAGATCGCCCGACGCCAGACGGAGATCCGCGTCCTGTACAACCTGGCCCGCTACACCGTGTCGCGGCAGGCGGCGGGGGACGAACCCGACTTCGAGGCGTCCATCAACCAGCTTTTCGGCGCCGAACTGCACCAGCGCCTAGCCCGGACGGGCGCGCGCGCGTTCGGAAGGTCCGCCGCGCTATGGGAACGCGAAGGCGCCCCCATGAACGCCGCATTCACGCACATGCGCAGGGACTCGGTGGCGTCCACCTTCCTGGGCGGCACCACCGAGATCCAGCGCAACGTCATCGCCACCCGGGGCCTGAACCTGCCCCGCAGCTGATCATCAGGAGGAGCGAGCACGCATGCCCGACGAGAACGCCTACGAGACCGTCGATCTGCGGATCGAAGACCGAGTGGCCTGGCTGACGCTGAACAGGCCGGACAAGCTCAACGCGCTGACGCCGACGACGATGACCGAGCTGCGCGACATCTTCACCCGCGTCGACGACGACGAGGACGTCTGCGTGGTCGTGCTGCGCGGCGCCGGCGAGCGCGCGTTCTGCGCCGGGATGGACCTCGGCTGGTCGGAGAAGCTGACCCCGCGCGAACGGATCGAGCAGGGGCGGCTCGGCGAGAAGACGTTCGCGATGATGGAGCGGACGTCCGTCCCCGTGATCGCGGCCGTGCACGGCTACGCGGTCGGCGGCGGCCTTGAGCTGGCGCTCGCGGCGGACTTCATCGTCGCGTCCGACAACGCGAAGGTCGGCCTGGTCGAGATCACGCTGTCCGCGCGCCCGCCGTACCGGCCGAAGATGACCGAGGACGGCGACCCCGACCAGCCCGAGTTCGGCGGCTCCGCGCCCGGCTGGGGCGGCGTGAAGCGCCTGCCGGAGCGCATCGGCAAGGCCCGCGCGAAGGAACTGCTGTTCACCGGCGCCCGCATCGACGCCGCCCGCGCCCTCGAACTCGGCCTGGTCAACGACGTCTACCCGGCGGACGAGTTCGACAAGCGGGTCGGCGAGCTGGCCGAGCGGATCGCCGCGATGAACCGCTACAACCTGCGTCTCGTCAAGGAACTGGTCACCTACGGCTACGACTGGATCGAGCCGCACCCGAGCTAGGAGGACCCGTGCAGATCTACCGCATCGATCACGTCGCGCAGGTCACCGGCGACCTCGACGCGCAGGTCGCGCTGCTGGAGGGGCTGTTCGGGTTCCGGCGCGTCCGGAGCTGGGACAACCCGGCCGAGGGCACGCGCGGCACCCGCCTGGAGATCCCCGGCAGCCGCGGCCAGGCGTGGGAGGTCGTCGCCCCCGCCGGCGAGGGCTCCGCGCTCCAGACGTTCCTGGACGACCACGGCGGACGCCCCGGCCTGCATCACGTCGGCGCGGAGGTGCCCGACCTCGAGGCCGTCCGCGCGGAACTCGAAGTACGCGGCATCAAGCCGACCGACGGCGCCCGCGGACGCTGGCTGGAGGCGTCGCTGAGCCCGCCCGAGCACGGACCCGGCGTCCTGTTCCGCCTCCGCGGCCCCGGCAGCCTCGACATGTGCGGCGACTCGTCCGCCTCCGTCCCGGAGTCTTCGACGCCGTCCGGGCCGTCCCTCGGGGTCGTCGCGCTCGACCACATCTGCCAGGCGTTCCCCGACCGCGACGTGCTGGCCGGCTGGTACCACGGCCTCGCCGGTTTCACGCAGGTGTGGCGGACGCCGGACGACGAGCACCCCGACATGGCCGACCTCGTGCTGAACGTCCCCGGCTCGACGATCTGCTGGGAGGTGATCATGCCGCGCGGCGAGGACTCGTTCATCGAACGGTTCCTGGACCGCAACGGCCCCGCCGCCCACCACGTCACGTTCGAGGTGGACGACTGGGACAAGGCCCTCGCGGCGTGCCGGCACCACGACATCCCGACGTTCGACGACGAGGAGGGCGTCACCGACGGCGCCGCCTGGAAGCACACGTTCATTCACCCCAAGCACACCGGCGGCGTCCTGGTCCAGCTGTTCTGGGAGGAACGCCCTGGCGTGTGGGTCCGCTCCGACAAGGTCCCGCCGCCATGGACCTGAGCCTCACCGAGGACCAGGAGCTGGTCGCCTCCACCGCCCGCGAACTCCTGGAGTCCCGCGCCGCGACCGCCGGGGCCCGGGCGATGGACGGCGACCCGTCCGGCCACTCCGCCGCGCTGTGGAAGGAGATGGTCGAGCTCGGCTGGACGGGCCTGGCCTTCCCCGAGGAGCACGGCGGCGTCGGCGGCGACTTCCTCGACGTGTGCCTGCTGTTCGAGCAACTGGGCTACGCCCAGGTCCCGAGCCCGCTCCTGACCTCGGTGGCGTCCTGCGGCATGCCCATCACCCGCCACGGCAGCCCCGACCAGCGGGAACGCTGGCTCACGGCCATCTCGGAAGGCCAGATAGCGACCGCCGCGCCGCTCCCCTGGGACCGTCCAGGCGACGGCCCAGTGGCCGCACCCGACGGCCCAGACTTCGTCCTGAACGGCACCGCCGAATTCGTCCCGTTCGCCACTTCCGCCGAGACCCTCCTGGTCGCGGCGCGCGTCAACGACGAACCCCGCGCGTTCTGGCTGGACGCCTCATCCGCGGGCGTAGCACTCCGCCCTCTCGACACGGTCGGCATGGACCGTCCCTGCCACGTGGACCTCTCGGACGTCCACGTACCCGCCGCCGATGTCCTCGGCACGGACGCCGCCCATGCCATCTCCCTGTTCGGCGCCGCAGCCACCTGTGCCGAAATGGTCGGCGCCGCCCAGCGCGTCCTGGACATGACGGTGCGGTACGCAACGGAACGGGAGCAGTTCGGCCGTCCCATCGGATCGTTCCAGGCCGTCCAGCACCATTGCGCCGACATGGCCATCGACGTTCTCGGCTCCCGCTTCATCGCCTACGAGGCCATCTGGCGCCTGTCGGCGGACCGGGACGCGACGCAAGAAGTGTCGATGGCCAAGGCATGGGTGAGCGAGGCGTACGAACGGGTCTGCGCGCTAGGCCACCAGGTACACGGTGCCATCGGTTTCACGCAGGAGCACGACCTGCATTGGTTCTCCCAACACGCCATGTCCGCGTCCCTGGCCTTCGGCGACGGCGACGCCCATTACGAAGCCCTGGCCACCAACCTCGACCTACCCTGACGTCCCACGCACAGCCCCCGGCCGAAAGGCCGGGGGCTTCTTTCATGCCCGCGCACAAGGTCGCACGGCGGGGGCGCGACGGCGGCGGGCCAGTTCAGGGCGCGGCGGAGTCAACGCCGAGCAGGTCCGGCATAAACCTGCACTCCGGTCGGCGTCATCCAGGGACGGACGCAGGACGAATACCGCCCTCGGAACCAGTTGGCCCGCCCTTCACAGGAGAACCAACCGGCTCCCCCTTCACAGGACCGAGAGGTACGTCCACGTGATCAGCCAGTGGAAAAGCACCCGTCATCGGGGGATGACTTCATGCACTTGCACGAGCCGAAACCGAATACATCTACCGCTGCCGTCGAATCCGCTCTCGCGGAGTGGATCAGGAGCTCGGAGTTCTCCTGTCTCGGCGCGAAGGCGGCGGAACGCAGGGGATTGGTCACCGAGGCCAGAGTCGGCGCTCTGGGCGACCATCGGACCGTTCCGGAGCTGCATCGAGAGTTGGAGAAGTTCACCACGGAAACCCTCACCGAAAGTGAGAACTTCAATACCTTCGTCGCCGTCTTCGACGGTCCGGACGGGTTGACGGAGGAGCGGTTCGAGGCGGCATTCTGGGCGCAGCTGTCCGCACTCCACGAATTCGACCGGAGCCGGTACTCGTGGGCGCGAGGGGTCAGTTCCGACCCGGATTCGGCCACCTTCGCCTTCAGCGTCGCCGGGCACCCCTACTTCATCGTGGGGCTGCATCCCGGTTCCTCCCGTATCTCAAGACGGTTCTCCAAGCCGGCGATCGCGTTCAACTCGCACGAGCAATTCGACCGGCTCAAGGAGAACGGCGTCTACGAGGGGCTGCAGCGTCGCATCCGGCAACGCGAGGTGCGGCTGCAGGGCTCCATCAACCCGAATCTCGCCGAGTTCGGCGAGCAATCCGAAGTACGGCAGTACTCGGGCCGCGCAGTCGAGGAGGACTGGAAATGCCCGTTCGAGCACGGCAGCCTGGGGAGCGACCGATGAGGGGTGGACGAGCGCCACGGGTCCTGATCGTCGAGCCCGTCTCATCCGGTACCAGGCTCGTCGAGGACTGCCATGCCCTCGGCGCACAGGTCGTGGTGGCCTCCGCGGACAGCGGCGACCGGCTCCTCTCCGACCGGCTCCGCGATCTCGCCGACCAGGTGCTGGTGGTGGAGACCAACGACGATGAAGCCCTTGTGCGCGCGGTCGAGCAAGTCCTGCCGCTGGACGCCGTCCTGCCCGGGGTCGAGGTCAGCATCCCCTCGGCGGCCCGGGTCGGCCACCGGCTGGGCTTGACCTCGCTGCCGCCGGAGACGGCGGCCTGGGTGCGGAACAAGGCGCTGATGCGCGCCCGGGCCGCGGCCATGGGGGTGCGGGTCCCCCGCTTCGCGGAGGCCCGTTCGGCCCACGAAGTGGAGGAGGCCGCTTCGGAGGTGGGATTTCCCTGCGTCATCAAGCCGGTCGACTCGTCGGGAAGCGTCCATGTCAGCCGCGCCGACGACATGCCGGAGCTGCGGGCGGCCTATCTCCGGATGGAGGACGACCGGCGGCTGGACCTCGGACGCGCGGCCGGTTCCCATGTCGTGGTCGAAGAGTACGTCTCGGGGCCCGAATACAGTGCGGACGGCTACGTTCTGGACGGCCGCGTCTCCATCTGCTCGCTCACCCGGAAGATCCTCGGTCCCGAGCCCTACTTCGTCGAGCTGGGGCACATCGTCTCGGCCGAGAACGCGCCACCCGAGGTCATCGACCAGGTGGAGCGGTATGTGCGGCACGTGCTGGACGCGTTGCGGATCTCGTTCGGCCCCTTCCACTGCGAGCTGCGGATCTCCGCCGACGGGCCGGTACTGATCGAGATCGGGGCCAGGCTGCCGGGTGACCGGATCACGGATCTGATCGAGCTGACCACGGGCGTCTCCCTGTCCCGGGTCATGGTGGCCTGCTACCTCGGCCTTCCACCGGAATCCGCCGAAGCCTTCGGCGCGGCCCAGGCGAAATGCGCCGGCATCAGGTTCTTCGACGCGAACCGGAAGCGCGTCTTCACCAGGCTCGAAGGCTGGACCGACCTGGCTGCGCGTCCCGACGTCATCGAGACGGGGCTGTACTTCCGCCCGGGCGATGACATCCCCTCCCTGGAGGACTTCCGGGGGCGGATCGGTCACGCCATCTTCACCGCGGACTCCGTCCGGCAGGCGGAGCGGACCTGGCGGGATCTCGGCGACGCGATCCGGGTCGTCTGAGCCCGTCCGGCGATTCGCACCGTCCATGAAGTCACCACCGTCTCTGGAGCCGTCCATGCGCGGTCCGCGCTCTCGCTACTACGCGCTGAGGGCGATCGGCTGGCTAGCCGATCAGCTGCTGCTGTTCCTGGTGCCCGTGCTGGCCTTCAAGCTCACGGGGAGCCTCGCATGGTCGGGTATCGCGCTGACGGCGCAGTGGGTGCCCCGGCTGATCGCCCTGCCGGTCGGCGGGCTGCTCGCCGACCGGTTCGATGTGGCCACCTTCTACGTGGTCAACGATCTGGTCAGGTGCGTGGCCGGGGTCGCCGGCGTCCTCGCGATCATCCTGTTCCCTGGCCAGGCGGGCGCCACCGTCATCGTCTTCTCCGTCGTCGCGGGGGTCTGCTGCGAGCAGACCCTCGTGGCGGGGGAGAAGCTCGCGGGACGGCTGATCCCCGCCGAGATCATGCCCGGCGCCCAGAGCCTGCTCGGGTCTCTGGAGCAGGGGGCGCTGCTCCTCGCACCGGCCGTCGGCGGCGGGCTGGTCCTTCTCGACACGGTCTGGACGGCCCTGGTGATCACGGTCCTGTTCGTCATGAGCCTGGCGATCGCGCTCAGCCTCCCCCGGGAGGGCGGGCCCGAGAGCCCGGGCCGCGTCGCCGGCGGCACCCTCCCGGGCCTGGCGAGCGAGCTGGCGACGGGCGTCCGGACGATCGGGCGGATCCCGGTGCTGCTCCGCATCGTGGCGGCGACGATGCTGGTCAACGTGCTGCTGGGGGCCATCCAGACGGCCGCGCCGGACCTGGTCGTCCGGTCGTACGGGTATTCCGAGGGCGTCCTCGGCACCATGTACACGGTGGCCGGGTTCGCCGCGATGGCGTCGATGCCGGTGATGAACCGCCTGATCCGCAGGTTCGGCCTGCTGGCGGTGGCCGCGGCCGCGTCGCTCACCCAGGCGGTCATGTTCACCCTGCTGACCTCGGCCTCGCCGTTCCTGGTGTTCGCCGGGCTCGTGACCGTCTTCATGATCGGCGACTGCATGTTCAGCGTCGTGATCAGGATCGTCCGGATCACGGTGGTCAGGCCCGACGAGTTCGGCCGGACGGTCGCGGCGATCCACATGCTGAACTTCGCCCCGGTACCGGTCGTCGGGCTGGTCCTCGCCGCGGCCGACGGACGGGTGTCCCTGAGCATCGTCATCCCGACGATAGGGCTGGTGACCCTCGTCTCACTCGCCCTGCTGATGCTGCGCCTGCGACCACTGATGGCCGCCTGCCCCGACCTGCACCCGCTGGAGGAAAGAAGAAAGGAACGCGAACTGGTCTCGTGAGCCGGGGTCAGGTGGAGGGGGCCGGGACGGCCTTGCGTCTGGGCGGCAGCAGGAAGAGGGTCAGGGTCGGGATGACGTAGAGGAGCCACACGACCACTTGCAGGACGGTCGGGTCGGGCTGGAAGTTGACCGTGCCCTTGAGCAGGGTGCCGTACCAGCTTTCCGGCGGGATCGTCTCGCTGATGTCGAACGCCTTGGTGTTCAGGCCCGGCAGGAAGCGCGCCTCCTGGAGGTCGTGGAACCCGTACGCCAGCACCCCGGCGGCCACGATGACCAGCATCGCGCCCGTCCAGGTGAAGAACCGGGCCAGGTTGATCCTCAGCGCGCCGCGGTAGAACAGCCAGCCCAGCACCACCGCGGTGGCCAGGCCGAGAAGCGCGCCTCCCAGTGGACGCACCCCGTCGCCGGTGGCCTGCACCGCCGACCAGATGAACAGCGCGGTCTCCAGCCCCTCCCGGCCCACCGCCAGGAAGGCCGTCACCACGAGGGCGCCGGTGCCCATGACGAGGGCGCGGTCCAGCCTGCCGTGCAGTTCGGCCTTCAGGTAGCGGGCGGTGCGCCGCATCCAGAACACCATCCAGGTGACCAGGCCCACCGCGATGATCGACAGTGTGCCGCCGAGGAACTCCTGCGCCTCGAAGGTCAGGGTGGTGGTGCCCCATTGCAGGATCGCGCCGAAGGCCAGGCTGACGCCGACCGCGATGGCCACGCCCGTCCAGATGGCGCGCAGCGCGTCCCGTCGCTCCGTCTTGACCAGGTAGGCGATCAGGATGCAGACGATGAGGCTTGCCTCCAGGCCCTCCCGCAGTCCGATCAGGTAGTTGGCGAACATCAGGAGAACAGCTCCTTGCCCCACCAGCCGGTGGCGTCCCGGACCCCGGGCGGGACCGCGAACACGGCCGAGCCGACGTGCTGGATGTACTCGTTGAGGGCGTCGATCCGCGCGAGCCGGGTCTGCACGGGGAGGAAGCCGCGGCGGATGTCGCGCTGGTAGGCCAGGAAGAACAGGCCCGCGTCCAGCCGTCCCAGCCCGTCGGTGCCGTCGGTGAAGGAGTAGCCGCGCCGCAGCATCCGGGCGCCGCCGTTGCTGTCGGGATGGGCGAGCCTGACGTGCGCGTCCTGCAGCATCGCCTTGAGGTCGGGCTCGTCGTGCTCGCGTTTGCCGTTCACCGGCGCGCCCTCGCCCTTGGTGCGGCCGAAGATGTCCTCCTGCTCCTTGAGCGAGGTGCGGTCCCAGGTTTCGATGCGCATCGCGATCCTGCGGGCGACCAGGTACGAGCCGCCGGCCATCCACGGCGGGCCGTCCTTGGCCGAGACCCACACGTGCTCGTCCAGGGCGGACGCGTCGGTGCCGGAGATGTTGCGGGTGCCGTCCTTGAACCCCATCAGGTTGCGCGGGGTCTGCGCGTCCGGCGTCGTCGAGGACGTCTTGCCGAACCCCAGCTGCGACCAGCGCACCGACACCTTGCCGAAGCCGATGCGGGCCAGGTTGCGGATCGCGTGCACCGCGACCTGCGGGTCGTCCGCGCACGCCTGGACGCAGATGTCGCCGCCGCTGCGCGCCCCGTCCAGGTTGTCGCCGGGGAACACTTGCAGGTCGACCAGCGCGGGCGGGCGGCGCGCGGCGATGCCGAAACGGTCCTTGCCGTCCTTGGTGAACAGGGTGGGGCCGAAACCGACGGTCAGGGTGAGGCGGGACGGCTTGAGCCCCAGCGCCTCCCCGGTGTCGTCCGGCGGCCCCTCGGGCGGGCCGCCGACCGCGCCGTCGCCGACCGCGTGCCCGGCGGTCATCTGCGCGGCGGCCCGCGTCCACTCCTTGAGCATGGCGACGAGCTTGTCCCGGTCATCGGTGGTGGCGTCGAACGCGGCGAAATGCAACCGGTCCTGGACGGGTGTGGCGATCCCGGCCTGGTGCGCGCCGTGGAACGGCACGGCCTCTCCGGGCTCGGCGTCGTCGGCGATGCCGATCGCGGCGGCGGCCACGCCGCCGGAGGCGGTCACGCCGAGCGCGAGCCCGGTGCCGCCCCAGCCGAGCAGCGCGCGGCGCGAGAACGACTTCGGCGGGCGTTCGGAACTCACGGTGCCTCCCTCACGACGCGACGGCGGCGGCCAGCTTCGACAGCGGTTCGGCGAGCGCGTTGACCGCGTCCGACAGTTCCTTGCGGTCGTCCTTGCCGACGGTGTCGTAGGCGGCGAAGCCGTCAGGGGAACCCTTCTCGCGGTACTTGTCGAGGAGGGTGAACAGCGCCTTGAACTGCTTGTCCAGCTCCGCGGCGAGCGCCGGGTCCCGCTCGGCGGCGACCGGCCTCAGCAGCTCGTAGGACTTGTGCGCGCCCTCCACGTTGGCGTGGAAGTCGACCAGGTCGGTGTGGCTGTAGCGCTCCTCCTCGCCGGTGACCTTGCCGGTGGCGACCTCGTCCAGCAGCTCCTTGGCGCCGTTGGCCATGCTCGTCGCGTTGATCTCGGCGGTGCCGACGCGCTTCTGCCAGTCCTTCAGATCGGTGATGAGCTGGTCGGCGAGCTTCTTCTCCGCGGCGCCGATCTTCTTGTCCGTCCAGAGCGCCTTCTCCAGGCGGTGCCAGCCGGTCCAGGTCTGGCCCTGTTCGAGACCGTCCTCCCGCACGTCCACCTTGGGGTCGATGTCGCCGAACGACTCGGCGACCGGCTCGGTGCGCTCCCAGCCGACGCGGGAGACGGCGTAGGTCTTCTTGGCGCCCTCGATGTCGCCCGCCTTGACGGCGGCGGCGAACTTCTCGGCCTTGGGCAGGGTCTCGTCGGCCTGGGCCTGGACGTACTTGCGGTACTCGGCGACGGACCTGTCCAGACGCGGGTCCTGCGGCTTCGCCGAGCCCTGCCCGGTGGCGGTCACCTTCTGCCGGATGCCGTCGCCCTTCATGCCGGGCTTGCAGGCGATCTCGTACGACCCGGCCTTGACCTCGGCCGTGATGTCGGCCTTGGTGCCGGGCCCGATGTTCTCCCGCTCGGTGACGATCCGGTCGCCGGGCGCGTAGATGTAGACCTCGGTGACCTTGGAGCCCTTGTTCTCCACGGCGAGCTTGACGTGCCCCGCCGGGAACTCGGTGCGCGAGACCTTGCACGCGCTGTCGCTCGCGGTGACCTGGATGGCGCCCGACCCCCCGCCGCCGTCCTTCTCGGCGCAGCCGGAAACGGCGAGGAGGGTGAGGGCGGCAGCGGCTGCGGCACCGCGGAGGTGATGGACGGCTCTCATGCTGTGAGCTCCAGGGTCGGTGGCGTGGCCCCCCGCCCGCCAGGAAAGTTAGGCAAAGCTAATTTAGCTTGCCCTTGCCTAACCGTCCGCAGCCGGGTCGGTGATCCGTCTCACCGATGACCTGCATGATCACCGATCCGGCCGCTCCGGGAGCCGCTGGACGCCGGGGATGACGGTCAGGCGACGAGGGCTTGCGCGGCCTCGCGGGCGTCTTGGGCCGGACGGGTGTTCCCGGAGATGGAGGCGGTGACGATCGCGCCTTCGGCCAGGAGGCACACCGGCTCGGGCGGTGCGCCGGGCGCCGCGCCGAGCTTGCCCTTGACCTGCAGTTCCTCGGAGCGGCGGATGTCGCGGGCGGTGGGGATCCGCGCCGACGAGCGCAGCACCTCCCGCACGACCGTGGCGCGCAGCATGCCCAGCTCGGCGTTGCTCGCGTACCCGCCGCCCGGCTGGGCGGCACGACGGTCGGCCGCCGTCCCGAGCCGGAACGCGGAGCGCGCGAGGACGAAGCATGGCTTCGCCACTGTCAGGCGTGGTCTGCCCGGATGCTCTCCAGGAAGGCCCGCCACTCACGCGGGGAGAAATCGAGGAATGGACTGCGGGTGTTGTGGTTGGTGAAGTCTTGGCGACCTGGGAACAGCGGCTTGGTCTTGTGTTTGGGTGCCCGCCTTGCCGGATGCCGGAAGGGTCGCCTCCGACTGGATTTTGCTGCTCCTGCGTATGCGCCAAGTGGACAAAAGATTCATTACATACGTTCGTGGTTCAATGGCCGGGGTAAGTGGCGATCGTGATCAAGAGACAGTCAACCCGTTCGAACGGGTTGAGACCCGCGATCGTGCCGGGATGGGCCGGATTCTCGAATAGGTTCCGAGAGCGGCTGTCATCCGGCGTCAGGTACGCACCCGGCTTGGCGGTCGTCACCATAGCCGCGTCGGGTCTCGCAGTGACGGCGTTCTTCACTGTGCAGGCGTTCGGCGATCGCACGGCGGCCACCACCGCTCCGCAGCCTGGCCCCGCCGCGTCCAACCCGGAGTCGGCTCATCCGGCGGTGGCATTGCCGCGTTCGACCCCGGTTCGGCTCACGGTGCCGCGGATCCGCCTCCGAACGTCCCTGGTGCCGCTAGGGCTTAGAGACGACCACAGGGTCGAGGTTCCGTTCAATGCTGACCAGGCCGGCTGGTATCGGCTCGGGCCCTGGCCCGGAAGCATCGGCGCGGCAGTGCTCATCGGCCACGTCGACTCATCGCGCGGGCCGGGCGTCTTTTTCCGAATCGGGGAGTTGCGCCCAGGCGACCAAGCCGGCGTGCAACGAGCCGACGGGAGCACCGCGGTGTTCCAAATCGACTCGGTCGAACGCGTCAAGAAGACCAAATTCCCCACGCGCCGGGTCTACACCGATCCCGGCTACGCAGCGATCCGGCTGGTCACCTGCGGCGGCAGTTTCGACACCGACACCGGCCACTACACCGACAACGTGATCGCCTACGGGCACCTGCTCCGGTCTGGTGTGCCGAAGCGAGGAGCACCCGATGCGTCCGCTGCCGGGGCCCCGAGATGAGTTCAACCTCTACCACCCCGCCTTTCCCCGGCCGTTCAATTGACCATGCATTGATCGGTCCCGACCGCGGTGGGACGCCCCGGCGAGGGCGGCCGGGCCGGCGCAGCCTGCCACCGGTGGATCCGGCCGACCTGTGGGTAACGGTGCTGATCCCGGCGCGCAATGAGGCAGAAAATATCACCGATACGATCTCATCGCTAAAGCGGCAGGAACAGGCACCGGACCAGATTATTGTCATCGCTGATAATTGCACGGACGACACCGTTGAACTCGCCAGGCGGTGCGGAGTTGAAATATTCGTCACACGCGACAATCGACATAAGAAGGCTGGTGCCCTGAATCAGGTACTCGACCTGTTGCTGCCCGCTGCCGGGCCCAATGACGCGATCATGGTCATGGACGCAGATTCAGCACTGGACCCGGGCTTCATCCGTCATGGAGTGGCTTGCCTCTCCGACGGCCGCTACGCCGCTGCCGGCGGCACCTTCACCGGCCAGGACGGTGGGGGCATGGTCGGTATGCTCCAACGCAACGAGTATGTCCGCTACGCGCGAGACGTGCGGCGACTGCAAGGCAAAGCGCTGGTGCTGACCGGAACGGCGACCATGTTCCGCGCCACAACTCTGCAAGAAGTGGCCGCCGCCCGCAGGGAGCGCCGATTGCCTGGCGGCCCCCGTGTCTACGACGTTCGGGTGCTCACCGAGGACAACGAACTGACCTTGGCGATCCTGCATCTCGGTTTCGAAATCATATGCCCGCCCGAATGTACGCTCACTACCGAGGTGATGCCAACCTGGCGAGACTTGTTCCGGCAGCGACTGCGCTGGAAGCGCGGCGCCTTGGAAAATCTCATCGAATACGGTTGGACATCCGTGACGCGCCCATACTGGGGCCGGCAACTGCTTGCATTGATCGGGATCATCGCCGTCATGGCCTACCTGATCTCGCTGGGCTACTGTTTGGCCTTCACCGGTGGACTCCGGTTCCATCCAATCTGGGCCTGCGTAACAGCGATCTTCATGATTGAGCGCATGGTGACCGTACGCCGGCGCGGGATCGTTCAAATGGCCATAGCCGCCATCATCGTCGTCGAGTTCCTCTTCGACGGTTTTCTTCAGATCGTCCAGGTCCGGGCTTACTGGGAAGCCGCCTGGCACAACGAAAGGAAATGGTGAATCATGTACAACACTCCGCCCGTAGGCGGCGTCGGCGCCGGTTTCGGCGGCGCCGCCATCACCGCACCGTGGCTCGGCGTCCAGGCCATCTGGTTGGGGCTGGCTCTCTTCACCCTGCTGTCCACAGCCCTTGCCGTAAAGCGCATTCTGCCGACACGGAAGAGGATCGAGCCCCTATCGGCCGCCCCCGTGTCCGAGGGGTAGACCGGGGCTTCGACGCAAAGTGTCCACCAAAACAAGGGCCCCGGGTCGCCTTCCAGCTCCCGGGGCCCTCGCGCAGCTGCGCCGGGCACCGTCCGCGACATCGCCCACCCGGCGCTGTAGCCGGCCCGGTCGGACGCGGGAGCGCGGGAAGCGGCGGAGTGGGGCGGGGGCGGCGTAACTTCGCCGTATGAATGTGGGCATAGCGGTCATCGTGACGCTGCTGCTGACGTGGGTTCCGGCGCTGGTGTGGCTGCGGCGCCGGGGGCGCGGCGGCGACCTCGGCGGGCCCGCGCGGCGCGCCACGTTCGAGACGCTGCACACCGCGTCGCGGGCCGCGCCCGCCTTCCGGGCCGGGCTGACCGAGCAGGGCGCGCAGAAGGCCGCGCGGCACCTGCGGGCGCTGCTCGGCTGCGCCGCGCTGGCGATCACCGACGGGGAGCGCCTCCTCGCCTGGGACGGCGAGCACGACCACCACACCGAGGAGGGCCCCCGGCACGCCGAGGCCACGCTGGCGAGCGGACGCACCCAGGTGCACGACGTGGTCTGCGACCGGCTCGACTGCCCGATCCGCCGGGTCGTCGTGGTCCCGCTCGCCACCGACGACCGCGTCGTCGGGACGCTCGCCGCCTACGGCGAAGAGGTCCCCGCCGGGCTGATCCGCGCCGCCGAAGAGGTCGCCCAGTGGGTGGACGCGCAGCTCGAACTCGCCGAGCTCGACCACTCCCGGACGCTGCTGATGGAGGCGGAGATGCGGGCGCTGCGGGCCCAGATCTCGCCCCACTTCATCTACAACTCGCTGACGACCATCGCGTCGTTCGTCCGGTCCGACCCGGAGCGGGCGCGGGAGCTGCTGCTGGAGTTCGCCGGGTTCACCCGCTACTCGTTCCGGCGGCACGGCGACTTCACCACGCTCGCCGAGGAACTGCGGTCCATCGACCGGTACCTGCTGCTGCAGCGCGCCCGGTTCGGGGAGCAGTTGCGGGTGACGCTGCGGATCGCGCCCGAGGTGCTGCCGGTCGCGGTGCCGTTCCTGTGCCTGCAGCCGCTGGTGGAGAACGCCGTCCGGCACGGGCTGCAGGACAGGTCGGAGCCCGGCCTCATCACGATCGTCGCGGAGGACGCCGGGTCCGACTGCGTGATCAGCGTGGACGACGACGGCATCGGCATGGAGCCCGACGACGTCCGGCGGCTGCTGTCCGGGGAGTCGCGCCCGCCCGGCGAGGACGGCGACGCGGCCGGAATCGGCCTCGCGAACGTCGACGGGCGGCTGCGCCAGGTGTACGGCGACGAGTACGGCCTCGCCGTCGAGACAGGGCCTGGCGCCGGGACGAAGGTGACCGTCCGCGTCCCGAAATACGCGCCCGGCGTGACCGCCTCGTCGGGCCCGCTGTGATCGCGTTCTGGCGAATCGGCCAGGTGAGGCGCGTCCCGGCCCCTTGACTCGCGGACGTCCTTTTACTGGAATGTGGCGGGCGGCACAGGAAGGGCGGGGTTTGCGGTGGGCCTTCGTGTCCTTGCGGTGGATGACGAGGCACCCGCATTGGACGATCTCGTCCACCTCCTGCGCGCCGATCCGCGCATCGGGGAGATCCACACCGCGCGGGACGGCGCCGCCGCGCTCCGCAAGCTCGACCGCGCCCTCGCGGAGGGGCGTCCCATCGCCGCCGTGTTCCTCGACATCCGCATGCCGGGACTGGACGGCACCGTCCTCGGCCGCGTTCTCGCGCAGTTCGCCCGCGCCCCGCAGATCGTCTACGTCACCGCGTACGAGGGGCACGCCGTCGACGCGTTCGAGATCAAGGCGACGGACTACATCCTGAAACCGGTGCGCCCCGAGCGGCTGAACGAGGCGATCAGGCGGGTGACCGAGTCGACCGAGGAATGGATGGTCGAGGACGACGGGGTCGCCGCGTCGTCGCCGTCGGAGCCGGAGCCGATGCCCGTCGAGCTGGGCGGCGTCACCCGGTTCGTCACGCCCGCCGAGGTGCTGTACGTGGAGGCGCAGGGCGACTACGCGCGGCTGCACACGTCCGGCGGGAGCCATCTGGTGCGCATCCCGCTGGCGGCGCTGAGCGAGCGTTGGAGCGGTGCGGGATTCGTCCGGGTGCACCGCAGCCACCTGGTCGCGCTGTCGGCGATCAAGGAGCTGCGGCTCGACTCGGGCCGCTGCACCGTCATGGTCGGCGGCGCGGAGCTGCCGGTGAGCCGCCGGCACGTCCGGGAGCTGCGCGACCTGCTGGTCCGCAGGGCGAGGCGGTCCTCCTGAGCCCCGCCGACCGCC
>NZ_VCKW01000616.1 GCF_005889715.1 Actinomadura soli
CTCCGAATTCACGGTGAAGAACCACGTGAACCGCATCTTCGCGAAACTCGCGGTCGCCACCCGCGGCGCCGCCATCGCCCGCTGGCTGCGCACGGACGATCCGCCCCCGCCGCCGACAGATCCGTGAAAGAACCGGGAAAGGACGGCTCGCGACACTTCATGCGTAGGGACGATTCATACGCGAGAAAGGTGTGCGAGATGCAGTATCAGAAACTGGCCCGAATGGTGGCCGTCCCCGGACTGGCACTCACCATGGCGGCCACCCCGGCCCGCCCGCCGGACCGCCTGCCGGGCCGCCTGCGCCGGACCGCTCCGCATTCGGTCTCACCCCGCGCGAGAGCACGGTCATGGACCTCATCGCCCGGGGCCGCACCAATGCCGAGATCGCCCGCGACCTCGTCATCTCCGAATTCACGGTGAAGAACCACGTGAACCGCATCTTCGCGAAACTCGCGGTCGCCACCCGCGGCGCCGCCATCGCCCGCTGGCTGCGCACGGACGATCCGCCCCCGCCGCCGACAGATCCGTGA
>NZ_VCKW01000617.1 GCF_005889715.1 Actinomadura soli
CGTCACCGCAGAAACGAGCCCGGATGAACGCGCGAAGTTCCGGAACCTGCAGCGCCTGCGTGTGGTAAACGGCAGCCAGGTCGTGCTCGGCGGCCCGCAGCAGGACACGCTGCAGCGCCTGCCCCGCCTCCAGCCACGCAGCGGGCGTGTCATCCCCGGTGACCAGCAGCACCACGGCTCCGGCGCGGGCCGTGCCGTCGTCGCCGGACGGCTCGACGCCCCAACCTTGGCCGCGCGCGAAGTCGCGGGCCGGGAAGTGCGGCTCGGTCCGCGGAGTCTGCCGGGGGTAGGCGCCCTGCTGGACGCCGTCCTTGCGGGACGTGGCCGGCGCCGGCGCCCAGCGGCCGATCTCCGCCGCGTACGAGGACGTGCATTGCTGCACGTGCTCGGCGGCGTCGGTCAAAGCCGCCAAGGTCCCCTTGACATGCGCGTCGACGGCCTGGATGAGCCGGCCGCCCTCCTGCTCGGCGGCGTGCCGCAGCGCCGTCAGGCCGCCGGCGCCGACCGGATCGG
>NZ_VCKW01000618.1 GCF_005889715.1 Actinomadura soli
CCACCCCACACGTCCAATCCCCTAAACTCCGAGAACGGACACGAAGGGTGCCTCTGAAAGGGGGCTCTGTTTCGGGTTGACTCCGACTATCCAACCGGTGACAAAAATCCAACCCCACACCACCCCTATGCGAAGACAAGCAAGGCCGCGCGCTTGATATCATTCGAACATGGGTTCGGTTGAGGTTGATCTCGCAACGGCGTCCACCAGGGAATTGGTGAACGCCATCGCCGCGATCACCCACGAACTCGCCGGACGCAGCGCCCCCGAATCCCCGGCCGCGTGCATGGACATCGCCGAAACCCTCGCGGCCGCATCCGATCAGCAGGAGAGTGCGCTGGCCGCTCTGATCGGCCGGGTGGACACCTCCGGTGAACTGCGCCGCTGGGGCCTGCCCTCCACCCAAGCCTGGCTGCGCTCACGGCTGGGCATGCGCGAAACCCGCGCCAAAGAGCGCATCACCCTGGCCCGCCAACGCCACCGCCTGCCCCCCCTCACCCAACGCCTGGCCAC
>NZ_VCKW01000619.1 GCF_005889715.1 Actinomadura soli
GGGCGATGGCACCCCATCCGATGGTCAGCACGACCTCCGTCGGCGGCACCCCCGGCACGTACGACGCGGGGTCAGGGACGACCCGCGTCACCGCGACCGACTGGACGCGCTCCAGCTTGACGGCCTCGGTCGTGGTGGACGCGTGCGGCTGCGCCATGCCCTCTCCGGGCGGGTGCTCGTCGGTGTGGCACACCAGCAGCCGGCTGGCCGACAGGACCAGCACCGTCACGTGCCGCCGAACCTCCATCGCGGGGTCGAACGTCGCCTCGTGGTGGACGACGTAGGCGACGACGGGCTCGTCCCCGATGGCCGACTCGACCGCGTCCGCGACCAGGTCCGGGTAGTAACCGCTGCGCTCGATCGCCGTGCGCAGACCGCCGGCGGTCGCTCGGGTTTCCCTCATGGCCCCATCCTGCCCTGTCCGGGGGCGGACGCGCACATGACGACCGTCCTCCAGCCCCCACCCACCGCCATTCAACGGACGAGCTCCGCTCGAC
>NZ_VCKW01000068.1 GCF_005889715.1 Actinomadura soli
AGCGCGAGGTCCTGAAGCTGGTCGCGGACGGGCTCGGCAACCGGGAGATCGCGGCGAGGCTGTTCATCTCCCCGAAGACGGCGAGCGTCCACGTCTCCAACATCCTCGCGAAGCTGAACGTCGCCAGCCGCACCCAGGCGGCCGCCGTCGCGCACCGCGAAGGGCTCGGCTGACCGCCCCACTCCCCCCTTTTCGCCGTCCCGCCGCCGGTGGCACGGCGGCACTGTGACGCGCGCACGCGGCGGGCGGTAGATCTTCACGGGTCATTCGTTATTTCCGGTACTGGCCTATACCGGTCCGGACTGGAAACCTTTTCTTCTGTAAGCGCCAAAACGGTCGGCGCGCGCAGAAGGGAATACCGCAGTGGACAAGGGGTATGAGCTTTACTGCCTCGCGGACAAGCTGTTCTATGATGCGCCGCCGGTCACTCGCAGCACCGACTTTGAAATCACACAACGTGATCTTCCGGCGGGCTGGGAGCAGATTTTAGGTGACGAGTGGGTCGTCTACGACCCGCCGCAGAGCCGCACCCCTCTGCAGGGCTGGAAAGTGCATGTCTCAGGATGCGCGGAAAGCGCCGCGGAGATCCTGTCCGGCACCTGGGAGTACTGCGTCGACAATCACATCGAGTTCAAGCATCTGCGCGGCCCGGGCACGCTCCGCATGCGGAACGCCAAGTACGCGCCGCGCGGGGCGAGCGGGAAGCTCGTCACGATCTACCCCGAGGACGAGCGCGAGCTGGAGCGCGTGCTGGCCGAGCTCGGCGCCCGGCTGGACGGCCTCGCCGGCCCCTACATCCTCAGTGACCTGCGCATCGGCAGCGGCCCGCTGCACGTCAGGTACGGCGGCTTCGCCGAGCGGCGCTGCCTGGACGAGCAGGGCAAGCTCGTCGCCGCGCTGGAGAACGGCGCCGGTGAACTGGTCCCGGACCGCCGCGAGCCCATCTTCTCCGTCCCCGACTGGGTGACTTTGCCCGCCTGCCTGGAACCGCATCTCAAAGCTCGCGCCGCCACCACGACGACCGATCTGCCGTACCAGATCACCAAGGCGCTGCATTTCTCCAACGGCGGGGGCGTTTACGAGGCGACCGATACCCGTTCCGGACGGAAGGTCGTCCTGAAAGAGGGACGCCCGCATGCCGGTCTCGCCGCCGACGGAGCGGACGCGGTAACCCGCATCGAACGGGAACGCGACGTTCTGCGGAAGCTCGACGGAATCGACGGCGTGCCCGCCGCGCTCGACTGGTTCACGCTCGGCGAGCACCATTTCCTCGTCCAGGAGTTCATCGAGGGCCGGACGCTCAACACGTTCTTCGCGGAACGGCATCCGATGCTCGATCCCGACCCGGATCCGGAAAAGACCGCGGCCTATACCGAATGGGCGCTGCGCGTCTACGAGGGCGTCGAGCGGGTGGTCGCGGCGATCCACGAGCGGGGCGTGGCGTTCAACGACCTGCACATGTTCAACGTGATGGTCCGCCCGGACGACTCCGCCGCGCTGATCGACTTCGAGACGGCGGCGCCCGCGTCCGACGGCGGCCGGCAGACCCTCGCCAACCCGGCCTTCCTCGCCCCGCCCGACCGGCGCGGCGCCGACGTCGACCTCTACAGCCTCGCGTGCCTGCGGATCGCACTGTTCGTCCCGCTGACCACCCTGTTCGTCATCGACCGGGGCAAGGCGCCGCAGCTCGCCGACCTGATCGCCGCGAACTTCCCGGTGCCGCGGCCGTTCCTCGACGAGGCGGTCGAGCAGATCACACGGGGCGCCGCGCCGGTGGCCGCGCCCGAGTTCGTCCCGGACGCGCGGGGCTGGAAGCGCGCCAGGGAGTCGCTGTCCCTGGCGATCCGCGCCAGCGCCACCCTGGAGCGCGCCGACCGGCTGTTCCCCGGCGACCCCGAGCAGTTCGACGGCGCGTCGCTCGGCCTCGCGCACGGTGCCGCCGGCGTCCTGTACGCGCTGGGCGCGACGGGCGCGGGCCGCCTCCCGGCGCACGAGGAATGGCTGGCCGCACGGGCCGCCGACCCGAGGCGCGGCACCGGCATCGGCCTGTACGACGGGCTGCTCGGCGCCGCGTACGTGCTGGCCCGCCTAGGGCGCGGCGAAGACGCGCTCACCGCCGCGGGCCACTGCCTGAACGAGCGGTGGGAGCGCCTCGGCGACGACCTGTACGGCGGGCTGCCGGGCATGGCGCTCGCGCTGGACGACCTCGCCGACACGACCGGCGAGACGTCCCTGCGCGACGAGGCCCGCCGCGCCGCCGAGATCGTGGCCGGACGCGCGGCGGGCGGCCGGAGCCCCCGCCCCGGCCTGATGCACGGCGGCGCGGGCGCGGCGCTGATGTTCGTCCGGTCCTACGAGCGGACCGGCGACGCGGGCCTGCTCGACCTCGCCGCGGCCGCGCTGCGCCGCGACCTCGCCGCCTGCGTCACCGACCACAACGGCGCGCTGCACGTCGACCAGGGCAGCCGGGTGTTCCCGTACCTGGGGCGCGGCAGCGTCGGCATCGGGCTCGTCCTGGACGAGTACCTCGCGCTACGCCCGGACGAGGAGTTCGAGGAGGCGCGACGGGCGATCCGCGTCGCCGCGATGTCCCGGTACTACGCGCAGCCGAGCCTGTTCGGCGGGCGCGCCGGGATGCTGCTCTACCTGGCCCGGCACGGCCGCGACGACCCGCGGGTGGCGGGGCACGTCCGCGACCTTGCGTGGCACGCGCTGCCGTACGCCGACGGGCTGGCGTTCCCGGGCGAGCACATGTACCGCCTGTCCATGGACCTGGCGACCGGCACGGCCGGGGTGCTGCTGGCGCTGGGCGCGGCCCTCCACGACCCGGCCCCCTCCCTGCCGTTCTTCCGGACGGCCGAGCACCGGTGGGGGGACGACCCACACCCCCCGGTCCGCTCCGCACAACCCGATGAGCTCCCCGTGGTGTCCTCCACGGCGGCCACCTCTATCCAGCCCGAAAGGAGGTGAAAGGACATGGCGCTTCTCGACCTTCAGGGGATGGTGAGCGAGAACGGCGGCGGCGGCGGTAACAGCAGCCTGAGCATTCTCTGCCACAGCTCCCACAGTGTCACCATCTGCCTGTAATGGCAGCAGGCGGCCATGGTCCCCTCGCCGGGGCCATGGCCGCCCCCATTTTGGAGACCTCATGACGACCCTTCCCGCCGCGAGCCCCGTGGCCGGCGCGAACCGGCTGCTGCTGCGCGCCGCCGGGCGCGCCCGCGGCTGGACCGCGCTCGTGGCCGCCGCCGCGCTGGCGGACGCGGCCGCGGCCGTGCTGCTCCCGTACGCGCTGGCCCGTGCCATCGACGCGGTGCCGCCGGGCGGGGCCCCGGCCGCCGCCGCGGTGTGGCCGTGCGTCGCGCTCGTCGTGGCGTCCGCCGCGGCGGAGGTGCTGTCGGAGCTCGCGACCGGCTGCGCGGCCGCGCGGTCGACGGCCTGGCTGCGGCACACGCTGGTCAGGCATGTCCTCGCGGTCGGGCCCGCGCTGCGCGTCCCGCCGGGCGACGTCGCCGGGCGCGTGGTCGGCGGCGCGGCCGAGGCCGGGGTGGCGCCCGCCGCCGCGCCGGAGGCCGCCGTCGGGCTGGTGCCCGCCGCCGGGGCGCTGGTCGCGCTGTTCCTGATCGACTGGCGGGTCGCGGTGGCGATCGCGGTGGCGCTGCCGGCGATCGCGCTGCTGCTGCGCGCGTTCGTCCGCGACATCAGCACGACCGCGCACCGCTACCTCACCGTCCAGGGGACGATCGCGGGCCGGCTCGCCGAGGCCCTCGCCGGATGCCGCACGATCGCCGCGGCCGGGACGGCGGACCGCGAGACCGGCCGCGTCCTGGAGCCGCTGCCCGGGCTGCGCGCCGAGGGCGAGACGATGTGGCGGGTCCAGGGCGGCATCGCGGCGCGGGGGATGCTGGCGCTGCTGCTCCTGCAGATCGCGGCCGTCGGCGTCGCGGGCGCGGAGCTGGCCGCGGGCCGCCTCACGCCGGGCGAGCTGGTCGCGACCGTCCAGTACGCGGGGCTCGCCGCCGGGTTCGGGCCCGTCCTCACGCAGCTGCTCCGCCTCGCCCGCGCCCGCGCCGGCGCCGCCCGCGCCGCCGAGATCCTCGCGCTCCCCGCGCCCGGCCACGG
Organism: Actinomadura soli; assembly: GCF_005889715.1. Taxonomy (GTDB): domain Bacteria; phylum Actinomycetota; class Actinomycetes; order Streptosporangiales; family Streptosporangiaceae; genus Spirillospora; species Spirillospora soli. The sequence continues at coordinate 4,123 of NZ_VCKW01000068.1, forward strand.
CACCGAGACCCTTCCGTCCGGCCCCGGCCGGCTGGACTTCCGCGGCGTCACCGCCGCCGGCGGCGCGCTGGACGGCCTCGACCTGACCGTCCCCGGCGGCCTCGCCGTCGCCGTCACCGGGCGGTCCGGCACGTCCGAGCTGGCCGCGCTCGCCGGGCGCCTCGCCGACCCCGACCGGGGCGAGGTCCTGCTGGACGGGACGCCGCTCCCCGACCTCACCCGGGCGGCGCTGCGCCGCGAGATCGGCTACGCGTTCGCCCGGCCCGCGCTGTTCGGCGGCACCGTCCAGGACGCGCTCGCGTTCGGTCCGTCGCGGCCGCCGTCCGCGTGGCTGCGCGAGTCCGCGCGGGCCGCCCGCGCCGACGGCTTCATCCGCCGCCTCCCCCGCGGCTACGCGACGCCGCTCGCCGACGCGCCGATGTCGGGCGGCGAGCTGCAGCGGATGGGCCTCGCGCGGGCGTTCGCGCACGCCGGGCGCGTCCTCGTGCTGGACGACGCGACGTCCAGCCTCGACACCGTCACCGAGCTGCAGATCACCGACGCGCTGCTGGACCGCCTCGCGGACCGCACCCGCCTGATCATCACGCACCGGGCGTCGACGGCGGCGCGCGCCGACCTGGTCGTGTGGCTGGAGGACGGCCGCGTCCGCGCCCTCGCCCCGCACGCGAAGCTCTGGCGCGACCCCGAGTACCGCGCCCTCTTCGGAGGTGCCGGGTGAGGACCAGGCGCGAGGCCGCGCGGGTGCTGCGGCGGACGGTCGGCGACGCCATCAGGGCCCAGCCGAGGGCGGTCGCGCGGGCCGCCGCGTGGTCGGCGGTGGAGGCGGTGCCGACGGCGGTGTTCGGCCGCGCCGTCGGCGAGGCGGTCGACGCGTTCCGCACCGGACGTACGGGTGAAGCGGCGAGCTGGCTCTGCGTCCTCGCCGTGGCGGCGGCTGCCGGGGCATTCGGCAGCCGCCGCCTCTATCCGGCGCTCGCCGCGATCGTGGAGCCGTTCCGCGACGACCTCGTCCGCCGGGTCACGGACGGGGCGCTGCGCCGCTCGCTGCGCGGGCGGCCGGACACGGGAGCGGTCGCGCGGCTCACGCACCAGGTGGAGATCGTCCGGGACACCTTCGGCGGGCTGCTCGTCGTCGTGCGCGGGTTCCTGTTCGCGACCGGCGCGGCGCTGATCGGCCTGGTCAGCCTGATGCCCGAGGTGGCGCTGCTGGTGGTGCCGCCGCTGGTGCTCGGGCTCCTGTTCTTCGGCGCGGTGTTCGGCGCGGCGGCCGTCCGGCAGCGGGCCCTGGTCGTCGGCGAGGAGGAGATCGCGGAACGCACCACGGCGCTGGCCGAAGGGCTGCGGGACGCCGTCGCCTGCGGCGGCGAGGACACGCTCCGCGAGGAACTGGGCGCCGCGGTGGAGGCGCAGGCCGCGGCCGGGCGCGCGGTGGCGCGGTTCGCGGCGCTCCGCGCCGTCTCGCTCGCGGTGAGCGGATGGCTTCCGCTGCTGCTCGTCCTGGCGGCCGCGCCGTGGCTGATGCGGCGCGGCGCCACGCCGGGGGTCCTGATCGGCGCGCTGACCTACGTCCTGCACGGGCTGCAGCCCGCGCTGCGGACGCTCGTGCACGGCATGGGCGGCAGCGGGCTGCGGCTCGCGGTGACGCTCGCCCGCATCCTGGAGACGAGCGCGCCCGCGCCGCCCGCCCCGCCGGACGCGGCGGAGCCGGTCGCGGACGCCCCGGCGGTCGAGCTGCGCGGGGTGTCGTTCGCCTACGGGGAGGGCGCGCGGCCGGTGATCGAGGACCTCGACCTCGTCGTCCCGCACGGCGACCACCTCGCCGTGGTCGGGCCCAGCGGGATCGGGAAGTCGACGCTCGCCGCGCTCATCGCGGGCCTCGTCTCCCCCACCGCCGGCGAGGTGCTGGTGGACGGGCTCCCGCCCGGCGACCCGGAGCGGCGGGTCCTCATCCCGCAGGAGGCGTACGTGTTCAGCGGCTCCCTGCGCGACAACCTCGCCTACTACGCGCCGGACGCCACGCCCGAGCAGGTGGAGCGCGCCGCGGACGAGGTCGGGATGGCACGGCTCGCCGAGAGGCTCGGCGGGTACGGCGCGCAGGTCGTCCCGGCGGACCTGTCGGAGGCCGACCGGCAGCTCATCGCGCTGTGCCGCGCCCATCTCGCGCCGCAGCCGGTCGTCATCCTGGACGAGGCCGCCTACCGCCTCGACGCGTCCGCCGAGGCGCGGGCGGAGGAGGCGTTCGCGCGGCGCCCGGGCACGCTGATCGTCATCGCGCACCGGATCAGCTCAGCGGCGCGGGCGCGGCGCGTCCTGGTCCTGGACGGGACCCGCGCGCAGCTCGGCCGCCACGCCGACCTGCCCGCGGTCTCACCCCTCTACCGCGACCTCATCGGCCGCTGGAACTCAGAGCCAGCCCGCCTCCTCGGCGATCCGGATGGCGTGGATCCGGTTCTGCGCGCCGACCTTGCGGTTGATGCGGGACAGATGGTTGCGGACGGTGCCGATCGTCAGGACGAGGTCCTCGGCGATCTGCGCCGCGGACGCGCCACGTGAGGCGAGCGCGAGCACCTCGACCTCCCGTTCGGTGAGCGGGCTCTGCATCGAGCCGAGTTCGACGAAGGCCATGTCGGCGTCGATGACGCGCGACCCGTTCGCCGCGCGCCGGATCGCGTCCACCAGGTCACCGGGCGAGGTGTCCTTCAGGACGAGACCGGCGGCACGCGCGGCCACCGCGCGGCGCAGGTCGCCGGTCCGGCGCCGGCCCGACATCAGGACGGTGCGGCACTCGGGCACGGCCTCGCGGAGGGCGCGCGCCGCGTCGAAGACGTCCAGGCCGGGCAGCCCGACGTCGATCAGCGCGACGTCGGGCCGCCGTCTGCGCGCCGTCGGAAGCACCTGCTCACCGGTCCCTACCGCGGCGACGACATCGAGGTCCTTCACATCATCGAACAATGCGACCAACCCGCCGCGGAGGAGAGGTGCCCCCTCGGCGAGGAGAATCCGAATCATTTTCGTCTCCTAGCCCTGAAACACAGCGGTGTGCCGCCTAACCGCCATGGCTTAGGCGAACGCGTTTCCCGAATCGCATTCTGACCAGGGGGGACGGGCGGAGAACGGGTGGGAAGACCGGGCTGGGCCGGACAAAAACGATCTTCCATGGGGGCCACCTTGACGGAGATTAAGTCAGGGGGATGACCTACCGCGTGGAGTCAACACTATTCAGGGCGTCATTGTAAAGAGCGGTACAAACGGCCATTCCGGACGCACATATACCGCGAAAAGTCCGGGCTACACATGATCAACAAAGAAAGTCGAACTCGGTTCCGGCGCCGGTCGCGCAGGCCGAACGGTAGGCGGCCCAGCTCACCGCGAGGTCCTGCCAAGGAAGCCCGACGGGGGCGTAGACCGTGATCTCGCTGCCCTTCACCCGCCCCGGCACCTGGCCGCAGAGCAGGTCACGGAGCGTTCCGGCCGCGTGCTTAACGTCAAGCCCGGCGCCGGCCAGCACGCCCATCTCCACGGCGAGCGGCACGTCGTCGACGACGACGCGGGCGCCCTCCAGCAGGTCGGCCGACAGCTCCGCCTTCCCGGGCTCGTCCGCGCCGAGGGAGGTGAGGTGCGTCCCGCGCGTCACGTCCGCGGCGTGCAGGAGCGGGCGGCGCGCCCAGGTCGCCATGACGACGATCCCGGCGTCCGCGACGGCGTCGCGCGGGTCCGCCGCGACGGCCACCGCGCCGTCCCCGGACAGGCCGAGCCGCTCGCCGTGCCGCTCGGCGAAGCCCGCCGCCCGGGCGGCGTCCAGGTCGCAGACGGTGAGGCGGCGCACCTCCCGCAGCTCGGGCAGCCCCCGCATGACCAGCTCCGCCTGCGCCCCGGCGCCGATCACCGCGACCGCGTCCGCGTCGGGACGGGCCAGCGCGTGCGTGCCGAGCGCGGCGGCGAGCCCGGTCCGCCACGCGGTCACGGTGGCCGAGTCGAGCTGCGCCAGCAGCTCGCCGGTGCCGAGGTCGTGCAGGCAGACGACGCCGCGCAGCGCGGGCCGGCTGCCCGGGAACTTGGCGTTGACCTTCACCGTGTAGGCGGGGATCTCCTCGATCAGGCCGGGCAGCAGCGCCGTCGCGGTGCCCTGGCCGGGCAGCCTGCCCACCACCCGCCGCGCCACGGCCGCGCCCTCCCCGGCCATGAAGCCGCGGCGCAGCGCGTCCAGGCAGCCGGCGGGGTCGAGGAGCGCTTCAAGGTCGGAACGGGTCAAAAGGAGCGTCACCGGACCATTCTCCCGTCCCGGCCATCGCGGCGTCACTACCGCGACGCCTCCGCCATTGGGACGAATGCGCCCGGTGAGGCAATTGGTCCATTGAACGAGCACCTTTTTCGACGTTCTGAGAGCCCCAATCGACCGACCGGCCCCGCCGCGATCACGGTCACCGTCACGGTCTGGTGGACGTATAGCAACTTATTGTGACAATTCTCGCCCCACTGGTTTGTCACCTTTTTGCCTTACGCCGTCTTCGGCATTCTTTCAGCATGACCGTGACCTCCGACGCACCGTCCGGTGCGCCCGCTCCCTTGGAGGCACCGTGAAACCCCTGCCCGCGCGTGCGCGCGCCACCGCCGCCGCGGCGGCGGCCGGGCTCCTGGCGGCCTCGCTCGCCACCGCCCCCGCCGCGCACGCGTCCGACCCCGCGACCGCTTCGGCCGCCGCGCCCCTCAGCCAGGCCGCCCTGGGCGGCGACGCCATCCACACCGCCGGAACCCGCTGCGTGCTGGGCTTCAACCTCAGGAAAGGGGACGCCTACTACTTCGTGACGGCGGGGCACTGCGCCCGGACCGGCGGCACCTGGACCGACGCCTCCGGAGGGACGCTCGGCGTCACCGGCGGCAGCAGCTTCCCCGGCAACGACTACGGCATCGTCCGGTACACCTCCCCTCCGGGGGACACGCGGGGCGGCGTCAGAGTGAACGGCGAGTTCTACGACATCATCGGCGTCGCCACCGCGCAGGTCGGCCGGCCGGTGACCGTCACCTCCCCCTCCGGCACCCGGACCGGCCAGGTCAGGGCGCTGAACCAGACGGTGAACCACCCGGAGGGCACCGTCGGCGGGCTGATCCGCATCTCGGTGTGCGCCCAGCCGGGCGACAGCGGCGCACCGGTCTTCGCCGACCACCTCGCCATCGGGATCCTCGTGGGCGGCGACGGCCGCTGCCCCGGGGGGACGTCGTTCGTCCAGCCCATCGGCGAGCCGCTCGACGCCTACGGATTGGAGGTCTACTGACCGCTGCCGTTTCGCTCCCAATGGTCCGGTACAAGCCGCTTTTTCCTGTGCTGACCATGGACCCACCGTCAGGGTGACAAACGCTCTGTCCTGAATTGGTCACTTTCTGCGTCTTACGTCTGCCTTGACATTTCCATCACGATGTCCAGGACCTCCGGTGCACCAGCAGGGTGCGCCCAACCCCCCGTGGAGGCATAGTTGAAGATCACCAAGAGGCGTGTGCTCACCGTCGCCGTTCCCACGGCGACGGCAGCTCTCGTGGCGGGCTCCCTCGCCATCGCTCCCACCACGTCCGCGGCGTCGGCCGCAGCTCCCGTGGCCGCCGCCGCCCCCGCCGGTCCCGGCGAGGTGTCGACGACGCTCGCCAAGCAGCTCGGCGCCCGCTCCGCGGGCTCCTACCTGAAGGACGGCAAGCTCGTCGTCACGGTGACCGACGCCAAGGCCGCGCAGACCGTGCGCGACGCGGGCGCCGTCCCGCGGACCGTCGCGCGCAACGGCTCGTACCTGAAGAAGGTCATGTCCGCGCTCAAGCAGGACGCGACGATCCCGGGCACCGCCTGGGCGGTCGACCCTGCCGCCAACCAGGTGCTGCTCACGCTGGACAGCACCGTCACCGGCGCGAAGCTGCAGAAGGTCAAGGCCGCCGCGGCCAAGCACGGCGCGGCCGTCAGGACCGAGCAGGTCGCCGGGAAGTTCCAGAAGTTCACGCTCGGCGGCGAGGCGATCCGCACCGGCGGATCCCGCTGCTCGCTGGGCTTCAACGTCAAGAAGGGAAGCGAGTACTACTTCATCACCGCCGGGCACTGCACGAACATCGGCTCGACGTGGACCGACAGCTCCGGGCGGACGCTCGGCACCGTCTCGGGCAGCAGCTTCCCCGGTAACGACTACGGCATCGTCAAGTACTCGTCCACGCCCGCGGACACCCAGGGCGCCGTCAGCCTGTACGGCCAGGGCACCCGGGACATCACCAGCGCCGGCAACGCCACGGTCGGGCAGCAGGTCACGCGCAGCGGCAGCACCACCCAGGTGCACAGCGGCTCCGTCAACGCGCTCAACCAGACGGTGAACTACCAGGAGGGCAGCGTCAGCGGCCTGATCCGCACCAACGTGTGCGCCGAGCCGGGCGACAGCGGCGGCTCGCTTATCGCCGGGGCCGTCGCGGTCGGCCTGACCTCCGGCGGCAGCGGCAACTGCTCGTCCGGCGGGACGACGTTCTTCCAGCCCGTCACCGAGCCGATGCAGGTGTACGGCGTCGAGATCTACTGATCCGCTGATCTCGAACGGCACCCCAGAAGGCGGGCCGCCTCCGCACGGACTCCCGTGGAGGCGGCCCGCCGCTTTCCCCTGCTCAGGGTGCGGCGGGGACTTCGAGGGCGCGCAGGATCCGCGCGATGACGTCCCGCTGGCGTTCCATCAGGTAGAAGTGGTCGCCGGGCAGGACGGTGAGCGCGAACGGCCCGTCGGTGACGTCCGACCAGCCGGCGGCCTGCTCCTCGGTCACATGCGGGTCGGCGTCCCCGATGATGGCGGTGACCGGGACGGCCAGCCGGGCGCCCGCCCGGTGCGCGTAGTTCTCGATCAGCGCGAAGTCGTTCCGGACGTAGGGCAGGACCAGCTCGCGCAGCTCCGGGTCGCGCAGCGCCTCGGCGTCGGTGCCGCCGAGCTTCAGCATCTCCTCGACCAGGGCGTCGTCGTCCCCCTCGGAGACGCGGTCGTCGCCGCGGTCGTGCGGCGGGCGCGCGCCGGACGCGAACAGGTGCACGGGGGCGATGCCCCGCTCCTGCAGCAGGCGCGCCACCTCGTACGCCAGGACGGCGCCCATGCTGTGCCCGAACAGCGCGATCGGACGGTCGGCCAGCGGCGCCATCGCCCCGGCGACGAGGCGGGCGACCTGGTGCGCGTCGGCGATGAGCGCGTCCGCCATCCGGTCGGCGCGTCCCGGGTACTGGACGGCGTGCACCTCGACGGCCGGGTTGATCTCCTTGGCCCACGGCCGGTAGAACACCGCGGACCCGCCCGCGTGCGGAAGGCAGAACAGCCGCAGCGACGCCCAGGGACGGCTCTCGGCGCAGCGGAACCAGGTCACGTGATCACTCCTCCTCGCGGCGGCGGACGCGCCGGTCTCCGCCGCCACCCTAAAGCCCCGGCGCACCGGCGCCCGAACGCGATGCGGTCCCGGACGCGAGGCGGCTTCGAACGCGAGGCGGCCCCGGGCGCCCGCGAGGACGCCCGGGACCGCGGAGCCTGGCGTCAGCGCAGGCCGTAGGCGCGGGTCACGGTCTGTTGCACCGAGTTCCCGGAGCCGTCGGAGGCGTTGAAGCGCAGGGCCACAAAGCCGTTGTGCGTGAAGGGATGGGCGACATTGGCGGTCCAGCGGTCGGTGCCGCCGGCGGTCAGCGGCACGGTGACCCAGCTGGCGCCGTCGTTGAAGGACGCCTGCAGCGAGATCGAGGTCACCGCGGACCCGCCCGTGGCGCGCTCCACGGCGACGGTCAGCGGGAACGTCCTGCCGGACGGCGCGCGGCCGCTGCTGTCGTAGGCGCCGGTGATGCGCGGCTGGAGCAGGCGGTGCTGGTTCTCGAACGGGTCACCGGGCCGTTCGGCGGACGTGAACGTCCACCGCGCGTCGATGCTCTTGACGTACCTCGACCAGCCGGTGTTCCGCTGCGTGGACATGACCGCCTGGAAGGTGGCGGACTCGGGCGGCACCGCGAAGTCGCCGGCCAGGGGGTTGGTGCTCACGCCGACCAGCTGCCCGTTGCGGTACAGGGTGACCGTGCCGGTCGTCCCCCTGGTGGTGTTGCCGCTGAGGTTCTCGTTGCCCTGCTGGCCCGTGTCGGTCACCAGCGGGCGGACGAAGATCGTCCCCTCCCCGTGCCCGACGCTCACGGTGGGGCCGAACGCGGCCTTGTTGAACGTCTCGGAATGGGTGCCCCCCGCGGTGTACGCGCGGAACGCGGTCTGGTTCTCCGGCACCTGGACGGTGTCCAGGTTGTAGAAGTAGCTCCCCTTCCACCTCACGCCGTTCGCGGTGTAGTACACCTGCTTCGTGCTCGGCGCGCTGGCGGGGATCGTCAGCCCCAGCGTCTCTCCGCCGATGCCGTCGAAGTCGATGAGCGAGGCGTTGGGGCCGACGCCCTCGGAGGGCAGCCCCTGGGACGCGTAGGTCGTGTTCACCAGCGCCAGGCTGCTCTGGGTCGCGGTGAACGTCAGGTTCGCGGGGATGCGGCCGGTCGTCGCGAACGCCAGCTTGTACGCGCGGGTGTTCGCCGGCTCGGTCTTGGCCTCCGCGTAGGTGAAGTGGTACGGCCGGGTGGTGGTGGCCGACGGCCAGGCGCGCAGGCTCGTCTCGGGCCTGCCGCTCACGGTCGCGGAGATCTCCTGCCCCGCGATCGTCTGGATGATCTGGGCGTGGCTGTGGAACTCGGTCGCGGTCGCCGAGGGGCTGACCGACTGGATCTCCGTGGCCGTCCGGGCGTCCAGGGTGAGATCGACGTCACCGGCCACGGTCAGCGTGGGGTTGCCGTAGAGGGCGAGGTCCCGCGGCGCGAAGGGGTCGCCCGTGAGGACGATCCCGGTCAGGCTGTAGTCCCCGGCCGGGACGACGCCGGTGAGCGTGGCGGCGGACTCGGTGAGCGGGTACTCCGCGCCGGTCGCCAGGTCGATCAGGCTGGCCAGGGGCGCCACCGCTTGGCCGTCCAGGTCGATGCCGCGGAGCGTGATCGCGTGGTCGGCCGCCGCGACGGCGCGCGCGGGGGCCTTGGTCTTGCTGTGTCCTAGCTTGAAGTGGGGCCCGGACAGAAGACCGCGAGTCGGTGACTCCTTGGGCCCTTGGGCCGCGGCCGTCTGTACGGGGACGAGTAACGCCGCGAGTGCGGCAACACTGATCAGGGCTGTTCTCCAGCGCCTCACCGTAATTCCCTTCTGTTCGATGACAGAGGTCGTGTGAGTGGGCGCAGAACTGGATGGAGAAATCCTCGGAAGGATCACCTGCGGGGAGTTCCGTCCCGGATTACAGGACGACCATATACTCGATCTTGGACCAGCAGGCGTGGCATAACTCACATCGGTGTCAGAGTTCGATGACCACTTTGCCGGGAATGCCGTTATTTTTGGCTTGGAACGCTGCACGCGTCTCGGCCAGGGGATAGACCGCCCCGACATGGGCGCGCAGCTCCCCCGACCCGGCCCGCTCCGCCAGCTCGGTGAGCTGGTCGCGGTCCGGCTCGACGATGAAGAAGACGGCGCGTCCGTTTTCGGGCCGGAGCGGGGGCGGCGCCGTGATCGAGACGAGCGCACCTCCTACCTTGACCCTGCCCGCCGACTGGGCGAGCAGCTCGCCGCCGATGGTGTCGAAGATCAGATCGACCGGCCCGGCGGCCTCGTCGAGGCCCTGCTTCTCCAGGTCGACGAAGGTGTGCGCGCTCATCTCCATGGCGAGATCGGCGGCCCGTCCCCGCCCGGTGGCGATGACGTGCGCCCCGGCCTGACGAGCCAGCTGGACGGCCAGGACTCCGGTCCCGCCCCCGGCGCCGTGGACCATGACCGTCTGCCCGGCCTCCAGGCGGCCGTGCACGAAGAGCCCCTGCCAGGCCGTCAGCCCCGACAGCGGCAGCGCAGCAGCGCCGGTGAACGTGAGGGAGGGCGGCATCGCGGCGAGGTTCCGCGCCTCCACCGCCACGTACTCGGCCGCCGCGCCGTCGCGGTGCCAGTCGGTCAGGCCGAAGACGCGGTCGCCCACGGCGAACCCGGTGGTCCCGTACCTGACCTCGGTCACCTCTCCGGCGACGTCGTGCGCGGGGATGGACGGCGTCCGGTCCCGTCCGGCGCGGTCGACCCAGGTGCCGGGCCAGTCGAGCTCGTCCGGGACGAAACCTGCCGCGCGCACCCGTACCACGACGTCACCGGTGGCCGCGTGCGGCAGCGGCGCGTCCTCCACGACGAGCCCGTCGCTGCCGCCGCGCTCATGAATCCGTACCGCTCTCATGGGTACCCCGTCTCATCGTCCTGGACCTGTGTCCCCAGGGAGACGACGTACCCCCCACCCGCGTGACAGCTCGGGCGAAAACAGATAGAACGCCCGGGAACGGGCACGGGTCGGGTATGGATGAGCGAGATGAACGGCGTGGGGACGTTCAGGAGCTGACGGACTTCGAGCTGATCGTGTACGAGACCGTGGCGGAGATCGACAAGGACGGCGGGGCGGCGGACTTCGACACGATCGGGCGGCTCGTGGGCGGGCCCGAGGAGGACCTGTGGGCCGCGCTCGGGCATCTGGTGTCGATCAACCACGTGCACTCCACCCCGAAGGGGTACGTGCTCGGGCCGCACGACTGGGCGCCCTGACCGCGTCCCGCTGGCCGGGAACCGCCGGTGAGGCGGGCGGCGGACCTGCGGCAGGATGGCCGCGGTACCAGCGTGGGGAGGCCGCGGGATGAAGCTCGTCGTCACCGAGGAACAGCGGGAGCTGCGCGACGCGCTGCGGCGCTTCTTCGCCGACCGGTCGCCGTCCGGCGAGGTGCGGCGGCTGATGAGGACGGCCAAGGGCTACGACCCCGGGATGTGGGCGCGGATGGCGGAGCAGCTCGGGCTGCAGGGTCTCGCGATCCCGGCGGAGCACGGCGGCGCGGGGTACGGGATGCGGGAGCTGGCCGTCGTGTTCGAGGAGATGGGGCGGGCCCTGGTGTGCGCGCCGTTCCTCGCCGCGAGCACGGCCGCGGCGGCGCTGGAGGCCGGCGACGGCGGCCATGACCTGCTGCCCGGCATCGCTGACGGGTCGACGATCGCGACGCTCGCGGTGGCGGAGGAGGACGGCCGCTGGGACCTCGGAGCGGTGAAGACCGTGTTCGAGGACGGGGTGCTGCGCGGGAGCAAGAGCTTCGTCCTGGACGGGCATGTCGCCGATCTGCTGCTCGTCGCGGCGCGGGCCGAGGACGGCGTCGGGCTGTACGCGGTGGCGGGCGATGCGACCGGGCTCGTCCGGGAACCGCTGCCGACCGTCGATCAGACGCGGAAGCTGGCACGGGTCGCGTTCGACGGCGTTCCGGCCCGCCGGGTGGGCGGGGCGGAGGCCGTCGCGAGGGCGCTCGACGTGGCGGCGGTGGCGCTGGCCGCGGAGCAGCTCGGCGGGGCGCAGAAGACGCTGGACATGACGGTCGAGTACGCGAAGGTCCGGCACCAGTTCGGGCGTCCGATCGGGTCGTTCCAGGCGGTCAAGCACCGGTGCGCGGACATGCTCGTGCTGGTGGAGTCGGCGCGGTCGGCGGTGCTGAACGCGGCGGCCGCCGCGGACGGGAGCCCGGACGAGCTGCCCGCCGCCGCCGCGCTCGCCAAGGCGTACTGCTCGGACGCGTTCTTCCACACGGCGGGCGAGGCGATCCAGCTGCACGGCGGCATCGGGTTCACGTGGGAGCACGACGCGCACTTGTACTTCAAGCGGGCCCAGGGGTCGCGGCAGCTCTTCGGCGCCCCCGGCCGGCACCGCGAGCGCCTCGCCGCGCTGGCCGGGCTCACGGGTGCAGCCGCAGCCCCTTGAGGACCTTGTCCACCCCGTTCTTCGGCCCGTGGAGGGCGAACCCGACGAGCGGCATCTCACCGGCGGCGACCGCGCGGACGGTCTCGCGGTTGGCCTCGTCGTGGCCCGTCTTGAACATGTCCTCGATGTAGACGGCGATCTGCATCTCGCGCGCCAGGGCGCGGCCGTGGGCCGTGAGGATCGCGGCGGCGCCGGCCTCGTAGACGAGGACGGGCTGCCGGAACATCGCCAGGTACTCGTTGCCGGACGCGTCCTCGTAGGGCAGCCCGATGACGCCGGGCACGCCGCCGGCGACGGCACTGGCCAGGAACGCGGTCACGTTGAGCCGCTGCCACGCGGCCAGGTCGTCGCGGACCACGATCCCGATCTTGGTGTCGAAGCGCATGCCGTCCAGGGTTCCGCGACCCGGGGGCGGCCGTCTTGAACGCTCGTGCGCCAGACTGAACGTGTGGACTGGAGCAGGTACTGGCGGTCGCCCGACCGCCCGCTGGAGGCGATGCACGCGCATTTCGAGCGGCACGTCTACCACCGGCACAGCCACGAGACGTACTCGTTCGGCGTGACCGAGGACGGGTACCAGGCGTTCCGGTGCCGGGGCGGCGCCCACACCAGCGCGGCCGGGATGGTCATCGCGTTCAACCCGGACGATTCGCACGACGGCCACCCCGCCGACGAGCTGGGCTTCACCTACCGGATCGTGCACATCGGGCCGGAGCTGGTGTCCGGCGTGCTGGCCGACATCGCGGACCGTCCGGCGGGGCTCCCGCTGTTCGGCTCCCCCGTCGTGGCCGACCCCGTCCTCGCGCGGAACCTGCGCGGCCTGCACGCGGCGCTGCTCGGCGGCGCGCCGGCGCTGCGGCGGGACGAGCTGCTCATCGCCACGGTCGGCGCGATGGTGGACCGGGCCGCCACGCGCCGCCTACGCGCGGCATCGGCGCCGGGCGCGGTGGAGCGGGCACGGCGGCGGCTCGACGAGACCTACCTCGACGACCTCAGCGCCGACGAGCTGGCCGCGGCGGCGGGGTGCAGCAGGTTCGCGCTCTACCGGGGGTTCCGGCGGGTGTACGGGATGGCGCCGAGCGACTACCAGCGGCAGCTCCGCCTCCGCGCCGCGCGCCGCCTGCTGGCCCGGGGCGACGCGATCGGGGACGTGGCGGCGGCGACGGGTTTCGCGGACCAGAGCCATCTGACGCGCTGGTTCGTCCGCTGCTACGGCATGACGCCCGGCGGCTACCGCGAGGCGTGCACGAATTGAGGAAGAATGCCGCCCATGAGACGGGCGAGCGGGGCGATGTTCGGCCTGGCGTACGGGGATTCTCTGGGCGCGCCGACCGAATTCCTCACCATGAAGCAGATACAACGGCGTTTCGGTGACCACGGGCCCACGCAGCTCAACGGTGATCCGGCGCTGGTCACCGACGATACGCAGATGGCGATCGCGGTCGGCGCCGCCCTGCTGGACGCCCTGGAAAGCCCACCTTTCACACCGGATCTGATCACGCCGATGTGGCGGCGGCGTTTCGTCGATTGGCTCAACAGCCCCGACAACAACCGTGCGCCTGGAAACACGTGCCTGCGGGCGTGCCGGGGCCTTGCCGCCGGAAAGCCGTGGGTGGACGCCACCGTGGCGGGCTCGAAGGGCTGCGGCGCGAACATGCGGGTCGCGCCGGTCGGGCTGGCGCCCGGCCTGACGGACGAGACGCGCGCGGGCGCGTCCCAGCTCCAGGCGGCCCTCACGCACGGCCATCCGACCGGGCTGGCGGCCAGCGAGCTGACCGCGTTCGCGGTCCGGTGGCTGGCGGACGGCATGGCCCCGGCCGACCTGCCCGCCGCGCTCCGCGACCGGTGCCACGACCAGCGCGCCGTGTACCACGAGCGGTGGCTCGACACCCTGTGGCAGCGGCCCGGCGTCGACGCGCCGGAGACGTTCATCGCCCGGGGCTGGGACGAGTGCCTCGAACGTCTCGACGCGCTGGACGAGGCCCTCGCCCGCGGCGACCGCGCGTCCGACCCCTGCGAGATCACCGGGGCGGGCTGGACGGCCGAGGAGGCCATGGCGACCGGCCTGCTGTGCTTCCTGCTCTTCCCGGACGAGCCCGTCGAGGCGATCTGGCGCGGCGCCGCCAGCTCCGGCGACTCCGACTCGATCGCCTGCCTGGCGGGCGCCTTCGCGGGCGCGCATCTCGGGATGGACGCCTGGCCCGCCGAGTGGGCGGCCCGCATCGAGTACGCCGATCGGCTGACCAGGCTCGGCGACGCCTGGGACTGATCCCTTGACCTGGGGTAGCATTAAAGCTAATGTTCTTAGCTATAGAGCTACGCAAATGGCAAGGAGTGCGTGATGAGCGAGCAGACCCGGTACCTCGACCTTCCCGGCGGACGGCTCGCCTATGACGACGACGGCGACGGGCCGCTCATCGTCTGCCTCCCGTCCATGCTCGACCTGCGGTCGCAGTTCAGGTTCCTCAAGCCGCTGCTGCTCGACGCCGGCTACCGCGTCGTGACCGTCGACCAGCGCGGGATGGGCGACACCAGCGCCGACTGGCCCGAGTACGGGAGCACGCCGCTGGCCCACGACCTGCTGGCGCTGCTGCGGCACCTGGACGCCGGGCCCGCCCTCGTCTACGGCTGCTCGAACGGCGCCGCAGCCGGGGTGTGGGTCGCCGCCGAGGCGCCCGAGCTGATCCGGGGCCTGGTCTTGGCGGCGCCGTTCGTGCGGGACGGCAAGTCCGGGTTCTCGCAGAAGCTGACCATCGCGCTCATGCGGGTCCCGGGGCTGGCGGTGCCGCTCTACATGTCGTACTACCCGAAGTGGGTGCCCACGCCGCCCGCGGACTTCGCCGAGCACAAGGCGAAGCTGAAGGAGAGCTTCAGGCGGCCGGGCCGCGCCAAGGTCATCGCCGACTACCTGGACATGTCGCACGCCGAGTCCGAGGCCCGGCTCGACCGGGTCACCGCGCCCGTCCTGGTCATCATGGGGACGGCCGACATCGACTGGCCCGACCCGGTCGCGGAGGCCGAGTGGGTCAGGGACCGGCTGAACGGCGAGCTCGTCCTGGTGGACGGCGCCGGGCACCAGCCGCACGTGGACTTCCCCGAGACGGTCGCCGGCGCCGTCCTGACCTTCGCGCGCTCGCTCGACAAGTAGTGAGGGCCGGTCAGGACGCCGTCCAGCCCGTCCATGCCTCGATGGTGACGACGATGACCGGCCCCTCCGGCGGGCGCTCGCGGTACTGGGCGTAGCGATCCGCCAGGAGCCGGACGGGCCCGGCCATGCGCGCGGGATCTTCGACGATTGAGGCGTGGCCGTCGACGCGGACCCACCACAGGCGGTCCCAGTCGTCCTCGTAGTGGTCGGCCAGGAGGGCGACGCGCGGGTTGGCGCGGATGTTCGCCAGCCGCCGCAGGTCCCTGGTGCTCTTCGGCTTGTGGTCGACGGCCGTGTAGACCGCGCCGCGGTGGACGGCGAACGTCACCGGGACGAGATGCGGCCGCGCGTCCTCCCCGACGGTCGCCAGCCGCACGACCGGGACCGTCGTCAGCAGCCGGCGCGCCTCGTCCGGCGAAAGCTTCGGCACCCCCTCAGCCTGCCACGGCCGGCCGCCTACAGCGGCGGGAACTCCGGCGGCGCGAGGCCGCGCTCGGCCACCTTCGCCAGCTCCTCCTCTGTCAGGACGCGCGGTTCGCCGATCGTCCTGGCCCGGACGTACACGCCGCAGAGCCATTCGAGGAGCCGCGCGTTCTCGAACGCCTCGTCCAGGTCGCGGCCGATCGCGACGGCGCCGTGGTTGGCCATCAGCGCGGCGCGCTTGCCCCCGGCCATGGCGGCGCGGACGTTGCCCGCCAGCTCGGGCGTCCCGTAGGTGGCGTACTCCGCGACCTTCACCACGCCGCCGAGGAGAAGGGTGTTGTAGTGGATCGGCGGCAGCTCCCGCATCGTCGTCGCGACGGCGACCGCGTAGGTGGAGTGGGTGTGCACGATCGCCGCCGCCGGGGTGGCCCCGTAGAGCGCGAGGTGCATCGGCGTCTCGGACGACGGCGCCCGCTCGCCCTCGGCCACCCGGCCCGACAGGGTGACGACCGGGCAGTCGGCGGGCTCCATCCGGTCGAGCATCATCCCGCCCGGCGTGACCGCGACCAGGTCGCCCGACCGGACGCTGACGTTCCCGGACGAGCCGATGACCAGACCGGTTTCGGCCAGCCGCCGACCGATCACACCTAGTTCGTCCCTTTCGTCCGACAACAACATGCGAGCACCTTTCACGTTCGCGATCTTCCACGGTTACGCTACGGCCCTGACGATCTTTAAGGGGTCTGGTCATGGCGGTAGTGACACTGGGCGCGCACATCCTGGACGTGCTCGCCCGGCCCGTGCCCGTGCCGGGCCCTCCCGGCGGGCCGGACACCGTCGTCGTCGACGAGATCAGGGTGACCGCCGCCGGGGCCGCGGCGGGCACCGCGGTGGCCCTCGCGAGGCTCGGCAACGACGTGGTCTCCGTCGGCGCGATCGGCGACGACGACCTCGGCGACCTGCTGGTCACGATCATGTCCCGGAACGGGGTGGACGTGCGCGGGCTCGTCCGGCGGACGGCCGCGCAGACCGCCGCGTCGATCCTGCCCGTGCCGCCCCGGGGGCGCCGGGGAGGCGGCGGCCGCCCGATCCTGCACGCCCCCGGCGCCAACCTGACGCTCACCGCCGGCGCGGTCGGCCCCGGGCTGCTCGGCGCGGCGCGCCTGGTGCACCTCGGCGGCCCGGACGTCACCGCCGGCCTCAACGACCCCGCGTTCTTCGCGATGCTCGCCGCCGCCCGCGAGACCGGCACCGTCGTGACCATGGACCCGCTGTCGTCCTTCCCCGACCTGCTCATCGCCGCCGCCGCGTTCCTCCCCCACGTCGACCACTTCCTGCCGGACGAGGCGCAGGCGGCGGCGATGACCGGCGAGGACGACCCCGAGAAGGCCGCCAGGGCGCTGCTCGCCCAGGGCCCGGCGACGGTGATCGTCACGCTCGGCGGCGACGGCAGCCTCGTCGCGACCGGCCCCGCCGGCGCCCCGGACGTGCGCCGCCTGCCCGCCCTGCCCGTCGAGGCCGTCGACACGACCGGCTGCGGCGACGCCTACTGCGCCGGGTTCATCACCGGGCTCGCGCACGGGCTGGACGTCCTCGAATCGGCGCGCTGGGGCACGGCCGCCGCCGCGACCGTCGCGCAGGGGCTCGGCTCCGACGCCTGCCTCACCGGCCTGGACGACGTGCTCCGCATGCTGAAGTGAGCCCTCCGCCGGGGCTGCGCGCCGGTCAGATCCTCTGCTTCTCGTCCTTCCAGTACGGGTCGCGCAGGAGGCGCTTGTAGAGCTTGCCGGTCGGCGTCCTCGGCATCCGGTCCACGAAGTCGACCGAGCGCGGCGCCTTGTACCCGGCGAGCGCGGCGCGGACGTGCCCGATCAGCTCCGCGGCCAGGTCCGCGGACGGCTCCGCGCCGCCGTCGAGCTCGACCGCCGCCTTCACCTGCTCGCCGAACTCCTCGTCCGGGACGCCGAACACGGCCACGTCCCGGACCGCCGGATGGGTGATCAGCACGCCCTCGATCTCCGCCGGGTAGATGTTCACCCCGCCGCTGATGATCATGTCGATGGCGCGGTCGGACAGGTACAGGTAGCCGTCCTCGTCCAGGTGGCCGACGTCGCCGGTGGTGAACAGCCGGTCGCCGCGGTGCATGGAGCGGGTCTTGTCCGCATCGCCCCAGTACTCGACGTCGTCGCCGCTGGTGTAGCGGAAGTAGATCTGGCCGCGCTCCCCCGGCGCCGCGGGCTCGCCGTCGTCGCGCAGGACGTGCACCTCCGTCGTCGGCAGCGGGCGGCCGACGCTGCCGGGCCGCTCCAGCCATTCCGGCGCGGTGATGACGCTGTTCACCGCCGCCTCGGTCGAGCCGTAGTACTCGTGGACGATCGGCCCCAGCCAGTCGATCATGCGCCGCTTGACCTCGGGCGAGCAGGGCGCGGCGCCGTGCCAGACGGCCCGCAGGCTGGACCCGTCGAACGCCGCGCGGGTCTCCTCGTCCAGCCGCAGCAGCCGGACGAACTGCGTCGGCACCAGATGGACGTTCGTGACCCCGTGCTCGTCGATGAGCCGCAGCGTCTCGGCCGGGTCGAAGCTCTGCCGCATCACCAGCGACCGTCCGACCAGCATGAACACGAACGACCACAGCCACTGGGCGGAGTGGTAGGCGGGTCCGACGAGCAGCGACCGCCCGCCCGCCGGGATCCCCAGGATCTCGGTGAACACCTCCCCGACCAACGTGGCCGTCTCGATCGGGGCGCCCGCGTCCAGCAGCTTGCGGCTGACGCCTTTCGGCCGTCCGGTGGTGCCCGAGGTGTAGAACACCGGGAAGCCCATCACCGGGCCGGCGATCTCCTCCTGCGCGCCCGTCGCGAGGAACTCCTCGTACGGGGTGAAGCCCTCGGTCTCCGCGCCGAACGCGACGCGGGCGGCCAGGTCGAGCCCCTCGGACGCCGACCGCGCGACGTCGCCGAACGCGTCCTCGGAGAACAGCGCCCGCACGCCCGCGTCCGCCAGGACGTAGCGCAGCTCGTCGGCCGTCCAGTGCCAGTTGACCAGGACGTACCGCAGCCCGACATGCCCGGCGGCGGCCATCAGCTCGAAGGACTCGCGCCGGTTCCCGGAGTGGATCGCGATGGCGTCGCGCGTGCCGAGCCCCAGGCCGCGCAGCGCGTTCGCGAGCCGGTCGGTCCGGGCGTCGAGGTCCCGCCACGTCGTGCTTCCGCGTTCGTCGGTGAGCGCCGGTTCCCCCGGCCTGGCTTCGGCGTGCGGACGGAGCAGTACGGCCATCGGCCACCTCCTGGACACGGTGAGTCCCAGAACGCGACTCTAGAACGCCGCGGACCCGCTGACCAGGTCACACGGGCGATCTCCCGGAACGGTCGCCGGTCAGCACCGCGTCCGCCGCGCCCGCGAGCTGCTCCAGGCGGAACACCTCCGTCCGGTGGAACGGCGGCGCGCCCGTCCGGGCGGCGACGAGCGCGAGCGTCCCCTTGGCGAGCGGGCACACCGCGAACCGCGTGCCGTCCGGCGCCGTGAAGGCACGCGGGCGCAGCGGCGCCAGCTCCGGCAGGTCGGCACCCGACTTGCCACCCACACTGGCGTGCACCAGGACCGCGTCCCCCTGGGCGGTCAGCTCCGCGAGACCCGCCCAGTCGGCGCTCAGGATGGCCGGGACGGCGTCGGCGAGTATCTCCGCGCCGTGCTCGGGGACGGCCGCGACCTGCCCGATCACGGCGGCGTCCGGGAACGCGCCCTGCGGCTCGGCCGTCGGCCAGACCCCGACGACCTCCACCCCCGGCACCGCGCCGAGCCCCTCGTCCAGCCGGTCGGTGCCCGCGCCCGCGGGCCACACGACCGTGAAGTCGTCCATCGCCCGGCCGTTGTCGCGCTCCAGCACCGCCATCTGCACGACGTCCGCGCCCGCGGCCCCCAGCGTGCGCGCCACCTGCCCCAGCGATCCCGGACGGTCCGGCAGGCGGACACGTATCCGCAGCAACATCGCCACCTCCAGTTCCCCCTCCGCTGCCCCCATCCTCCGCGAAACCCGTTTCCTCCGTGTTACCCGGAAGTGACGACGTGGGAAAACGGCACCGGCGGCGGTGCTGGAATGGCGGGCAGGGGTCAAACTAGAGTCCAGTGAAGGTCACCAGCGGGCCTATCGCCTCATGTCGCCCACCATTAAGGTAACTGCACGTGTCGAGGGACGGGGAACCCCAAGTCAGCGCGGCATCCGGAACCGGGCCGGAGACGGAGCCGGAGCCGCCGCCGGGCGCGCCGGGCGACCCGGACGGCGAGGCGCTCCACGCCGGGGTCAGGGACGCCCTCACCGGGCTCGCCGCCCGCCTCGACCGCGAGCACGAGCGCGCCGCGCACCGCGAGGCCGTCATCGACCGGCTGCACGAGGAGAACCAGCGGCTCCGGCGCGGCGAGTTGCAGGCCATGCTGGAGCCGGTCCGCGCCGCGCTGTACCGGCTGCACGACCAGGCGCGCCGCGAGTCCGGCCGGCTCGCCGCGCCCGACCTCACCGAGCCGCCCGACCCGCGCGGCACGGCGCTGCTGCTGGCGGCCGTGGCCGACGACGTCGCGGACGCGCTGGCACGGCTCGGCGTGGAGCGGTTCACGGTCGAGCCGGGCGCGCCCTACGACGCGGCGCGGCACCGCCCGGTCGCGGTCACGCCCGTCGACGACCCGATGCGGGACGGCACCGTGACGGCCGTGGAGTCCGACGGGTTCGAGCAGAGCGGGAAGGTGCTGCGCAAGGCGGCGGTGCGCGTCGGGAGGCTCGGCACCGAGCACGATGAGCGGGAAACGAAGGCGGAGGCCGGGCCGAACGGGACCGAGCGTGCGGTCAAGGCCGGCTCGAACCGCCGCAACGGCGCCGGGAACGGCGAGTCGCCGAAACCGGACACGCAGAAGACCGATGGGTGAGAGGAACATGGCCGTCTACGGGATCGACCTGGGAACCACGTACTCCTGCATAGCCTCCATCGACGACGTGGGGCGGCCGGCGGTCCTGCGGAACCTGGAGGGCACCGACACCACCCCGTCCGTCGTGTACTTCGAGAGCGGCGAGAACGTCGTCGTCGGCGCCACCGCGAAGGACACCGCCGTCCTGGAGCCCGACAACGTCGTCAGCCTCATCAAGCGGGACATGGGCCGCGACGTGACCCGTCCCATCCACGGGATCGACTTCACGCCCGAGGAGCTGTCGGCGTTCATCCTGCTGAAGCTGGCGACCGACGCGCGCACCACGACCGGCGAGGAGACCCGCGACGTCGTCATCACCGTCCCGGCGTACTTCGGCGTCGCCGAGCGCGACGCGACCCGCAAGGCGGGCCGGATCGCCGGCCTGAACGTCATCGACATCGTGTCCGAGCCGATCGCCGCCGCGATCACCTACGGCGTCCTCAACCCCGAGCAGGACCGCACCATCCTGGTGTACGACCTCGGCGGCGGGACGTTCGACACCACCGTCATCGCGCTGCGCGGCGGGCACATCGAGGTGGTGTGCACCGACGGCGACCACGAGCTCGGCGGCGCCGACTGGGACGCGCGGCTCGTGGAGCACCTCGCCGAGCGGTTCCGCGCCGAGCACCCCGACGCCGGGGACCCCCTCGACGACAAGCAGACCGAGCAGCAGCTCCGCCGCGACGCCGAGGACGCCAAGAAGGCGCTCACGACGCGCACCGCGCACACCGTCCGGGTCATGCACGGCGGGCGGGTCGCGTCGGTCGAGGTGACGCGGGAGAAGCTGGAGGAGCTCACCAAGGACCTCCTCGACCGCACCGTCGAGATCACCGGCCGGACGCTGTCCACCGCCGCCGAGAAGGGCGTGGACGACTACGACGACCTCGTCCTCGTCGGCGGGTCCACGAAGATGCCCGTCGTCGCGGCGCGGCTGGCGACCGAGCTGGGCCTGCCGCCCCGCATCCAGGACCCCGACCTCGCCGTCGCCAAGGGCGCCGCGCTGTACGCGTTCGAGGAGACCTACCGGCGGCTCGTCCGGGAGGGCGCCGCCGAGCGCGCCGAGGAGATGGCGAGCCGCGCGGGCCTGTCCGCCGAGCAGCAGAAGCAGATCGCCGGACGGCAGATCAAGACCGTCGCGTCGCACGCCTTCGGGATCGTGGTCGTCGACCGGGAGACCGGCGCGGAGAGCGTCGCGCACCTCGTGCACGCCAACGACGAGCTGCCCGCCGCGAAGACCGAGGACTTCTTCACCGTGTACGACGACCAGGCGTCCGCCGACATCCGGGTGATGGAGCAGGCCGGCGTCGTGGAGTCCGGCGACCTGATCGACAACACCGAGATCGCGACCGGGGAGATCCGCGTCCCGCCGGGCAAGAAGGCGGGCTGGCCGATCGGCGTGACGTTCGCGCTCGACGCGTCCGGGCTGCTGAACGTCACGGCCGTGGAGAAGGAGACCGGGGAGCGGCTGGAGCTGAAGGTGGACGTCGGCGGCATGTCCGAGGAGGAGGTCGAGCGCTCCCGGAAGGCCCTCTCCCGGGTCCAGGTGAGCTGAGCCGGGAGGCGCCCGTGGCGTTCGACGACGACTACCGGCGGGAGGTCCTGGAACCCGCCCGGGCGGCGGGCGACCAGCCTCCCGAGGACCTGCGCGCCCGGTACGCGCTCCCCGACCCCCTGACCGGGCCGGTGGTCGCGGCGCGGGTCAAGGAGGTCCGGCAGTGCTGGCGGCGCGCGCGCGGGCAGCTGAAGTACCGCAAGCTGATCGACCGGCTGGAGGCCGAGCACCGGGAGCTGGCGCCGCTGTTCGCCGCCGCCGAGCGCGGCGACCTCCGGCCGCTGGACGCGCGGCTGCGCGGCGGCCGGGAGCGCACCGAGCGGCGCCGCACCGAGGCCCGCGCCCGGCTCGACGACGCGGCCGGGACGCTGAAGATGGCCACGCCCGCCGAGGTCGAGGGCATCGCCCGCACCGGCGGCGTGACCCGCGCCGAGCTGGAGCGGGTCGCCGCGGCCGACGGGATCGAGATCCGCGAGCCCGACGCGCTGCCGGCCGCCGCGCCCTATCCGGCGTACCGGAAGGTGCAGGAGTCGCTGGACGTCCTCGGCGCCCGGCACCTCGCCGACTTCGTGTTCGGCGGGCGGATCACCGGCGCGATCCGGCTGCTGGACGGGTTCGCCGCGCCCGGCGGCACCTTCCGGCTCGACCAGGACGCCGTCGCGGCGGCCGCCGCCGAATGGGCGCGCCGCAGCCGCGACACGAGCACCACGCACGCCGACACGATCCTCGCCGCGCTGCGCTCGGACGCGCCCCTCCCCGAACTGGTGCTCTACGACGTGGTCGACCGGCTCCGCGAGCGGCTGCGGCAGCGGGCGTCCGAGCGGGCCCTGCTGCGGTACGCGACGGACGATCTCGGCATCGACCGGCGCGACGCCCGCCGCATGGTGTTCGCCGTCGTCCGCGAGACCGGGCCGGGCGGCGGCCTCGCCGGACGCCTGCGCGCCCTGCTCGACGCGGGCGAGGTGTTCGCGGCGGCGGAGCTGGCGGACGCCGCCGGCGTGCCCCGCGAGGCGGGGGGCGGGCCGTCGGAGGAGGAGGTCCTCGCCGCCGAGGCCCGGCACCGGCTCGACACGGCGCTGCGCCTCCGCGAGACCGCCGCCGCCGAGCCCGACCCGGACCGCGCGCACCGCCTCCTCGACGACGCGCTCCGGCTCGTCCGCGACCTGCCCGGCGCGGCCGCCCACCGGCACCGGCTGGCGCCGCGCCCCGTCCCGGCGGTGCGGGCGGACGTGGACGCCGGCGCCGTCCGGCTCTCGTGGGAGCCGTCGCCCTCGACGGCCGGCGAGATCGAGTACCAGGTCGTCCGGCAGGTGGGCCGGGCGCCGCGCGACGTACGGGACGGCGCCGGGATCACCGGCGTGCTGGACGAGCGCCCGCCCGTCAACGAGCCGGTGTTCTACGGGGTGTTCGCGGTGCGCGGGGACGCCGCCGCCGCGCCGGCGGTGGCGGGCCCGGTGACCGTGCGGCCCGAGCCCGGCGAGGTCGAGCTGCTCGCCGGGGACGGCCAGGTCACCGGACGGTGGCGGTGCCCGGCCGAGGCGGCGCGGGTCGTCGTCGTCCGGGACGGCGAGGTCGTCCCGGCGGGGCGCGACGGGTTCCGCGAACCCGTGCCCAACGGCCGGACGCACCACTACCGGGTCGCCGCCGTCTACCTCGACCCGTCCGGACGGGAGGTCGTGACGGACGGGGTGCGCGCGTCGGTCACGCCGAGCGCGGCGCCCGAGCCGGTGTTCGAGCTGGCCGCCGGGACCGATCCGTCCGACCCGGGGCTGGTCACGGTCCGGTTCGACCCGCCGGGCAGCGGGACGGTCGAGCTGGTGCTGTCGGAGGGGCCGCCGCCGTGGCCGCGGAGCGCGCTCGTCCCGCTGGAGGAGGTCCGGCGGGAGACGCGGCGGCTGGCGTGCACGCCGGTGCCGGGCGGGCTCGCGGTCCGGCCGGGCGCGAGCGGGTGGCTGCTCGCGGTGTCGGTGGCGGAGGGCGGCGCCGCGATCGGCGCGTACCACCGGCACGTGAACCTGCCGCCGCCGCGCCGCCTGATCGCCGAGCGGCGCGGCGAGCACGTGCACGTCGGGTTCGACTGGCCGCCGGACGTCGCCGAGGTCGACCTCGTCTACAAGGTCGGGCGGGAGGCCCTGCAGATCGCCGATCCGCCGACGTCGGAGACCGTGACCCGCGCCGCCTACGACACGCAGGGCGGGATCAGGCTGCCCGTCCCCGAGGACGAGCCCGTCGAGCTGTCGGTCGCGGCGGCCGGGACCGTCGGCGGCTCCCGGGTGACGGGGACGCCGGTGACCGCCGTCGTCGCGGCCCGCGCGATCGTCCGCTACGACGTGCTGCGGTCGGGCCCGCCGTGGCGGCGGGCGCTGACGATCCGGCTGACGGCGTCGCGCCCGCTGCGGGTGGCGCGGCTGTCGCTGGTGCTGCGCACCGGCCGGGTCATGCCGCACCGGGCCGCCGACGGCGAGACGCTCGGCGCGTGGGAGCAGGTGCCGGTCCCCGGGGAGCTGTCGCTGGCCGTCCCGGACGCGTCCGGGCCGTACTGGCTGCGCTGCTTCGCCGACGACGACGTCGTCGAGCTGGCCGATCCCCCCGTCCGCCGGCTCCAGGTCACCTGATGACCAGGCCGCTCGCCCGCGTGGGGATCCCCGGAGTGCCGTCCAGGCAGCGCGCTCCCAGGAACGGCGTCACGTGCCCGTACTGCTTCGAGCCGGTCGCGCCGCAGCGGATCCTGTTCCGGTGCCGCGGGCAGGCGGGGCGGCGGCAGGGCTGCGCACCCGTCCTGGACGAGGCGCTCGCCGAGTACACGGGGTCGACGGCGGGCGCGTCGCTACCGCCGGTGTTCGCCGCGTCCGGGCGCAAGGGGCGCGCCGAATGCCCGGAATGCGGCCTCGCGACCGGCAACCGGGCCTGCCCGGAATGTCACAACCCGCTGCCGTCCGCGTACTGCGACTCCCCCGGCCGGATCGTCGCGCTGGTCGGCGCGAAGAACGCGGGCAAGAGCACCTACATCGCCGTCCTGCTGCACGAGCTGATGAACCGGGTCGGGACGGAGCTGGACGCGTCGCTCGTGGCGTGCGACGACCGCACGATCGAGCGGTACAAGCGCGACTTCGCGCGCCCGCTGCTGGAGGAGCGGCGGCTGCTGCCGACGACGGCGAGCGCGGCGACCGGACCCCGCGAGCCGCTGGTGTACCTGCTCACCCGGACGCGGCGGGGGCGTTTCGCGCGCCCGCGCAACGACTCGCTCGCGCTCGTGCTGTTCGATACCGCGGGCGAGGACCTGCGCAGCCGCGAGGTCACCGACCTGCACCTGCGGTACCTGGAGGCGGCGGACGCGATCGTCTTCCTGGTCGACCCGCTGGAGCTGCCCGGCGCGCGGACGGGCGTGCGCGACGCCGTGGCCGCGCCGCGCGGGGCGGGGGACGATCCCGACAGCGAGCCGCTGAACATCATCGCCCGCGTCACCGACGCGCTGCGGCAGCGGCACGGCACGCGTCCGGGCGAGCCGCTGCCCGTCCCGGTCGCGGTCGCGCTCACCAAGATCGACGTGCTGCGGCCGGGGCTGCTGAGGCAGTCGGCCCTGCACCGGTCCCGGTCGGGGTCGGGCGTCCTCGACCTGGACGACAGGGACGCGGTGAACGAGCAGGTCAGGGCGCTGCTGCACGACTGGCAGGCCGGGCAGCTCGACACCTACCTCGGGCAGCAGTACGCCGACCACGCGCTGTTCGGGCTGTCGGCGCTCGGCGGCGTCCCCGACGAGGGCCGGGTCGGCGCGGGCGGCGTCCGGCCGTACCGGGCCGAAGATCCGCTGCTGTGGCTGCTGTACCGGTTCGGGATGCTCGAAGGCGTCCGCCCCGGAGGTGGTTAGGCGTGGCCTGGCAGCTGCACTACACCTCCGCGCGGCGCGGGCCCACCGGCCGGGCCGGGTTCCAGTTCGTGGCCGAGACGCCCGGCCTGCCGGACGGGGTGCGGGCGGGCGTGACGCCGTACCTGTCGTACCGCCCGCCGCCCGACGCCCCGCTGTCGCCGGACGAGTCGGAGCTGGGCGGGTTCCCCGTGTCGCTGCTGTACGACCGGGTGGACGGGCGCCCGCTGCTGCTGCGCTGCCGCTACCTGGGCCGCGACTACTCGGGCCGCTACGGCAACTTCTTCGCGCACGCCGTCGTGGCCGAGCCGGACGAGCTGGAGGGCCTGCGTCCCGCCGAGCTGTGGCACGCCCCGCACTGGACGCACGATCCCGCGCCGCAGACCGTCCTCGATCCGCTGGACGAGCTGACGCCCGGCGCGGCGCTCGACCCGGAGGCGCTCGCCGCGTGGCTGGCGGCGGCGTCCGGGCCCGGCGACCCGTACGCGCTGCTCGGACACCTGGTCGACGCCGTCGCGGAGGTCCTGGGCCGGGGCCACGGCCGCGTCGTGCTGGTCGCCGACGACGTGGAGCTGATCGCGCGCTGGATCGCGGTGGTGTCGTACTCGCTGCCGGTCGCGGCGGCGGCGCGGCTCTCCTTCGTCACCTACTCCGCCGACCCGGACGGCGCGGCGCAGCGCCTGGTCGGCACGACCCCCGCGATCTGGGCGGCCGCGCAGCACCACGCCTCGCACGCGTGCGCGTTCGACCTCCGCGACGGCGCCCCGGACGGTCGCGCGAGCCGCTTCGCCCGGACGGTCGCCGGCTGCTGGCGCGACTCCGACTTCGGGGGGCTGGACGCGCTCGGTGAGCTGGCCCCGCTGAACGACCCCGCGCAGGAGGGCGCCGCCGCGCTGCTGGCCCTGTGCCGGGGGGACGCGACCGTCACGGCGGACGAGGAGGCCGCGGCGGCGGAGCTGATGTCGCGGCACGGCTCCAGGATTCCCGAATGGGTGTGGCGCGACCTGGTGCCCGGCGTGCCGTCCATGGGGCTGGACCTGGCGCTCGCCGTCCACGAGCGGGCGCGGGCGGCGGGCGCGGACGAGGTCGCGCGGCAGTGCTCGCTCCGCGTCACCGACCGGGCCGCGGACGCGCTCGCGGAGGCGTCCGGCCTGGCGGCGGTGGTCGCGGCGGCCGGGGTGGCCGAGCGCGCGAGGGCACCGCTCGATCCCGCCGTGGTCAGGGCGTCCGCGGCGCGCTGCACGCGGAGCGGGGCCGCTGACCTGGGCGAAGCGCTCACCGGCTGCCCCGCCGCACTCAAGGACGCCCTCCTGGACGGCGTGATCTCCGGCCTGTCCGATGCCGGGAAACCGGAGCGGGTGGCGGCCCTCACGTCCGCAAACTGCGATCTGCTCTACGGGCACGCCGAGCGGTTGCGTACCGCGCCCGCCGTCGCGTGCGCCGTGCTGGCGTCGATCGGGCGGAGGAGCCCCGGACGCAGGATCGCGGTCACCGGCGAGCTGCTCCGGCTCGACGGCGCCGACATCGACGCGGCGCTCCGCGAGGTCTGGGGGACGCCACCGTCCGCAGGCGAATGCGCCGATCTGCTGGACGCGCACGGGAAGGCGGTCGCGGACCGTCCCGCGCTGGCCGGGCTGCCGTCCCGGACCTTCACCAGGCTCGCGTTCCCCGGCGGCGAGCGCCTCGCCGAACCGGCGGCGCTGCGGCTCGCCGAACGGGTCCGCGAGCTCATGCCGGACGGGCGGTCCGGGCACGACGCGGCGCTCGTCCAGGCGTACGGGAAGGCGATCACCGCGGGCCCGGCGCGCGCCGCGCGAGCGCTGGACGCCATCACGGCCGCGGACGGCGCCACGCCGCAGCTCGCCGGGGAGGCGTTCCTCGGGGCCGCGCGGCGGCTGGCCCGCCGCCCGCCGGCGTTCCGGGCGGAGTTGCTGGCCGAACTGCCCGACCGCGCCCGCGCCCGGCTCGGCGCGCAGTGGACGGCCGAGCTGCCCGCCCGCGCCCGCGCCGGCCGTGCCCCGCTGCGCGGCGCCGAGATCGAGCAGCGCAACGAGCTGGTCGAGGTCGTCCTGCGGCTGAGGGCGCGCGGGCGCGCCGAACCGGCCCTGGAGGCGTGGGCGCGGGCCGCCGCCGGACGGTGGCTCGCCGCCAAGCAGCTCGACTCGCACCTGGCGCGCAGCCCGGAACTCCGGGCCGCGCTGCGGGACCTCCTCGCCGAGGACGAATCCGTCCGCAGAGGGAGGTGAACCCGTGCATCCCATTCTCGTGCTGCTGCTGATCGCCGTGTGGGGCGCCGCGATGTGGCTCGGGTTCATGTACGTGTTCCCCGTGCTGTTCGCCGGGACGCTGGTCGTCGCCGGGGTCGCCGCGCTCGGCCTGTACTACCTGCACGCGTGCCGGACGCTCGCGCCGTCCACCCTCGAAGGGCCCTCGCCGGTCGCCGAGCCGAAGATCTCCTACCGGCACTACCTGCTCGGCCAGGTGTGGCGCGACTGGTGGACGATCAGCCGCACCGTCGTCCCGCAGGTGTACCGGACGGCCAGGGGCACCATCGTCCAGCTCACCCGCGTGCTGCTCGGCGGGCTCTGGGGGTTCTTCGTCTTCCCGATCTGGCTGGCGCTGTGCGCGGGCATCGTCGCCGCGGCCGTTCCCGCGTCCGGGTTCGTGCTCGCGCTGACCGTCCTGTACGGGGTCGTCGCGGCGGCCGGGCTCGCGGTCTGGCTCGTGTGCGTGCTCGTCCTCGCCGCGGTGGAACGCGTGTTCATGACGTACGGGCGGATCCTGCAGACCTGCCCGCACCCGTTCTGCTACGAGCGGATCGGCCTGCCGGAGTACGAATGCCCGGGCTGCGGCGCGCGGCACCGGCATCTCGCGCCCGGCTCGGGCGGCGCGTTCCGGCACGTGTGCCGGTGCGGGGCGCGGCTGCCGACGACCGTGCCGCTCGGACGGTTCCGGCTGGCGGCGTACTGCCCCCACTGCGGCGGGCGGCTGCCCGAGCGGATCGGACGCGTCCGCGTCGAACCGCTGCCGTTCGTCGGCGGCCCGGCCGCCGGGAAGACGACGTTCATGGTCCTCGGCATCCGGGCCCTGCACGCACGCGTGCGCGCCGTCCACGGGAGGCTCGCGTTCGTCGAGCAGCGGCACGCGCAGGCGTACGCGGGCGCGATCCACGAGTTCCAGCGCGGCGGACGGCTCGCCAAGACGGGCCCGGAGCTGCCCCTCGCCACCATGGTGGACATCGAGCTGCCCGGACGCGCGCGCCGCATCCTCTACCTCTTCGACCCGGCCGGGGAGCACTACACGGGCGCCACCGAGGTCGAATCGCTGCGCTACCTCGACCACAGCGAGGCACTGCTGTTCGTGGTCGACCCGTTCGCCCTCCCCCAGCTGCGCAGGTCCCTGACCGGGGACGAGCGGGAGTTCATCGACGACGCCGCCGTGTCGTCGGAGGAGGATCCCGCCGACACCCTGCAACGGGTGCTGAACGAGCTGCGCTCCCGTCCCGATCAGGGGCACCAGAAGCGCGTCGCCGTCGTCGTCACCAAGACCGACCTGCTGGCCCGCACGGAGATCGGCCGCTGCCTCGCCGAGGACGGCGACCTGCGCGCCTGGCTCGGCCGGGTCGGGCTCGGCAACACCGTCCGGACGCTCGACCAGGTCGCCGGGCAGGTGCGGTACTTCGCGTCCGGCCTCGCGACCGAGCCCGCGGACGTCGCCGAACTGCTCGGCTGGGTCACCGGCCTGGCCGCCTCGTCCAACGGCGACCACCCGCCCTGTCTCTTATACCCATCTGACGCTGCCGACGAATTAGACGGTGTATATCTCGGTGGTGGCCGT
>NZ_VCKW01000620.1 GCF_005889715.1 Actinomadura soli
TCACCCGCGGGGTGGTTCGTTGGCGACCGGCCTAGCGCAGGACGGTCACTTCGTCGTCCCGTCGCGGTGGAGCGGGCAGGTCATGCAGCGGGGGCCGCCGCGGCCGCGGCCGAGTTCGCCGCCGGGGCAGCTGGGCGGCGATGACGCGCCGTACCGTGCCGGCGGTGAACAGCCGCTGGGCGAGCAGCTCGATGGCCTGCGGGGTGGTGCGCTCGCTCATGCCGACCAGGACCAGCTCTTCGTTCAGGACGTGGATGTCGCCGCCCTCGATGGTGGGAAGGGCGGAGTCGGCTCCCGGGTACCAGACGGGGATGTCCTGGGCGGTGAACAGCGGGTGGTGCCGGTAGATGGCGTCCAGATGGGCGGTCTCGCGGCGCCGGGCCGGTTTGGCCATCGGGTGCAGGGTGATCCCGTGGCCGATCCAGGCGGACGGGTCGCGGGTGAACAGGTGGTTGGGCAGCGGCGGCAGCACG
>NZ_VCKW01000621.1 GCF_005889715.1 Actinomadura soli
CCCCATGCGGCTCGATCACTTAGGTGGTCGGCGTGCACAGGCGAATAGCTCTGGCTACGGCTACGTCCGGACGAGCACGCCCTGGGGGCCGCCGACGCTCACGGTCGAGTTCGGTCATCTCGTCTGCGAGTTCCTCGGCGGGCTTCTCCTTCGCCTGCTCAGTTCGGCCTCCGCGTCGCCTATCCGATCGGCATGGACGGCCATTGTTCGAGCAGGTGCTTGCGTTGCTGCGCGACGTCCCGTTGCTCTTGCAGATCCTGCGCGAGCGTCTGGATGGCCTGGTGCCAGCCGGTGGCGGATGCCGGAACGTTCCGGCCGCAGGTCAGGCGCTGAGCGTGAGGTTTCAGCAGGTCCTCGAATTCGGGCTTTACTGCTCGCCCTGGTGGAGTTTCTGCTCCATCGCTTCCGACGCTTCGACGTCCACGGCGTTCCCAGGGGTTAGGGGCTCGGCGCAGGCGTGGCAGCGGCTGACC
>NZ_VCKW01000622.1 GCF_005889715.1 Actinomadura soli
TCCCCACCCTCACCTTCCCCAACCCCGAAGAACCCGGCGCCCTCGACCTGGCCCTCTCGCTCGCCACCCAACGCCGCGCCGACCTGGTCATCGCCAACGACCCCGACGCCGACCGCTGCGCCGTCGCCGTCCCACACCCCGGAGGCTGGCGCGTGCTGACCGGAGACGAACTGGGCGGGCTGCTCGCCGAACACATCCTGCGCCACACCACCGGCCACGACCGCCTGATCGCCACCACCATCGTGTCCTCATCGCTGCTGCGCTCGATCGCCGCCGCACACCGCGTCCGGTTCACCGAATCCCTCACCGGCTTCAAATGGATCATGCGCGCCGCCGGCCCCTCCGACCGGCTGGTATTCGGCTACGAAGAAGCCCTCGGCTACAGCGTCGGCGACGACCGCGGCGTGCTGGTCAACGACAAAGACGGCATCACCGCCGCCCTCACCATCGCCGCCCTCGCCGCCCACGCC